>NZ_CP011402.1:1834687-2140468 GCF_001643775.1 Denitrobacterium detoxificans | reverse complement strand
ATGCTGTTCTATCGTTCGCCCGAGCGAAAGTAGCCTGCGCGCTCGTGCGAAATGCCCCGTGAGGCGCCGCCGCATCATGCGTCTCTGGTATCATGTGCGAGTTATTGCATGCATACGACGGGGAGTTTGAATATGGAGCAGCATCAGGCTGAAGAGCGCGAGCATTTCGCGTCTCGTCTGGGGTTCATTCTGGTTGCGGCAGGTTGTGCCATTGGCTTGGGCAACGTATGGCGTTTTCCGTACATCGCCGGGCAGTATGGCGGCGGCGCATTCATTCTCATCTACGTGCTGTTCCTAGTCATTTTGGGGCTGCCCGTCATGGTGATGGAGTTCGCCGTAGGCAGGGCCAGTCAGAGCAGTACTGCGCGGGCGTTCCATATTCTTCCGTCCAAGCGCGATTTTCGCTGGTTCAGCTGGTGGGGCTACGTGGGCTCCATGCTGCTGCTCATGTTCTATACCACCATCTGCGGTTGGATGCTTGCCTACATTCCGCGCCTTGCCTCGGGCGAGTTCACGAATGCGGGCGTGGATGCCGCGGCCGCCTCGTTCGACGCCCTTATCGCCGACCCCGTGCAGCTGGTGCTGTTCATGCTCCTTTCCGTTGCGGTGGGCGTGGCCGTTACCATCGGTGGCCTGCGCAATGGCGTAGAGCGCGTTTCGAAGTTCATGATGGGTGCCCTGTTCGTCATCATGGTTGCGCTGTGCGTGCGTGCGGTTACGCTGCCCGGAGCCGATGCGGGCATCGCCTTCTACTTGCAGCCCGACTTCTCGCGCCTGTTCGCGGGCGATTCCCTACCGGAACAGCTTGGCACGTTCGGTGATGCCGTTTACGCGGCCATGGGCCAGGCGTTCTTCAGCCTGAGCGTGGGCATGGGCGGCATGGCAATCTTCGGTTCGCGCATTGGCAAGGAGCGTAGCCTGACGACGGAGGCGCTTTCCGCTACCGGTCTGGATACCCTGGTTGCCTTCATGGCGGGTCTAATCATCTTCCCCGCTTGCTTCGCCTTTGGCGTAAGCCCCGATGCGGGTCCTTCGCTCGTGTTCGTTACGCTGCCCATCGTGTTCGGCAGCATGCCGCTGGGCAACGTATGGGGTGCGCTGTTCTTCGTGTTCATGGGCTTTGCCGCTCTTTCCACGGTCATTGCCGTGTTCGAGACCATCGTTTCTTGGTGCATGGATCGCTGGGGCATCAGTCGCACGCGGTCCGTTCTGTGCAATGGCATCGCCCTTGCCGTGCTGAGCATTCCCTGCGCGCTGGGCTTCAATGTGCTTTCCGATGTTGTGGTGCCTGGTCTGGGCGACATTTCGTCGGTGGAGGACTTTATCGTGTCCAATAACATCCTGCCCCTGGGCGGCATCGTGTTTGCCGTGTTCTGCAGCACGCGCCTGGGCTGGGGATGGGATCGCTTTATCGCCGAAGCCGATGCGGGCGAAGGCATTAAGTTCCCGCCTCAGCTGCGCCTGTGGTGCGCCTGGGGCATTCCCGTGCTCATGATCATCATCTTCATCATGGGGTATGTGCCGAAAATCTCAGCCTTGCTTGGGTAATCCGTCCCGGGCTCGCGGGGGCTGGCGGCCCCTGGGGCACGCCTCGCTCCGCTGCTCGCGTGGTTTCGGCCCCGCACGGGCCGAAACCTACGCTCGTGCGCTGCGCTGTTCAGCAGTTTTGTACTGGCGCTGCACGGGGTTGGGGCTGGGACGGTGATGCAACTTCGGCTTCGCCTTCGTTGCCTCCCCGTCCCAGCCCCAACCCCGTGAACAGCGCTTTTGTATGGTGTTCACAGGGTGCCCCAGGGGCCGCCAGTCCCCGCGAGCCCCATCCCGAGTGAGGCAAGGCTGCGCTTTTAACCGGCATGCGAGTCGGGGCGGGTCGTGGCGCTTGCCCCCGCTGTTCCGCCCTTCGGGCGGAATGCGCTGCCTCGGGTCGTCGAGGGGCTGTCCCGCCCTTCGGGCGGGAGGCGTCTTCCTGGGTCGTGGGGTGGGGTGGTTCCGCTCGCTTTCGCTTTGCGAAAGCTCGCCGCCTCGGGTTGGTGGTTGGGCCCGCTTTCCCGCCTTCGGCGGGATTTGCTATCGAGGGCCGTGGGGGTCTGTCCCGCTGTCCCGCCCTGCGGGCGGGATGCGCCTTTCCGGGTCGTGGGGTGGGGTGGTCCCGCTTGTTTTCGGCTGCGCCGAAAACTCGCCTTTCCGGGTTGAGGGGAGGGGCGTTCGTAACCGTTTTGTCATGAAAGGGCGTTTGACTTTTTCTAATTCAGTTGTGTACAATCGAATTACACAAAATGGATAGGACGGAGTTTGCTATGGCGAGCATTTACGATTACAGCGTACCGATGGTTGACGGCGGAGAGCTGAAGCTTTCCGATTACAAGGGCAAGGTCATTGTCGTGGTTAACACGGCTACGGGTTGCGGTTTTACTCCGCATTACGAGCCGCTTGAGGCTATGTACGAGAAGTACCATGATCAGGGCCTCGAGATCATCGACGTGCCGTGCAACCAGTTCAACGGCCAGACGCCGGGTACCGACGAAGAGATTCACGAGTTCTGCTCGTTGAATTACAACACGCAGTTCCCCCAGATGAAGAAGTCGAACGTCAACGGGGAAGACGCGCTTCCGCTGTTCGAGTACCTGAAGAGCCAGCAGGGCTTCCAGGGCTTCGGGCATGGGCCGAAAGCTCTTGCCATGAGCGCCATGCTCAAGGCGATCGATAAGGACTACAAGAAGAACCCCGACATCAAGTGGAACTTCACGAAGTTCGTGGTCGATCGCGAGGGCAATGTCGTTGCCCGCTTCGAGCCCACTGCTGATATGGGCAAGCTGGAGGCCAAGGTCGCCGAGCTTATCTAGCTAACAATCCTCGAAACCCCTTGGGCGGCTGCGGGGCCCCGCTGCCCAAGGCGGATTCTTAAACCGGTCGAGTTCTTCGGCCGGTTTTCTTTTGCCTTCCAAACGCGAGCAAGGGACGGGGTGCGTTCACGCAGATTGACGGGCACAATGCGCTCCTGGGTTGGTACACTGATAGCAAGGTGTCTGGGGGAAGGGCCGTGCCTTATGGATGCTCTCGTTGTTGCTCAGTTTGCATTTGCCACGTTGTTGCCCGTAATCGCTTGCGTCGGGCTTACGCTTTTGCGCCGTATTCGATGCATTATGCGTATCCCAAAGATTTGGTGGCAGATTATCGCGGGCCTCGTTTTCGGGCTCATCGCGGTGTACGGCACCGAGGTCGGCATCCCCACGAATGGCGCCACCATGAACGTGCGCGATGCAGCCCCCTTGGCTGCGGGTCTGTTTTTTGGCGGGCCGGCGGGCATTATAGCTGGTCTTATTGGCGGCATAGAGCGCTGGTTCGCCGTTTTGTGGGGCGCCGGGGAATTCACGCGCTTGGCATGCTCGCTGGGCACCATCACCGCCGGTGTCTATGCGGCGCTGCTTCACAAGTATCTGTTCGATAGTCGCATGCCCTCATGGCCTATGGCGATGGCGACGGGTTTGGTGGTGGAGGTCCTCACCTGCTTCTCGTCTTCCTCACCAATTTCGACCAGTCGGTGCGCGCCTTCCAGGTGGTGCAAGCTTGTGCCTTGCCCATGATCTCGTGCGTGGGCATTTCCGTGGCTCTTTCCGCCATCGCATTGGCTCGGGTGAATCACCGGCCTTCGATTATGCCGCGCGGTCAGCGGGGGATTGCCCAGGTCGTTCAAGCGTATCTGCTCGTGTCGGTGTTTGCGGTGTTCGTAATCACCGTGGGGTTCACAGCCATACTGCAGTCGAGCTTTATGTATTCCGACGAAGCATCGCTGCTGCGACTCAATGTGTCGGATGTGCGTGGGGCCATTGCCGACGCTTCGGACGAAAACCTGCTCATGCTCACCAACAAGGCGGCGCTGTCCCTGCCTTCGGCGCAGGGGGCAACGAATGAGGAGTGTGCCCGCGTTGCCGATGACCTCGACGTTGCCGAGGTATGTATGGTCGACGGCAATGGCATCGTAATTGCCAGCTCGAATACTAGCTTCATCGGCTTTGACATGTCATCGGGCGACCAGTCTCGCGCATTTCTGTGCCTGCTTCCCGGGGGCGGCGAAACCGAATACGTGCAGTCGTACCAGCCCATGGCGTACGACGAAACGACGTGGCGCAAGTATGCGGGCGTTACGGTCGAAGGCGGCTTCGTGCAGGTAGGCTACGACGCCCAAAACTTCGTTGACGATATTTCCATGCAGGTGGAAGAGGCGGTTCGGAATCGCCATGTGGGGAAAAATGGCCAGGTTGTCGTGCTCGATGCCACGGGCAACGTGGTGAGTGCCGGCAATGACGTGAGGGTGCAGGATGCTCGCGCGCTTTCTTCCGACGCCGATGGCATTCAGGAAGGCGAGCTCTTCACCACGTCATTCAATGGGGGAGAGTGCTATGCCACGTACGAAGAGGTAGAGGGCTATCGTATCATTGCCGTGCATCCCACATCCGAAGTACGGTTCTCGCTCGATGTGGCGGTGCTCATCACGTCGTTCATGGAAGTCCTCGTATTCGCCATCCTGTTCCTGGTGGTGTACTTCGTTATCAAGCGCCTGGTGGTGCGCAATATCTGGCACGTGAATGGGGCGCTTAGCCGCATCACGGGTGGCGATTTGAGCACGCAGGTGAACGTGCGTGGCATTACGGAGTTCTCGTCGCTTTCCGATGACATCAACCATACGGTCAGTGCCCTGAAGGGTTGGATTGCCGAAGCGGAATCGCGCATGGATACCGAGCTTGCAACAGGCAGGGCCATTCAGGAAAACGCCCTCCCGCGTGCGTTCCCTCCGTTCCCCGAGATCAAGATGTTCGACATCTTTGCCGACATGAATGCGGCCAAGCAGGTGGGCGGCGACTTCTACGACTTGTTCCTCATTGGCGATTCGAATTCTGAAGCGGGCAAGCTAGGCTTCGTCATTGCCGACGTGTCCGGTAAGGGCGTGCCGGCGGCGTTGTTCATGATGTCGGCGAAGTCGAAGATTCGCTACTACATGGAATCGGGTATGGAGCTGGGGCTTGCCGTGGAAAGCGCGAATCGCGAGCTGTGCGAGGGCAACGAAGCGGGCATGTTCGTTACCGCGTTCGCTGGTGTCCTCGACTATAAGTCCATGCGTATGACCTGCGTTAATGCGGGTCATAATCCGCCGCTCGTGTTGAACGACGGTTCATGCGAATGGCTGGAAAAGCGTTCGGGCTTGCCGCTGGGGCTCTTCGAGGACATGCCCTACATGCCCTACGAGATTGAATGCTCGCCTTCCGATACGTTCCTGCTGTACACCGACGGCGTGACCGAGGCCATGGACGTGGAAGAGAACCTGTATGGTCCCGACCGCCTTATCGACTTCGTGAAGGAGCGCGCGGGCTATTCGCCGCGTCAGCTGTTGTGCTCCGTGCGCGCCGACGTTTCGCGCTTTGCCGAGGGCGCCGAGCAGTCCGACGACATCACTATGCTCGTGTTGAAGGTGGGCGTGCCCCCCGAGAGCTTCGAGCAGATTGAGCTGCCTGCTTCCGACGAAAAGCTCGAGGAAGTCGATGAGTTCATCCATCGTAAGCTCGAGGCGCTCGATTGTCCCAGCGCAGTGTGCCACAAGATTGACATTGCGGTTGAGGAGATGTTCGTAAACGTATGTCACTACGCATATCCGCGCGCAACTGAGGATAATCCCGGTACGGTATGCGTGAGCTGCGCATGTAATACGGACCCCGCCTCCATCATGATTTCCATTGTCGATAAGGGCGTATCGTTCAATCCGCTGCAGAAGCCCACTTCCGAAGTGCCCGACGATATCGATCAGGTTTCTATTGGTGGCTTGGGTATCCTCATGGCGAAGAAGTGCGTGGATGAGCTCACATACGAACGCGTCGAGGGTAAGAACATAGTTCGCCTCGTGAAGTATATTTAGGAGTCGTTCTCGCAGAGTGGTTCTTGCGACCCGTCGATGCGTTCGGCGGGTCGCAGTGCGTTATGGCCTATTTCGCATCTTGTGTGGGAAACGTGGAGGACTGGCTCGCTCATTTCAGCCCAAAAGGACTTGAATTAGGGCGAACTAACAGTTTAAGAAGTCTAACTTCTGTCAACCCATTCGGATGAGGAATGCGGGAAATGAAACCAGTGGGGTCGTATTGCCTATGAGCGACTCGCTCTTCAACTGGGAAAACGTCGTAAAACAGCGCGTTGGTCCGAATGGATTATCCTCCGTAAGCACAAATTAGGCTTACCTACTTTCTTTGGTACCATTCTCGCAAATTTAACCATGGCACCACTGTATCCAGTGGTGCCGCAAGGGGCCCAAAGGAAGGAAAGGGTATGAGGGTACAAGACGGGGATGCAGCCCCGTGGCGTCGCTCCGGCATGCTCACGCGCGTAACCGCTACGGGCGTTGCTGTCATGCTGGCTGCGAGCACTGGCCTGGCCGGTGTGTCATTCGCCGATGAGACTGCGTCTCAAAACGACGTGCCTGCCGAGGCACAGCAGCAGGTGGAAGAAACTGCCGATACGTCCCTGGAGCAGCAGCTCACCAAGCTGGGCGCTTCAAGTCCGGACGTTGCTACGGGCAATGCCATCGAGGACCAGACGCCGACGTCTGGCGATAAAGTCACTATCATCGTTCAGCTTGAGGACAACTGGAATTCGGGCGTGCAACTGTTCGGCCTGTCTTTTGGCGCGCCGAGCTCGGAATCGCGCCATGACTCCATGCGCGACGCAATCCGCAATGTGGTTGCGGGGGAGAGCCAGGGTTCTGGCAATGCAGGTGGCCTGCAGCTCTTCTCTACGGATGACGGTTCATCCGACGATTCCATCGAGGAAATCGCCGATTACTACAACGTCATCGACGGCTTTGCCATCAAGGCGCCCGAAAGCGCCCTCGAGGCCATTCAGAATCTCGATGGCGTGAAGAACGCGTTTGTCGAGCAGTCGTATTCGATTCCTTCCGACATGGGCATTCAGTCCACCAATGCGTTGAACCAATCGAGCTTGGACATGACGAATGCCGATGACGTTGCCTATCGCGGCGATGGCCAGACCATCGCCATCATCGATAGTGGCCTGCAGATTGACCACGAGGCTTTTGATGGCGATATGAGCGGCGTGGATGTTGCTTGGACGGAAGACGAGATCAACGCCGCCAAGACGAACCTCGCCGCTGGCAAGTCGGGCGTGTACACCGACAGCAAGATCGTGTTTAGCTACGACTACGCGGACAACGATAACGAGGTTACGCCTGGCACCTATACCGACCTTACGCATGGCACGCATGTGGCCGGCATCGCTGCCGCGAATGGCGGCCAAATCGAAGGCGCCGCCCCCAATGCGCAGATCATGATGTTCAAGGTATGCGACGACCTGCAGGGCAACATCTACGACAGCAACTTGATTGCTGCCATGGACGATGTAGCCGCCTTGGACAAGGCGGGCGAAGCGAGCGGCAACAACATCGATGTCGTGAACATGTCGCTCGGCAGCGACAATGGCTTTGGTGCCGAGGGCTCTCGCCAGACGTATGCCGATGCGGTGAACGCTCTGGAAGACCAGGGTATCGTGGTGAACGTTGCTGCTGGTAATGCGTATAACGCGGCCTACGGGAACAAGTCCGGCGAAAATCTGCCGTACGCGACCGACCCCGATGCCGAGATCATTTCCTGCCCCGCGTCGTTCGACAACTCCTTTGCCGTGGCAAGTGTGAACAATGCGGAGGGTAGCTCGGTATTCTATTTCGCCGATGAAAAGGTTGCCTATCGCGACGTTACCGCGAAGGATGGCACTGAGGTTCCCCTGTTCAACGCTCTGGACGAAGGCTCCTACGACATCGTCGACGGCGGCATTGGCTCCGCGGCCGACGTTGCCGTGCTTTCCGAAGCGCAGGGTGGAACGCTTGCCGGCAAGATGGTTCTCATTCAGCGTGGCGGCGAGGACAACGGCGAAAAGCTGTCGTTCGAGCAGAAGCTCAAGAACGTTGCGTCGCTGAATCCCGTAGCCGTCGTTTTCTACGATAACGCGTCTGGCACGAACCAGAACTTCGGCTTTACCACCGCCCAGGAAATCCCCTCGGTGGGCATTTCCCTGGAAGCTGGCGAGAGCATCAAGCAGGCCATCGAGTCGGGCTCTGCCCAGATCAAGGTCGTACATGACGCAAAGGCCGATTCGGCAACGTTCGAAAACTACGTCATGAGCGATTTCAGTAGCTGGGGAACCACCCCCGAAATGGACATCAAGCCCGAAATCACCGCTCCGGGTGGTAACATCTACAGCTCGGTGAGCGGAAGCAGCAATGCCTATGCGTACATGAGCGGCACGAGCATGGCCACCCCTCAGATGGCCGGCATTACCGCTCAGGTGCATCAGTACATCGAAGCGAATCCCGCACTTTCCGGGAAGTCTCAGGACGAAAAGAATAGCCTGGTCAGCCAGCTTCTTATGAGCACCGCACGCCCCATCGTGAACAGTGCGGATTCCGCGAGCTACTATTCCCCGCGCAAGCAGGGTGCTGGCTTGGCGGACGTGGAAGCTGCGGTATCTACTCCCGTGTACGTAACCGTGGATGGCGCGAAGGTGGCCGATCGCCCGAAGGCCGATTTGGGCGAAAGCGCTACTGGCACCTGGAGCTTCAAGGTTACGCTGCATAACTTCAGTGATTCGGAAGCTTCCTATACGCCCGATACGCACGCCATTTCCGATACGGTGGCGAATGGCCTGTTCCAGCAGGCAAGCAAGGACTGGACGGGTGAGGGCATCGACGTGAGCTACACGGGCCTTACCGATGGCGCCGTGGTTGTTCCCGCCAATGGCTCCGCCTCCTACACGGTGAACATCTCCTGCGGTTCCGCATTCACCGAGTGGGCTGCGGCCAATACGCCGAACGGTACGTTCGTTGAGGGCTTTGCCCTGCTGAAGGCTGCCGATGGCTCGGGTAACCCCGATCTGTCCACGCCGTTCTGCGGCTTCTACGGCGATTGGGATGCCGTCCCCGCATTTGACTCCGATAGCTACAGCTCTACCTCCAAGACGACCATCAACGGGGAAGAGGTAGTTACGGGTTCCCACGTAATCGGTACCGCCCTTACGAGTGGCACGACCAACCTGCCTCTGGGCATCAACCCGCTGGATGGCGGCACGAGCCTGGCCGTTGATGGCGACTACTCCAATTTCGTACATCAGGGCAAGCAGGTGGTTTCGAGCACGCCGTACTCTTCGAGCCCGAATAGCGCCAGCCCCATGACGGGCCTGCGCCGCAACCTGAACGAGTATACGGTGGAATACACGAACGAACAGGGCGAGGTCGTGCGTTCGTTCGATCAGAAATACCAGGTGAAGTCGCGTTACGCTTCCAACTACGGCATGACCTATGGCGAGCAGTGGACGGGTCCGTTCGCATTCTCTGGCCAGGACGAGGATACGGGCAATTACCTGCCGCAGGGTACGTACACCATGACGAAGACGGCTACCACCGCCGGTGGCGATGGCAGCGCCGTTCAGAAGCAGACCGATTCGTTCTATTACGATACGCAGGCGCCGGTTATTTCCAACATCTCGTATTCCGGTCAGGGCGATGAGCGCGTGTTGAGCTTCGACGTCACCGACAATAGCTGGCTTGCCGCCGTACAGTTCTACGACACCGTGCATCAGGGCTACTTCCTGCGTCAGCTTGCCGACGACAAGGACGGCAATGGCAGCGCCACGGTGAGCGAGGCGTCGGAAGAGCAGTACGTCACGAACGAGGACGGCACGCGTACCTGGCATTTCGATATTCCGATCAGCAATCTGCGCTCCGCGTGGCAGGGCGTTGCCGATGAGGCATCTCTCGTCGACCCGATGCCCGATACGGTTGCGCTGTATGCGTATGACTACGGCCTGAATGGCGGCTCGCCGGAAACGATTGTCATCAACCAGATCGCTCCTACCGCTGTTGACATCACGCCTGATGAGAGCACGCTGTACGAGGGTCAGAGCGTGACGCTTTCCAGTGCGTTTACCCCCAGCAATGCAACGGAAACGGGCATCACGTACGAAAGCGCTGATTCCACCGTCGCTTCGGTTGACAGCAAGGGCGTTGTGACGGCCCATGCCAAGGGCGACGTTACCATTACGGGTACGTCGACGTACGATGCTTCCGTGTCCGACACCGTCACCGTGCATGTATCCGAGGTTCCCGAATCGGTGGGCATTGCGATGCAGACGAACGAGGCAACGGTGTCCTTTGGGTCGGATTACGACGCCAAGGTCGTTGTTTCCCCTGCGTATGCCTCCGATAGCATCGTGTGGAGCAGCAGCAATGAGTCGATTGCGACGGTCAAGGACTCCTCTGACGCATCCGCAGGTAGCGATAACGTTGCTACGGGCACGATCACCGCTGGCAATACCACGGGTAACGCCACCCTTACCGCTACGTTGACTCATGTTGACGCGGCAACGGGAGAATCCTCCACGTACACGGCGAATATGACCGTAAAGGTTCGTCAGGACAACTACGCCGATTTCGTTATCGACGAAACGTACCCCGAAGGTCCGCGTTTGCTGTACTATGGCGGATCCTTGCAGAACGTGACCATTCCCGACAACGTTGAGGTTATTGGGCCCCAAGCGTTTGCCGAAACGGGCTGCCAGACCGTCACTGTTCCCGCAAGCGTGGAGAAGATCGAGTACGGCGCGTTTGAGCATATGCCCAACCTCACGACCGTAAACTTCGAAGACTCCGACACCAATCCCAGCCGTCTGACCACGATGGAAGACAATGTCTTCTACTACGATCTGAAGCTGGACGAAATCACGCTGCCTCGCAATCTGGTAAACCTGGGCAGTGGCACGTTCAATACCTCGAGCGTGAAGAAGGTTACCTTCCCCTACGGCCTCACGAAGATTCCTGCTCAGACGCTGTATTACTGCTCGGTTCAGGATGTTGTCATGAGCGATGCCGTAACGGAGATCGGCGACAAGGCGCTTAGCTCCGATGGTTCCCTGGGATCCATCAGCGTGGTGAAGGCCGATGGCTCGGTAGTGAATGGCCAGCTGCCTTCCGCGTTGACCACTATTGCGGATGGCGCCTTCTCGGGCACGAGCCTTGGCAATACGGACATCACCTTGCCCTCGGGCGTGAAGAGCGTGGGCGTTATGGCCTTCTCGAGCGTATCCAGCAAGAACTTCACGCTCAATGACGGGCTGGAGACGATTGGCGCGGGGGCCTTCCAGGCGTGCGGTGCGTCCCAGATGGTCATTCCCGATAGCGTGACGAGCGTGGGAGAAGGCGCATTCTCCAATATGCGCAATTGCAAGTCGATCACCGTGGGCGCTGGCGTTCCGGCCGATTCCTTGGAGCGAGCCTTTGCCTACAACCTCAATTGCGCTGAATACAAGGTTTCCCCTGCTACGACTAATTACAAGGTGGTAGACGGCGTGCTGTTCAGCGGTGACGGCAAGACGCTCGTGACCGTGAACGAGGGCGCGAAGCGCTCGAGCTACGATGTGCCCGCGGGTACCGAGCGTCTGGGCGATTATGCCTTTGCCTCTACGTCGACGCAGCATGTCACGTTCCCCGAAGGCCTGCGCGAGATTGGCGCCGACTGCTTCGTGGAAGGCTCGCTGAACGAGGTTGACCTGCCGAGCAGCATGGAGACCATTGGCAATGGCGCATTTCAGAACAACCAGTTCCTCGCCAGCGTAAAGGTGGGCGGAACCAAGCATATTGGCACGTACGTGTTCTACAACTGCCAGAGCCTCACGTCCTTCGACTTCGGCACGCGCCTGGAATCGATCGGAGATGGCTCCTTCGGCGAGGATACGGGCTTTACCGAGTTCATCTTCCCCGATACGCTTACTTCCATCAGCGGTGGCTGCTTCGCCAACATGCCTAACCTGAAGAAGATTCATATCGGCGCGGGCATGACCGGTTCGATGGCGGGCGCCTTCACGGGTGACTTCGCCCTGACCGAGATCACCGTATCCGAGAACAACCCGGTCTATCATGTCGTCGACAACGTGCTGTATGGCGAAATGAGCGCTGAGGTTGACCCGCAGTATCCTGGCAAGCATCTCATCTTGTCCCTGCCCTGCAGTACCTTCACTGAGTACACGGTGGAAGAGGGCACGGTGTCTATTGACGCGCAGGCGTTCCGCGGCAATAGCTCCCTGCGCAAGGTTACGCTGCCCGAAGGCATTCGCAACCTGGCTACAGGTTCGTTCAATAACTGCTCCAACCTCGAGGAAATTAACTTCCCCGAAAGCCTGGAGCATGTGACGGGCTTCTACAGCACCGACAAGCTCACCACGGTCGACATGGCCAGCGTCGCGTACATCCCGAGCAATTCATTCATGGGTAATATGCCCGAACATCTGGTTGTCCGTAGTGGCAAGACGGGTTCGACTGTTACCGAGGACAATTTCCTGACCAAGGGCGAATTCCCGACGGGTGCGTTCTTCGACAGCATGGATTACAGCGGGTTCGAGGGTATGCGCTCCGCGTACTTCGGCGAAGGTATGAAGACGGTTTCCATCGTGTATGACGAGGCGCCGAGCACGCTTGTTCTGCCTGCAAGCCTCGAGTCCCTTGAGCTGTCTTCCCCCACGGGGTCTAGCATGCTCTCCTTCAAGGTGTATGTGCCCAAGACCGACGCTGAGGGCAATGTGACCTCTGGTTGGCAGGTTGCCGAGAAGACGCTGAAGTCGATGGGCGTGAGCACTACGCATTTGGTGGATTACCAGCCGCTGTCTGCGACGCTGCATGTGGGCGAGCCTTCGAACAGCGGTACGGGCGAGGAAACCGGCGATGCGAAGACCTATGCGGTAGGCGTGAGCTGGTACAAGACCGGTTCCGACGAAACGTCTTCGGTGGGTACCTATCTTGGCTCCTCTACGACCGCCTTCTCGAATGGCGACGGAACCTATACCGTAATCTTTGCCCCGAACAGCATGTATGCCGACATGATCATTGGCATGAGCATCGGCGGTGCGCCCATGGAGAAGGATGGCGATAACTACTTCGCAACGCTCACGGCTGAGCAGCTGCAAAGCCGCCAGGTTGTCGATTTCTCGCTGTCGTACTCCGGCATCACCACCAAGCAGAGCTGCGATGTCGAATTCGACCAGCAGGCTGTTGCCAACATGATTTCCGACTCTCAGAATGGCACCCTGTCGACGGGTCTTACGGTCGCATCTGCTACGTCCGATGATGCCGTTGAAGCCGGCGGTGTCGTGAAGCCTGGCAAGAAGCAGAAGGTGTACGTAGACGTTGCGGGTGGTGTTGCCGGCTCGAAGGAGTATCGCTTCGTGAGCACGCTTCCCGATGGCGAGACCATGACCGTGCAGGATTGGTCTACGTCGAACGTGTGCGAGAATTGGACGCCTATTACTACGGGCCAGACGCTTACCGCGGAAGTGCGCGATGCGTCGTGCCTTACCGTTGAGACCGCAGGCGTCGTGAAGGCGATGACTGCCGCCGCAAGCGAGGACCTGGCTGCGCTGCAGACCGATCTTGAAGTGGCGCAGGCCATCGAGCAGGGCACTTCGAGTGCGGGCGCCTACCAGACGCTGCAGCAGGCCATCGATGATGCCCAGGCTGTTGCCGCTAACGATCATGCGCAGGGCTCCGACATCAAGTCTGCCCAGGCTGCGCTGCAGCAGGCCATTGCCGACTTCCAGCTGACTGCTGGGTCGGGTACGGTAGAGGCCGCCATTGCCGCCCTGCCGGAAGCCGATGCGGTAACCGCTGCGAACGGCGCCGATGTCAAGGCCGCGCAAGATGGTTACGCCTCGCTGTCCGAGCAGGCCCGCGCTGCGGTTTCCGCTGACAGCGTTGCCAAGCTCGATGCCGTAGGCGCTGCGTATGCCACGCAGCTGATCGCCAACTTGTCCAGCACGCTTGGCGCTCAGTCTCAGGCAGACGTCATTGCTGCTCGTGCGGCATACGAAGCGCTGTCCGATAACGCCAAGTCGTACGTTTCCGCTTCCAGCCTCCAGGCCCTGCAGGCCGCTGAGGCCGCAAGCGTCGACAAGGACGTGCTTAATGGCCACATCGAGGAAGCGCGCGCTATTCAGCAGGGCGACAAGTCCGATGCCGCATACGCTGCACTGCAGGCCGCCATCGCCGCTGCCGAGTCGGTGGCATCTAGCTCCAGCGCAACTCAGGCGCAGGTGGATGCTCACGACGAGATGCTGGTAAGCGAGATGGCCGCCTTCAACGAATCGGGCACTGCGGCCCCGGTGAAGGTCGAGACGTGCGAGATGCTGCGTCTGTACAACCCGAATTCGGGCGAGCACTTCTACACGGCCGTCCCTTCCGAGCGCGATACGCTCGTGAAGGCTGGTTGGACGTTCGAAGGTAGCGCCTGGAATGCCCCGGTCACCAGCGATACGCCGGTCTACCGCCTGTATAACCCCAATGGCGGCGACCACCATTACACGGTGAGCGAGGAAGAGATGAAGGGCCTTGTGGCGCTCGGCTGGAACTACGAGGGCATTGGCTGGTACTCCGACGATGCCCAGGGTACGCCGCTGTTCCGCTTGTATAACCCGAATGCCTCCTCCGGTGCGCATCATTACACCGTCAGCAAGAGCGAAGCTGAAATGCTCGTTGCCGCCGGCTGGAATGATGAAGGCATCGCCTGGTATGGCATGAAATAACGAATCGGGCGGGGTGCGCACATGCGCTCCCCGCCTTGTTCCTCCTGGCCCACGCCGCAAGGCGCGGGCCACTTCCGTATATGCGTAAAGGCGAGGCGCGTGGGCGCCTCGAGGGAAAGGAAGGTCTTATGCAAACAAACGTGGGAATGAAATACGGGGGAGTGAAGGGCGGTGCGCTGGGCGTTGCCGTCTTCGTGCTTGCCCTGTTCGCCCTGCTCGTAAGCGCCCCGCAGGCGTGGGCGGCCACGCAGCTCCAGCAGAGCTGGTTCGATGGCAAGCTGTGGAGCGATCCATCGTATACGGGTCAGGAGATTCGTCCGTTCGATGAGGGCGTATACGACGAGAATTACAACGTGCTTACGCCCGGCACGCATTTCACGATTTCCTACGAGAACAACGTGCAGGCGGGTACGGCAACGTACACCGCAACGGGCATTGGTTCGTACGAGGGCACGGTGAGTGGAACGTTCACCATTGCGCCCACGAGCCTCGACCCCAATAACTTCGTGGTCGATATGTCGCTGGTGGGTGGCAACAAGTTCCTGAAGACGGGCTCCGTCATTACCCCCACTCCCCAGTTCAAGATGTGGGATGGCGGAAAGATCCTTCCCGCTTCGGACTACAAGGTTTCCTACACCGATGCTTCGGGTGCGGAAGTCGAGCCGGTGGACGCAGGAACGTATACGGTGACCTGCACGCCCGTTACGGGCAATGTGACCGATAGCGCTTCGATGACGTTCTCCATTCTGGATGAGCCTCTTTCGATTGCCGATGCCACGCTCAATGGCGTCGACGAGTCGGTTTCGTATAACGGCGGCAACCCCGTTACGCTGCCGTACCTTTCCGTTTCCATGAACGGGGAGCTTCTTACCGAAGGCGTTGACTATTCGGTCTCCTACGAGAACAACTGCCTGGTGGGAACCGCCAAGGTCATCGTGACGGGCATGGGCGTGTACGCTGGCTCTACTTCGGCGGAATTCCAGGTGGCGAAGTGCGATATCTCGAAGGTCGTCACGTACGATTCGCTGGGAGGCGTTTCCAACTTGATGTCGCATCCGTATACGGGTTCGGCGATTACGCCGTCCGTGCATGCGACTTCCGAGGGCTACACGCTGCAGGAGGGCGTTGACTACGTTGTGTCCTATCGCAATAACGTCGACCCCTGGCTGCCTGACAATCTGCTGGTCAAGGAAGGGGATGTTGCGGGTGATCCCGCAGTGCGTCCCACGGTCGTGGTAACGGGCATAGGCGGATACGAAGGCGAAGCGTTGCTGGGCTTCACCATCACCCCCGACACGGTCGATCTTTCCGGCGCGGTTCTTCGCGGGTTTGCGTCCCGTAGCTTTACGGGCCAGCCCCAGCCGCTTTCGATGGCCGATTGCACGTACGCCTACATCAATACGTATGGCTCTTACGCCACGTTCGACCTGCGCGGGGTGCTCACCACCACGACGTACCTCAATGCTGCCGGCGAAGAGGTGTCTGCTGACCAGGTTGTCGATGCGGGCTCCTACACGATGGTCGTAACGGCGCAGGGCGGCGATGGCTTCACGGGCACGAAGTCCGTTGACTTTTCCATCGCGCAGCTTTCGTTCGACGAGACTACGGTAAGCGTGTCCGTTCCCGATCAGGTTGCTGGCGTTAGCGAGGTTCACCCTGTTGTCACCGCAACGGTGAATGGCGAGCCGTACACGCTTGTCGAGGGCGTCGACTACACCGTGAGCGACTTGAAAGTATACGAGGCGGGCGGATCGCTGAAGGTCGTTTCCACGGGCAAGAACTTTGCCGCAGGGTCGATCGTCAAGACGTTCGTGGTGGCAAGCCAGGAGCAGGTTGAGGCTAGCAAGGCGCTTCAGGGGGATATTGCTGCGGCTGAGGAGCTGGCTGCTGGCGAATTGCAGCCTATGGGCGCATCGCTGCTGACCAAGGCGATTTCTGAAGCCAATAGCGCTCTGGAGGACGAGAACCGCGACGCTGAGAGCCTGGTGGCTGCCGATAAGCGCCTGAAGGCGGCTGAGCGGGTTGCTACGGCGCTTACGGGTACGGCAAAGTCCACCTGGTACACCACGGGCACCTACGAGGGCCTCTCTTCGCAGAGCGTTTCCATGGCCAATGGATTCTCCACGGGTGAGCTGGGGCTTTCCGAAGTTGATGCCGACGGCAAGGTTATGGCCGTAGTTGCGTTCAACGACAAGGGCGCCTCGCTCATGAAGGGGCTTTCGGTTGGCAACAGTGCCGCCGACGAAGTCGCCGCTGGCTATTGGGCCGTTATGGTGGACGAATCCGCCCTGCATGCGGTGACCCCGGTTGCGTTCACCTATCAGGCTGGCCCCACCATGCGCACCGATTCGGCCGATATGGTGGTTCAGTTTACGTCTTCCGCGCCCATCGCCTTCGTGAAGACGAGCGACGGCACGGCTTCCATGGCCGGCAAGTTCATCGAAGCCGAAGCGACCATTACCGAAGCGGCGGGCAGCTATGCCATCGACATCACGCCTACCGACGAG
Source organism: Denitrobacterium detoxificans (assembly GCF_001643775.1). Taxonomy (NCBI): domain Bacteria; kingdom Bacillati; phylum Actinomycetota; class Coriobacteriia; order Eggerthellales; family Eggerthellaceae; genus Denitrobacterium; species Denitrobacterium detoxificans. The sequence continues at coordinate 2,123,345 of NZ_CP011402.1, read as the reverse complement.
GGCAATGGCTACATTGCCGGCATCACCTATGGCGCCGATCATGTTGCCGCCGAGAACGTTGCGGCTGAGGGTGCGAGCGTGAATACGTTCCGCGTGATCTCCTCTTCGATTGATGGGCTCATTCCCGTGACGTTCTCCATCACCATGATGCCGAACCCCACGGATGCGTATCTGGTGGTTAATCCTGGCGACCTGAGCAAGGCCGTTGTGTCCGTGGCCGATCAGACAGCAACGGGTGAGGCCCTTACGCCCGACGCCACGGTTACGCTGGATGGCAAGCAGCTTGTTGCTGGCACCGATTACGTTATCGAGTTCGCCGACACCGAGAAGGCGGGTACTGCCACCGCCACGGTGACGGGCATCAATCGCTACGTGGGCAGTTCCGCGACGACGACGTTCAACGTTGTCGACCCTGCGCCCGAAGTGGCGACCGTTGCCATGAACCGCCTGTACAACCCCAACGGCGGCGAGCACTTCTACACGGCCAGCGACGAGGAGCGCGATGGCCTGGTGAAGCTTGGCTGGCAGTACGAGGGCACCGGCTGGGTAGCCCCCGAGACGAGCGACACGCCGGTCTACCGCCTGTACAACCCCAACGGCGGTGACCATCACTACACCATGAGCGCCGAGGAGCGTGACTGGCTGGTCTCGCTCGGCTGGAACTACGAGGGCATCGGCTGGTACTCCGACGACGCCCAGACGGTAAAGCTCTACCGCGAGTACAACCCCAACGCCCAGTCGGGCTCGCACAACTACACCACCAGCCTCCAGGAGCACAAGAACCTCGTGAAGCTGGGCTGGCATGACGAGGGCACTGCCTGGTATGGCGTAGCTGCAGGCTAACCCTCTCGGGCTGGGTTTTCCCATCCCGGGGTGCGGGCGGTGGGGCGCGTGGCCCATCGGGGCACCGCTCCGCTGCTCGCCCGGCGTGTTGCTGCGCCCATAGGGGAACGCGAGGTTATCCCTCGCGTTCCCCTTTCGTTTGCGTCGGTGGCGCCGGGCTCGTGCGCTGCGCTGGTTCATGCTTTTACTGCGCGCTGCCCGGGGTTGCCCGCGGATTTGCGTGAGGCTTCGCCTCCCGCTCTCCGCGGGCAACCCCGGGTACAGCGCGTTTTTGTTTGCTTTCGCAGTGCCCCCGATGGGCCACGCGCCCCGCCGCCCGCTTCGCGGGCTGGGGCAGGCCATCCCGGGGCCGCGCCTGGCGCGGGTACGTTCGAGCTGGGGTCCGTCTCGGGGCCGTTCGGGTCGACGGCCGGGGGGTCCGTCCCGCTCGCTTTCGGCGGGGCCGAAAGCTCGCCTATCCGGGTTGGGGCGTCCCATCCCGCTCGCTCTCGCCGGTGGCGAGAGCTCGCCTATCCGGGTTGGGGTGCATCCCGCTCGCTTTCGCGTTGCGAAAGCTCGTCTGTCCGGGTCGGGGGCGTCCGTCCCGCTGTTCCGCCCTGCGGGCGGAATGCGCCTATTCCGGTTGGACGAATGCGCTAGTCGAGGGGCTGGAGGCCGTCGATGGCGAGCTTTTCGAAGAGCTCTTCGCGCGAATGGATGTCGAGCTTCTGATAGATGTGCCTGATGTGCGCTTTGGCGGTACCGTTTGCGATGAACAGCTCTCGCTCTATGATGCCTACGGTCTTGCGCTGCGCCAGCAGCAGGAGTACTTCCGACTCGCGCGTGGTGAGGCCGTATTCCGAAGCGAGCGCGTGGCAACGGTCGGCCACTTCCTGCTTCTGCACGATTTCGCGGGTGGCGGCCGTCTGGTCGAGGAACGTGGCGCCCCAGCGACTGGAAAGGTCGCGCTCGGAAAGGAACACCAGGGTGCCTCCCAGCACGGCGCAGATGCCGATGGCTCCCACTATGTAGGTGCCATCGATGGCACCTACCATGAACGTGCCCGCTGCCCAGCTGAGGATGCGCCCCAGGCACATGAGCAGGATGCGCACGCCGCGTTCGATGCCGAAGAGCCATACCGCCGAAACGCCGTAGCGGTAGCAGATGTTGCTGCAGATGAGCATGATGAGGATGGCCATTGCGGTATAGCCGCCCGAAATGCACAGGTTGGAAACCACCGCACCAGAAAAGCCCAGAGAGGGGATTATTAGCAGCGCTACGATCATGAGGGGCAGGGCCATGCGGTAGATTATGTTGAAGTCGAACTTGTCGCCCAGCATGAGTACGCCGCCGAATACCACGCACGCCACGATAACGGTGCCGGGCGCGGAGTGCGGCCCGAAGAAACTGGAGTACAGGGGCTGTTCCAGCGTGCCATAAGCGAACGCGTAGAGCGCCATCATGAGTACCGCTTTCCACGGTACGCTGAAGCGCACCCAGGTGGTACTGGGAAGCTCGGCCTTCGGCAGCTGCCCAAACGAGCGACGCACGAGCGCCAACGAGATCAGGGGTAGAAGCATTGTGAGCGTGAACAGCCAGGGCAGCTTGAAGCCCTCGAAGATGTAGATGATCAGGGCGCCCACGATGATGGAGGCAGAATAGTACATGGCTACGCGCAGGGGATTCAGGCAGCCGTAGAGTTCGCTCCAGAGCAGGATGGTGAAACCGATGCCTGCGCCACCCAGCAGCGCGCAGGGCAGGCCCAGAAGCGACGCATATTCGGGCACCCATATGGATGCGAACATGCCGCAGGTGGAAAGGGCGAGCATAACCGCGCTGGCCACGAATACGGGCTTGCGGCGGTATAGTGGCCCGATGCGCTTCGCCAGCAACATGCATATGAGAAGCATGCCGCTTGTGGTGAAATCGAACGTATCGCGTAGCGTGAACGTGGCGGCGGGGTAGTGCACGAAAGACCCCACGAAGACGATTTCGATCCACGCACGGTAAATACCAAGCCCCAGAAATGCGAGGGGTATGGCGGGCAATCTATCGCGCCAGGTGCGTTTTCCACTCGGTTCATCGGTGCCGGTTACGGCAACGCATTCTTCAGACATTCTGTTTCGATGCGCTTGTCGCGGCGCATCCTTCCTCCCGCCTAGCATTTTATCAAAGGTGAATGTCCTACGCACTCACTCTGTTTCCGCAGGTCGGTAGAGGGTTATATGAGGGGGTTAGAGAAATAACCCCGCAAAAAGGGTGCTTGGTCGATGCATGGAGGATATGTGAAGACCTATGGTGCAGGAGTCGGCGGGACGCCAGCCTGCAGCCAGCGCTTCCGCCGACTCCCAAAAGCGGGCGGGAACCGCTTGAGGGGACGGCCGGCGGAAGGGCCGCCGGCGAGAGGGGCCCCGGGTAGGGGCAATCTACAGGAGGGAAACTATGAGTAACATTTCGAGGCGCGATCTGTTCAAGTTCGGCGGCGTGGCCGCGGCTTCCATGGCGGGCGCAAGCGCGCTTGCGGCATGCTCTTCGCCCAAGGGCGCGAGCGAGAAGGCCGCCAGCAGCGCTGCCACGGCCGACGGGCTGCCGAGCTTCTTCGCTTCTCCCGACGCCATTACCGACATCGCGGAAACCAAGGACTACGAGATCGTGGTCATCGGCGCTGGCGCCGCTGGCGTGCCCTGCGCGCTTTCCGCCTTCGAAAAGGGCGCCAAGGTCGCTCTGCTGCAGAAGGAAAAGACCGCCATCAGCCAGGGCAACACCTGCGACTCCATCGACATCGCGAACAGCGATCCGGCTGGCGTGCAGGCGTGCATCTCGCTGACCACGCAGGACTGCTGCCATCGTACGCGTCGCGAACAGGCCGAGCTGTGGGCCAACAACTCCTACGAGGCCCTGAAGTGGCTGTGGGACATCGCCCAGAAGGCCGGTGCCCAGACCGTTGATACCACCGCAAAGTGGACGAGCGCCATCAAGACCATCGATGGCTACAACGTGAACTACTTCGCGTTCGACTTCGGCCCCAAGCCCTACAACACGGGCAACGGCATGCGTGACGTGGCCAAGTACGCCGAAGACCAGGGCATGGAAATCTTCTACGAGACCCCGGCTCAGCAGCTGGTCGTGGAAAACGGCAAGGTCACGGGCGTTATCGCCAAGGCAGACGGCAAGTATGTGAAGTTCAACGCTTCCAAGGGCGTTGTCGTTGCCACGGGCGACTACGAGAACGACGACGACATGATGGCCTACTACAATCCCGACATGGCCAACCTGTACCGCAAGGAGCAGAACAAGACCGGTGACGGCCAGAAGATGATGGTGTGGGCAGGCGCTCGCATGGAATCCGTGAACGGCTCCAAGGTCATCCACGACTTCGATGCCGGCCCGGGCTCCATGGCCGACATGCCGTTCCTGTGCGTAAAGAACGACGGTACCCGTTTCTGCAACGAGCAGCGCTCGAGCATGGCCGTTATGGGCAACTTCCTCACCAGCGAGGAAGACGCTGGCTGGTACACCCAGGTGTTCGACAGCGATTACATGACCGCCTGCGCTGAGTGGCCGGGCAAGCTGGTCGATCCCGAGGGCATGAAGGCTTACATGCCCGAAGAGAGCGGCGAGAAGAAGGGCGTGTACGAGAACCTCATCAACACGTACAAGGCTGACACCATCGAGGAGCTGGGCAACAAGCTGGGCCTGACCGATGTGAAGACCTTCGTGAAGACGGTTGAGCGCTACAACGAGCTGGCCGCCAAGGGCGTTGACGAGGACATGGGCAAGGCCGCCAAGTGGCTTGCGCCGATCGCTACGCCTCCGTTCTACGGCATCCATCGTCATGTGGGCGTTTCCACGGTCATCCATGGCGTGAACGTGAACGGCGACATGCAGGTGCTCGACAAGGATGGCAAGGTCATCGAGGGTCTGTACGCCATCGGCAACTGCGCCGGCAACTTCTTCGGTAGCCCCGACTATCCCATGACGGTGCCCGGTCTTTCCCTTGGCCGTGCGCACACGCAGGGTTACGTGGTGGGTCGCGCTCTGGCCGACAAGTAGCACGGAATCCTTCGGTTGGGGCGTTGTTTCCCTTGCGCGCCTAGCGCGACGACGCCCCACCTCCTCTGCGATCTTCCCTTGTCGCCCGCGTTAATACCCTCCCACGCGGGCGACGTTTGGCATGCGGGGTGGCCATTGTGGTCGCCCCGTTTTGTGTTGTATGGGGGTCGGTTGGCGGTTAGCGGGCGATTCCTCCGCCTAGACAGATGTCGCCATCGTAGAGCACCACGGATTGGCCCGCGGCCACGCGTTCGTGCTCTTCCTCGAAGGTGAAGGTGGCCTCGCTGTCGTGCGCTTCCAGATTTCCCCAGGTCAGCTGGCCGGTATGGCGGGTGCGTGCAAGATAGCGGCCGGGTGCGGGGGCGCTGCCGGCCACCCAAGACGTGCGGTCGAGGGCGACCTCGCGCTCGCCGCGCTCCAGCGATTCCTTGCTTTCGCTTACCAGCACTACGTTCGCATCCATGTCTTTGCCAACAACGTACCAGGGTCCTCCGGAAAGGTTCAGGCCCTTGCGCTGGCCCAACGTGTAATAGATAGCCCCTTCGTGTGCGCCCAGCTTCTTTCCCGTTTCGGCATGGATGATGTCGCCGGGCTTCGTTTCCACGTACATGCGCAGGAAATGACGGATGCTTGCTTCGCCCACAAAGCAGATGCCCTGGCTGTCGGGCTTGTTCGCGCTGGGCAGGTTCCTTTCGGCTGCCAGTTCGCGCACCTGGGGCTTCGTGAAGTTGCCCAAGGGGAAGATCGTGCGATCGATGGCGTGCTGCGTCATACGATAGAGGAAGTACGTCTGGTCCTTGTGCGTGTCGGCAGCGCGAAGCAAGTGGCGGTCGGGCTGCGGCAAGGCGAGCGCATCCGTGCCTTCGAGGGCGTTCCATTCGGTGCGCGCGTAGTGTCCCGTGGCGATGAAGTCGAAGTTCTCCTCTTCGGCTGCCTGCAGGAAGAGCCCGAATTTCACATCCTGGTTGCACATGACATCGGGATTGGGCGTACGACCTGCGGCGTATTCCGCCACCATGTAGTCCACCACGTCGCGCTTGTACGCTTCCTGGAAGTCGTAGACGCGAAAGTCGATGCCCAGCCGTACGGCCGTGCGCTTCGCGAAGGCCAGATCGTCGGCCCAAGGGCAACGAGCGCCCGGTACATCGAGCGTCCAGTTCTTCATGTAGGCGCCGGTGACGTTGAATCCGGCTTCCAAAAGCAGAGCTGCGGAAACGCTGGAATCAACGCCGCCGCTCATGCCCACGAGTACGTTTGGCTTGCTCATCGGGCCATCCTCTCGTATTCGCTGTGGATGGCCGCGGAAATGAGCTGGGCTGCCACGACGGTGTTCTCGCGCGTGGACAGATGCCCCAGCGTAAGGCGCAGGCTGCCATCGGCCAGCTGCGGGTCCATGCCGATGGCTTCGAGCACGTGGCTGCGCGTGTCCTTGTTCGCCGCGCACGCCGCGCCCGTACCTACGAGCACGTTCTTCTCTTCCAGCAGGAAGACGATGCGCTCGGCGTCGATGCCGGGGAACGAGATATGCAGGTGCCCGGGAAGGCGGTGCTTCTTGTGGCCCGACACCACGGCCTGCGGAAACTCGCGCGTGAGGTAGCGCTGCAGCCCGTCGCGCAGCACTTGCAGGCGCTCGGCCTCGAACTTGCGGTCCTCTACGGCCAGCGTGAGCGCGCGGGCGAACCCGACGGCGCCGGCAACGTTTTCGGTGCCCGAACGCAGGTTGCGTTCCTGGCCACCGCCGTGCACGAGGGCGTGCAGGACCACGTCGGGCTGCGCCCACAGCAGCCCCACTTGCTTGGGGCCGTAGATTTTGCCGGCGTTGCAGGTGAGCATGTCCACGCCCAGGCTGCTGATGTTGATGTTCGTTTGCCCTGCTCCCTGGCTTGCGTCGCAGTGCAGGAACAGGGGAGTGGCGTCGCCGGCTTGCAGGCGGCGCAGACGTTCGGCGCGCACGATTTCGGCGATGGTGCGAATGGGCTGGATGGTGCCCAGCTCGTTGTTGGCGAGACCCACGCTCACCAGACGCGTTGTGGGCTTGATGGCGGTCTCGATTTCCGCGGGAAGCACGCGACCCGTGGGCGTTACGCCAACTAGGGTGTGGTCGTGTGCCTTTGCGCTGGCAAGGACGCTCGCGTGTTCGATGGCGGTCGTGATGACATGGGCATCGCTGGCGCTTCCATCGGGGTTGTCCAGGCAGGTGAATGCCAGGTTGATGGATTCGGTGGCGCCCGCCGTGATGATGATGTCAGCGGGTTTGCCGCCGATGGCGTGTGCCAGGTCGGCGCGAGCCTGCTCGTATGCGTTGCGCACGGAAACGGCTGGCGCATAGGGGCTGCTCGGGTTGAAGAACAACTCGGTCTCGAAGGGGGCCATGGCTGCGCGCACACGCGGGTCCATCGGTGTGGCGGCGGCGTGGTCCAGGTAGATTATCTGCTGAGGCATGCGTCCTCGTGTTCTCGTGATTGCGAAAAGGTATTCGCACTATACCCTATGAATGCGGTGAGGGCGTGAAGACGCGCACGTGCAACGCGCGCTATAGGGGTGGGTTGATATCCTGGTGCGCGTTTCGTGCGATTTGGCTCCGCGCGAACGCCCCAATATGTGGGTTCCATTTGGGGGTGGGGCACAAGCGGGGAACGGAATCGTGTGCAATATACGGAAAAATGGTTCAACGGGTGCGTGCTCGTATTGCACTTCGTGCATCAGGGAACTACACTACAAAAGTTCGCTTTCAGAAGCCCCGTACAGCAGTGCGAATGCGGAACGAAACAGAAGGTCGTCCAGGGCCGGAAATTCGTGTTCGGAGTAGGATCCCGACGTCCGTGTGTGCCTGCACTTTTGGAAAACGACACCCCTTGGGTTCGTTTGCGGCTAGCTTCAGAAGCCGTTTGCGAGCACAAGGAACGTAATTGGAGGAAACAGAGTGAAGACGTATTACGCCAAGCCCAACGAAGTTGAGCGTGAGTGGGTCTTGATCGACGCTGAGGACCAGGTTCTCGGCCGCGTTGCCACCAAGGCTGCCACCATTCTCAAGGGCAAGAACAAGCCTCAGTACACCCCGCATGTCGACACCGGTGACTTCGTGATCATCGTGAACGCCGACAAGATCCGTCTGACCGGCACCAAGGCCGCTCAGAAGGAGTACTTCCGTCACACGGGTCATCCGGGTGGTCTGAAGAGCGAAACGTTCGCCGAGGCCATGCAGAAGCACCCCGAGCGCGTTATCGAGCATGCTGTTAAGGGTATGCTCCCCAAGAACACGCTGGGTCGCGCCATGGGCATGAAGCTCAAGGTTTACGCTGGTCCCGAACATCCGCATATGGCTCAGAAGCCCCGTCAGATTAGCTTGGAGGATTAACCAATGGCAGGTGAAGCAATGTATTACGGCACCGGCCGTAGGAAGAATGCCGTCGCTCGCGTTCGCCTGGTGCCCGGCACCGGCAAGATCACGGTGAACGGCAAGGACGCCGCTGTCTACTTCGGTCGTCAGCAGCTGGTCGATTACGCGGCCGCTCCTTTCAAGGTTACCGATACCGTTGAGCACTTCGATGTTATCGCCCTGTGCAACGGCGGTGGCGTTTCTGGTCAGGCCGGCGCTCTGCGTCACGGCATTTCCCGCGCCCTGCTCGAAGCTGGCGAATATCGCGCCGAGCTCAAGAAGGCTGGCTTCCTGACGCGCGACAGCCGTATGGTTGAGCGTAAGAAGTACGGTCTGAAGAAGGCTCGTAAGCGCCCGCAGTTCAGCAAGCGCTAGTTCTGGTGGCACGGGAGGCCCTTGTGCGAACCGCTGCGTTGGCCTAAGCCAACTTGGGTTCGCGGCGGGCCTCCCGCACTCACCAGAATCGGGACCCTGGCTTTGCCGGGGTCCTTTTGTTTTTGCTGCTAGGGCCGGCCTTTCACCGCTCCGGTCGTTGGCCTAAGCCAACTCTCTCGCGGTTCGGGGCGATTTGCTCGCCCGTACAAAACCTTGCCCCGGCTTTGGCTGGGGCTTTTTGTTGCTGGTTGCATGGGGCCCTTGTGTTAACTGCTGCGTTGGCCTGAACAAGGCGGATGGGATTGAGCTGTAAGGGAAAATACGTCTTTGGGTTGGGTAAAACCACCAATGGGTCGCTTGGTGCGGCTTTTTGGCAAAATTGACCGCCGAAATGTAAAAAAATCGTCGTTGTACAGGTTGTCTTCGGTTGAACCTTTGTGTGGGGAGCTTGAGATTAGGGGGTAACGCTAATCCGAGCGTGCGAGATTGCTTCGATTGACTCCATGCGCGGGTCCCATGCGAAGATTTACCTGTAGGAAGCCGAATTTTTTACAAAACGATCCGCGATTTTGCCCAAGTTGCGGTTTGGCGACCGTTTGGACGTCTTGATGCGGGGTTGCAGAGCAAAAATGCGCGCATGCTCGTACTAGGCGCCTCGCTTTCCTCGCGCGGTCGCGATTTGCATGAAACGACCTGTGTTATACGGCATTTTACGAACTTGCAACCAGTATGAAACATTGCTCTTGTATGTTTGCCTAAGCATGGTGAGGAAAGACTTATTTCCGTGGTATCGTAGCCAGAAACCATGACTATAGCGGGCTGCAGTGCTCGCGCATTTGGTTGCCCGTAGGGGCGGCACCGTGTTAAGCCTATGAGTGAGGAGCACAACAGGATGTCGGATATCGAAGCAATCTACGGTTCGATGGTGTTCAACGACGCCGTCATGGAGGATCGCCTGCCTAGCGATACGTATGCGGAACTCTCGCATACGATCAAGGAGGGCAAGCCGCTCAATATTGAGCTGGCGAATGCGGTCGCCCATGCCATGAAGGAATGGGCCATCGAAAACGGCGCTACGCACTACACTCATTGGTTCCAGCCTCTTTCGGGTATCACCAGCGAGAAGCACGACAGCTTCATGGAGCCCGTAGGCGACGGTCGCGCCATCACGAAGTTCCGCGGCAAGGAACTCATTCAGGGCGAACCCGATGCCTCCAGCTTCCCCAACGGCGGCCTGCGCGCCACGTTCGAGGCTCGCGGCTACACCGCTTGGGATCCCACTAGCTACGCCTTCATCAAGGACGAAGTGCTGTGCATCCCCACGGCATTCTGCAGCTACACGGGCGAGGCCCTCGACAAGAAGACGCCGCTCCTGCGCTCCATGAAGGCCATTTCCGACCAGGCCAATCGCGTTCTCGAGTTCTTCGGCGAGGGCGGCCATCACATCATCACTACCGTGGGTAGCGAGCAGGAGTACTTCCTCATCTCCGAAAAGGACTACGCACGTCGTCAGGACCTCATGCTCACGGGCCGCACGCTGTTCGGCGCTGCCCCCTGCAAGGGCCAGGAGCTTGAAGAACATTACTTTGGCGCCATTCGCCCCACGGTGAACGAGTACATGAAGGAGCTCGACGACGAGCTGTGGAAGCTGGGCGTTGCTGCCAAGACGAAGCACAACGAAGTTGCTCCTTGCCAGCATGAACTGGCCCCCATCTTCACGAACGCCAATCGCGCCATCGACGAGAACCTGCTCACGATGGAAAAGATGAAGCTGCTCGCCAGCCATCACGGCCTGGTATGCCTGCAGCATGAAAAGCCGTTCGAGGGCATCAACGGCAGCGGTAAGCACAACAACTGGTCCATCAGCTACGGCAAGACGAACCTGCTCGAGCCGGGCGAGTCTCCTGCCGACAACCTGCGCTTCCTGGTGTTCCTCACCTGCGTTATCGAATCGGTCGACGAATATCAGGAGCTGCTGCGCATGAGCGTGGCCAGCGCTGGTAACGACCACCGCCTGGGCGCCAACGAAGCGCCTCCGGCCATCATCAGCATCTTCCTGGGCGATGAACTCGGCGCCATTGTGGAAGCTCTGATCAACGATCGTCCGTACAAGTCGGCCGAGCGCGTGGCCATGGACCTGGGCGTCGACGTACTGCCGAACTTCCTGAAGGACAACACCGACCGCAACCGTACCAGCCCCTTCGCCTTCACTGGCAACAAGTTCGAATTCCGCATGCCGGGTAGCCAGGTGAACCTGTCCGACTGCAACATGATTCTGAACACTGCCATGGCCAAGAGCCTGAAGTCGTTCGCCGACGCCATGCAGGGTCTGGAGGGCGCCGACTTCGAGGCTGCCGCCCTGAAGTACATCAAGCAGGTGCTCACCGACCACCAGCGCATCGTGTTCAATGGCAATGGCTACGGCGACGAATGGCCCATCGAGGCCGAGCGTCGCGGCCTGGCGAACCACAAGAACACCGCCGAGGCGCTGCCTTGCTTCGTCGACCAGAAGTCCATCGACCTGTTCGCCGAGTTCGGCATCCTGAGCGAAGACGAAGTTCGCAGCCGTTACGAGGTCAAGCTCGACAAGTACACCAAGACGCTCAACATCGAGGCGAACGTCATGGAGCGCATGGTGCGTCGCAACTACATTCCGGCCATCAATGCGTACGCTACGAAGATCGCCAAGGGCATCACGGCCGTGAAGGAAGCTCTGCCTTCTGCCGACCTAGCCGATCAGGAAGAGCTGCTGCAGCGCTTCCTCGATGGTCTGAAGGCCACCAACGTTGCGTACAACGCTCTGAAGGAAGAACATGCGGCTGCCGAGGCTATCGAAGATAGCCAGGAGCAGGCCAACGCGTACGCTGCGAAGGTTGTGCCGGCCATGGAGGCCCTGCGTGCCGAGGTTGACGCGCTGGAGTGCATTACCGACCACGGTTACTGGCCCGTTCCCACGTACAACGACATTCTGTTCTACGTGTAGGGCGTGTGCCTAGCGGCGTAGTGGATGTGCGGCGGCCCGAAGGGTTATTCCTGGTAGGGGTTGCATCGAGCGACTTGGCTGCAGCGTAGCGCGAGGGCGCGCAATGTGCGCAGGCGACACGCATCGGCTATGTGCAGCACGCGATATGTGCTTGTTAAGCGGCTCGGGATTGTCCCGAGCCGCTTTTTCGTGTGCGCAGGAGGGGTAGGGCGCTGCATTTTTCTGAAAAAGGAAGCCTATCGTCGCGTTGGATTCTCGTCGACCAGGGCTTTTGTTGCGCATGCGCTCCGAATCGGTCGGGGAAAGTGTCGCGAGCGTGCCTTTTTCAGAAAAGGAACGCTTGCTCTCTCATGGGATTTTCGAAGATACGGATGAGCGGAATGGGCGCGAGAAAAACAGTGCCTATAATGGCGTGAAACAATTCAAGGGAAGAGGATCGAATGACGGAATACTGGCTGCGTGTAATCCTGGGCGTGCTTGTCCTGCTTGTTATCGTGGGCATCGTCTTGCAGCTCGTGCGCGTGGTGGCGCACCTTGCGGCGCTCGTGATTGTGGGCGTGCTCATTGCCGCCGGGCTCTTCGCACTCACGAAGTTCTTGGATTCGCGGGCGTAGCGCGCACAAAACGCATCAACCCTGCTCCCAACAGGCTAAACATCCCCTGTCAACCCTTAGGGTTGACAGGGGATTTATCATTTTTCAACCCTTCGAGGCGGTTTGCGGGGTCGAAAAAGTTGCCATGATGCACCCATAGAACGCGGGGCTCGCCAATTGGGCCCAGCGGGAGGGAGGCGCGCTAACAGGGCGCGCACGATCGAGAGGATCAACATCATGGAAATCAGTCGTCGTAACTTTCTAACCGGCGCGGGCATCGCTGCTGCAGGCGCTGCCGCCATGGGCCTGGCGGGCTGTGCAAGCCCGAAGAGCGCAAGCTCCAAGGCCGCCGAGACCACCACGACTTCCAACGGCACTACGGTAGGCTATGACGGCACGGGCACCATGCCCTGGCTGCCCGAAGAGCCCAGCATCACCGATTCGGACATCGAAGAAGAGATCGACTGCGACGTCGTCGTCTGCGGCCTGGGTGCCGCTGGCGTTCCCGCTGCGCGTGCCGCTGCCGAATCCGGCGCAAGCGTCGTGTGCTTCGAGAAGTCCGCTTCCTTCAACAGCGTTGCCAGCGACATGGCCATCTATGGTGGCGAAACCCAGAAGGCTTGGGGCCGCGGCGACGGCGACGAGCTGCTCGACAAGGACATGCTCTGCGAAGAGCACATGATCGGCGGTAGCCATCGCAGCGACTACGGCATCGTCCGTCGTTGGGCCGACGAGTCCGGCGCTGCCCTGGACTGGTTCATCAAGCCCTGCTCCGACCTGTACATCTCCAGCACCAGCTACGGTGAGATTCCCGCTGAGGGCCAGAGCAACTACCTGTTCCCCTATTTCGTGCCCATGCTGGAAACCTATGACTACACGAAGGAATCCATGCCCTGCTATCCCACGTCCGTGGGCTTTAGCAGCCTCGCTACCTGCATGAAGGAAAACCTGCAGGTTGCCATCGATGCGGGTGCCGACATTCGCTACACCACGCCCGTCGTCGACCTGATCGTCGACGACTCCGGCGCTGTGACCGGCGTGTATGCCCAGGCTCATGGCTCCAAGAAGTACATCAAGTGCAACGCCAAGAAGGGCGTCGTCATCGCTACGGGCGACTACCTGGCCAACGAGGAAATGACCAAGTTCTTCCAGCCCAACAACATCGAGAACGAGATTCCCATTCTCTGCGTTGCCATGGACGCCGACGGCGAGTACGCCCTGCAGGGCGACGCGCTGAAGATGCTGGCTTGGCACGGCGCCGAAATCGAGCGCAGCCACGCTTCCATCATCCATCACATGGGTGCTGGCGCTGGCGCCGACGGTCGCGGCGTTATCGGCAACAACGGCTACCTGTGGCTGAACAAGCGCGGCAAGCGCTTCATGAACGAGGACGTTCCCGGTCAGCAGGTTGAGAACCAGGTTGAGAACCAGCCGGGCAAGGTTGCCTACCAGTTCTTCGATGCCGCTTGGCCCGATCAGCTGAAGTACTTCCCGGCGGCCCACGGCATTGCCTGCTACTACCTGGAAGAGGATCTGCCCGAGTACACGGCTTCCGGCCTGAAGATCAACTGCCGTACCAAGAAGGACATCGAGGACGCCGTCGCCGATGGTCGCTGCGTCACCTCCGATACGATCGAGGGCCTGCTTGCTCAGCTCGAGGGCATCGACGTGGAAACCGCCAAGAAGTCCATCGAGCACTACAACGAGCTGGCGAACGCCGGCGTAGACACCGACTTCGGTAAGGTCTCCAGCCGCCTGTTCCCGCTGTCCACGCCTCCGTTCTACGCAGCTGAGTGCGGCGTTGCCCTGAACCTGGGTTCCCTGGGTGGCGTTGTTTCCGACGCTGACTGCCACGTGTACAACACCGATGGCGAGATCATCAAGGGCGTGTACGTTGCTGGTGCTCCCCAGGGTGGCCGCTTCAACGTGCAGTACCCCATCGACCTGAAGGGCATGAGCTGCGGCATGTGCATGATGTTCGGCAAGATTGCCGGCGAAAACGCTGCCAACCAGGCATAAGCGAATACCTCGACAGAAAGCGGGTTCTCACATCCCCCTCCCACGAGTTCCCGCTTTCTCTTTTTCCTCTGCCCGAGCGCGTCTGCAGCGCCTCGGGCTTTTTCATGTGCGCACCGTGCGCATGGGCGTTCAAATGGCCGTGTCGTATAATGAGTGCGTGCATATCGAGTGGGCGTGGGGGCGCTTGCTCGTACGTTTCGCATACGAACATGCTTTCCTTGGGAGGAGAGAATCACGAATCGCACGACTATGTCGTTCCGCACGACGCAGGTGTTCGGCCTCTGTTTCTACCTGGCCTGGATGTACCTGGTTTTCAATGGAACGCTCTCCATCAACGTAGATCTTCGAAGCGGTCATACGCTTCTTTGGGTGCACGTCATCTCGTCGGTAGTGGGCGTGGTCACCTATGCGGGCATCGTTGCGTTTTCCCGACGTACTGTTAGGCAGTTTGCCACCAGGCGCGCGCTCATCATCGCGGGCGTGGTAATGGCGGCCGGCACGGCAATGTCCGTGTGGCCAGGGGCCGAAATCCCCGATGTCGTGAGGTACGCGGGCGGTGCGCTCACGGGCGTTTCGTCATGCTGGGTCATCGTGTACTGGGGCTCGCTGTTCAGCAGTCTGGAGCCACGGAATATGGTCCTAGCCACAGGTGCATCGTTCTTCTTCGCGTTCCTGGTGTACTACGGCGTCCTGCAGCTACCCGAATACGTGGTGTTCGCCGTTCAAGTGCTGCTGCCCCTTGCGGCCACGCTTTTGCTGCCCCAGCCCGCCAACGTGTCTTCCATGCTTGCTGCTCAGCAGGAGCCGGCGGTTATGCCCAACGAGCAGGCCATGATCGTTCCTGCTCGGCGTTTGCCCTGGCGTATCATGCTTGGCATCTTGGTGGTCATGTTCGTGTACGGCGGCGTTCGCGTGTACGTGGGCTCCGTTGACAGTCAGGATGCGGCCGTGCTGGCGCCTACGCTGCTCATGAGCCTGGGCATTTCCATCCTGGCCGTTGCGTGGGGCGCGTTCTTCACCAAGGGGTCCGCTTCCCTGGGGAACATCTACAAGATGGCTTTGCCGTTTTTGGCTACGACGTTGCTCGTTCTGGTAATCTTCGGGCGCGAAAGCCCCATCGTGATTGGCTCGCTTGCTACGGCATGCAACGTCACCATCGAGATTCTCTCGTGGATTCTCATGGCCGACCTCGCGCGTACGAAGCGCGTTCCGGCGTTCATCGTGTTTGCCATGGGGCGCGGAGCCGTTCAGCTGGGCATGCTCTTGGGGCAGTTGTTCGCGATTGCCTGTCTAGACGAGCGCGCGCCCTTTGCCATCGTGTCCATCTTCGTGCTCATGATCGCCGCGGGCTTCCTGTTCGAAAGTGAGGATACCGAGCTTGTCTTCGAGGCGCCCAGTCCCGAAGAGCGCGAGGCCATGGAAGAGCGCACGGGCACGTCGTTCGATGCGCGACTCGACGAGGTTGCGAAAAACGCCCAGCTCACGGCGCGCGAAACGGAAATCTTCAAGCTATGGGCCACGGGCCACGGCTCGAAGTACATCCAGGAAAACCTGGTCATCAGCCCGGCTACGGTGAAAACGCATGTGCGCCACATCTACGAAAAGTGCGATGTGCATAGCCGAGCCGAAATCATTGCCCTGCTCGAGGCGGGCGAATAGGTTGCTTGGACGCCCGCCTGGGTTGCGGGGTGGGCTGCTGTTTGCAGCTTGCCGTGCCGCCAGGGCGGGCCGTTAGGTTATTTGGCTGCCTGCTCGGTCTTCGGCTTGGGCAGGATGAAGCGCTCGAAGGCGCCGAAGTACTTGCTGTAGAAGCCTACGATCGTGCCCGTGAGCAGGGCTGCAATAACCGTGCCCTCGCGTACCGAAAGCTCGCCTTGCACGAGCAGCAGGCATAGCACGAGCGCGAGGATCGCCATGGTGGTGTCGGAAATGACGCGCATGAGCGCAAAGCTCTTTCCCGTGCGCTTTACCAGGGCGTTCGTGAAGCCGTCACCCGCCATGACGCCTACGCGCGAAATGAGCGTAAGGTACGCGCCGAATGCGATGATGGCCGAGCTCAGAAGCACGCCTAGCAGGCGCACTGCGTACATTTCTGGGTTGAAGGCGCCAAGCAGGAACATGGAGAAGTCCACGACGCTGCCAAATGCCAGGGCAAAGATGACTTCCTGCACGATTTCGCGCACGCTGATCTCGTGGATGGTAAGTGCCGCCTGCAGCACTACCAGGAAGATGTTGAACGCTGCAACCCAGGTGCCATAGGAAAACTGGCTTATGACCAGCGAGAGGGTATAGGGGAGCGCGGATATTGCGGATGTTCCCAGGCCCGATTTCGTAAACAGCGCTACGCCGAACGAAATGCAGAAGATGCCAAGAAACAGGATGAAATAACGATAGACGATCTCGGATGCCTTCAAGTGGTTATGCCTCAGCTTTCTCGATGCGGGGTCCGTGTTGTAGGAAGAACGAGCAGGTGCAGCAGTACTCTTTCACGGCCGCGCTACGGTCTACCGTAGGCTCCAGCAATTCGAGCACGTCGGCCTGCTTCCGTTGTGGTCGTGAGCATTCGGCGAATGCGCAATCGACCGGGCATCGCCCGCCGAGCATAGCGTGAGGACAGTGATCGTAGTTGTTTGCGTCTCCTTCGCAGCCTCTAATTTCCCAACATTTACTCATTTACATCTCCTTCTGTCGCTTGGCAATGATAGCATTCGAAGATGACGAATACATGAGCCTAACCTGTTTTGCGGCTCCATAAGTACCGCAGATGGGTATTCGGAGTGCTGGATATACCATATGTTGGGGAGGATCATATGGCGTACCAAAACAATAGTCCGCGTGGGTCGCATGCGATTTCCCCGCATCGCGATACGTTCGTGTTGCGCTTTCGCTTCGTGGGGTTTGCCCTCATCGCGCTTGCTGCCATTGCCGCCGTCTTCGCGTTTCGCGCGTGCAATGCTGCGGTAGAGCCCCAGGAAGACGCGCAGGCGGAAGTCGTCTCGTACGACTGGTCGTGCTTGCACGTGGAAGGCGATCGCTACAGCTACGTAGTAGATGGCCAGGTGAAATCGAAGCTGGGCATCGATGTTTCGGAATTTCAGGGGTCCATCGACTGGGATGCCGTGGCGCAGGACGGCATTTCGTTTGCGTACGTGCGCGTGGGGAACCGCGGTGCCGAAACGGGCACGTTGTATTCCGACGACCTGTTCGAGGACAACCTTTCAGGCGCCCAGGCGGCCGGCTTGCCGTGTGGTGTGTACTACTTTTCCCAGGCTATAAACGAAGACGAAGCGCGCGAGGAGGCGCAGTTCGTGCTCGACGCGCTGGGCGGTCGTTCGCTGGAATACCCCATTGCCTACGACTGCGAAGAGGTAAGTGGTCTGGATTCGCGCATCGAAGGCCTTTCCGCGGATCAGATGACGGCGAATGCCAAGGCGTTTTGCGAGGTCATCGAAGCGGCAGGCTATAAGGCCATCATCTATGGCAATGCAAACGATTTCGCGCGGTACAACGTGCAGGATCTGAGCGCGTATCCATTCTGGTATGCCAGCTACAATGAACTGCCGTATGGCGCGACCAGCTTCATGCTGTGGCAGTACACCGACGGGGCAACCGTGTCGGGCGTGCCCACGGCCTGCGACATGAGCATTCAAATCGAGCTTTCCTAGCCTAACCCCTCCTGTCGCGGCGAGGTTGCGATAGGTCTGGCCCTGCCTTTGCGACGGGTGGTTATGTGGTTGCCCTCGCCGTTGCGTGGGCGCTCAATTGCCCCAACCTTTGCTATCGCGCTGGGTTACCAATTGGTGACACGGGCGTGAAGTCGAATCTCCTTCGCTTGCACGCTTTTTTGCTCTCACTATAATCATGTTTTGGCACTCAAATGGTCCGACTGCTAATTTGTGCGCAATGGCAGCCGGTACGTCATATGCAAATGGAAAAG
This sequence comes from Denitrobacterium detoxificans, assembly GCF_001643775.1. Lineage (NCBI taxonomy): Bacteria > Bacillati > Actinomycetota > Coriobacteriia > Eggerthellales > Eggerthellaceae > Denitrobacterium > Denitrobacterium detoxificans. The sequence continues at coordinate 2,105,184 of NZ_CP011402.1, read as the reverse complement.
AGGTCGACTACATGCGCAAATTCAAAACAGAGAGCAAGAAGCTTCTCGACTTGATGATCAATTCGATCTACACCAACCGGGAAATCTTCCTGCGCGAGCTTATCAGCAATGCGTCCGACGCGGAAGATAAGCTCTACTTCAAGAGCCTTACCGATTCCAGCATCCAGCTGGGGAAGAACGACCTTACCATTCGCGTGTCCTTCGACGCCGATGCGCGTACCGTTACCGTTTCCGACAACGGCCTGGGTATGGACAAGGATGGCTTGGATGCGAACCTGGGCGTAATTGCCCATTCCGACAGCCTGGAGTTCAAGACGGCACAGGCCGCCAACGCTGCGGGCGCCGCTGACGAGGCTGCAAATGCCGAAGACGACGAACGCGAGGAATCCGCCCAGGTAAACGACGTGGACATCATCGGTCAGTTCGGCGTGGGCTTCTATTCCGCGTTCATGGTGGCCAAGAAGGTGCGCGTCGTTACGCGCAAGTACGGCGACGAGCAGGCCTGGGTCTGGGAAAGCGATGGCGTAGAGGGCTACACCATCGAGCCGGGCGAGAAGGAAGGCCACGGCACCGACGTCATCCTGTACCTGAAGGACAACACCGACGAGGAGAGCTTCGATACCTTCGCCAGCGAATTTGGCCTTAAGGACCTCATCAAGCGCTATAGCAACTACGTGCGCTATCCCATTCAGATGATGTGCACGAAGAGCCGTCAGAAGCCGAAGCCCGAAGATGCGGGCGACGACTACAAGCCCGAATGGGAATCGTATTCCGAACTGGAGACCATCAACTCCATGACGCCCATTTGGAAGCGTCGCAAGAGCGAGGTCTCGCAGGACGAGTACAACGAGTTCTACAAGAGCCAGTTCCATGACTTCACCGACCCTGCGCGCACCGTTTCCGTGCATGCCGAGGGCGCCATTTCCTACGACGTGCTGCTGTTCATTCCCGGCCGCGCGCCGTTCGACCTGTACAGCAAGGATTACCAGAAGGGCCTGGAGCTCTACAGCAGCAACGTGCTCATCATGGACAAGTGCGAAGAGCTGGTTCCCGATTACTACAACTTCGTGCGCGGCGTGGTGGACAGCCAGGACCTTACGCTCAACATCAGCCGCGAGACGCTGCAGCATAACAGCCAGCTGCGCGCCATCGCCCACAAGGTCGAGAAGAAGATCACCGGCGAGCTGAAGAAGATGCGCGACAACGAGCGCGAAGACTACGAGAAGTTCTTCGAGAACTTCGGTCGTGGTCTGAAGTACGGCATCTATAGCACGTATGGCTCCGCCAAGGGCGAGCTGGGCGAGCTGTTGCTGTTCTATTCGGCCAAGCAGGAGAAGATGGTCACGCTCGACGAGTACATCGAGGGCATGCCCGAAGACCAGAAGGCAATCTACTACGCCGCCGGCGAAAGTGCCGAGCGCCTGCAGAAGATGCCCATGGTCACCGGCGTCCTCAGCCGTGGCTACGACGTGTTGCTGTGCACGCAGGACGTGGATGACTTCTGCATGCAGGCCATGATGAACTACAACGAGAAGGACCTGAAGAACGTTGCCAGTGGCGACCTGGGCCTGGAAAGCGAAAGCGACAAGACGGCAGCCGAGGAGGCTACCAAGGAGCACGAGGCCCTGTTCACGGCGATGAAGGATGCCCTGGGCGACAAGGTCGTGCGCGTGGCGGTGTCGCCGGTGCTCACCGACGCCCCCGCCGCCATCACCTCCGAAGGCCCTGTAAGCCTGGAGATGGAGAAGATCATGGCGGGCATGCCCGACGCCAACGGCATGCCGCATTCGCAGCGCGTGCTGGAGGTCAACGCCAAGCACGATGTGTTCAAGGCGCTTGCCGCCGCTCAGGAGGCGGGCGATTCCCAGAAGGTTTCCGACTACACCGAGCTGCTGTATGAGCAGGCTCTTCTCATGGAGGGGTTGCCCATCGACGATCCGGTGGCGTTCGCCCAGCGTGTTTGCGCGCTCATGAAGTAACTCGCTCGCGGGGCAGGGTGGGGCATGCGCTCCCCTACGCACCCGCTCCGCTGCTCGCGCGGCGCTTGCTGCTGGGTGGTTTTAGGGCCCGAGGGGTTGTGCCTCTCGGGCCCTTTTGCGTCCTGCTTGCTTTCGCTTTGCGAAAGCTCACCTTCTCGGGTTGGGAGTCGTTATTGACGTACGGTAAAAGAACGCTAGAATTCATTTAAGTTATGACTGAAGTAAATGAACGGACATCCATCGATTTCGGAATCGCCTTGAAGGCGCTGGCGGAGCCAACGCGTTTCAAGATTGCTCAGTTGCTGCTTGAGCGGCATCATTGCTCGCGCTCCATTTCGAAGACGCTTGGCATTAGCGAATCGGCCGTGTCGCAGCACATGTCGGTGCTGAAGAAGGCCGGCTTGGTCGAGGGCTTTCGTCATGGGTATCACGTGCATTACGTGCTGCGCCCCGAGGCGCTTCGCGCGATGGTTGCGCATCTTGAGCAGTGGATTGAACGTACGGAACGCATTGAGGATTGCCACGAGACGAACCCGTGCCGCTTCAAGTTGGACGACGGCACGAATGGGTGCTTGTACCGTTCGGAATAGACGAGAGAAGAGAGAGGCGCGTCCATGAAGCTTGCCATCCCTAGCGAAACCGATGCCCAGCTGGAAAGCGTGCGCAGCGGCCACTTTGGCCATACGCCGTATTTCACCATCGTGAACTTCGACGAGGATATGAACATCCTTGGCACCGAGGCCGTGAAGAATGTCGACCACGACCAGTATGGTTGCGGTGGCGTTATCGATTACGTGCTTGGTCTGGGCGTCGATGGCATTCTTACCGTGGGTATGGGCATGCCGCCGCTGATGCGCTTCACGCAGAATGGCGTGACGGTGTATTCCGAAACGCAGACCCCCAAGGTGGGCGACGTTGCGCAGCTGTTCGCAGAGGGCAAGGTCAACGTCATGTCCCCCGAGGCGGCGTGCCGCCACTAGCGGGGCATTAGAGTAAGCGCTTCCGTTTGCTGCTGGCGTTGGCCCGGGTGGTACTCCATTCGGGCCAACGCCCTTTTTGCGCGTTGGTGTACACGTGCGTTTCGCTGCCGCAACAGCAAGGTCATGTGCGGATTGTGAGGGTGCATAGGGGTGTTGCGCACTGCAGGAAATTCCTTTATACTCCTACCTTGCGTTTCGCAATGAAACGAGGTTTGCCAACGTGGCTCAGCTGGTAGAGCAACGCACTCGTAATGCGTAGGTCAGCGGTTCGAATCCGCTCGTTGGCTCCAGAAACTTACAGGCTGTCGGTTCGCCGGCAGCCTGTTTTCTTTTTCAGCCGACTCCAAGCCGCGGGAATCGTCTCGTGCGCCTATGCGAAAATGAGAGTGTCCGTGCGGTCGGTTGCGTGATGCGAAGGAGCGATGTTGTTGGCAAGGAAGTTGGGAAATAGGCGGGTCGTATTGCGATGGCTTGCCGTTGTCCTGTGGGTGATCTTCATCTTCTTCATGTCGAGCCGCGATGCCACGCAGCTTTCCGAGGGGTTCTTCGAGCAGGCGAAACAGCTGCTTGCTGCAGTGCTGAATGCCCTGTTCGGCTATCACGAGGACCCCGTTTCGCCCTTCTGCCATTTTTGCGAGTACACGGTGCTGGGCGGTCTGCTGGCTAATGCCCTGCGGGCCCACATGCGAAGCCTGCGTACTGCCTGCCTTGCAGGCGTCGCCATTGCCAGTTCCTACGGTATCACCGACGAAATCCATCAGCTTTTCGTGCCCGGACGCTTTTGCGACCCTGCCGATTGGGTGGTTGATACCTGCGGAGCGGCATTGGGCGCTCTTGTTCTCTACCTCGTCGTTCGTTTTCGCCACGGGGCGTCATGCGACCGTGGCCGACAAGGTACGCATGACGCTGCGCTGGGCTCGGAACTGCGGTAATCGCGTTCCTTGGGTTGCAATCCCGCTATCCCGCTGATTCTTGGGCGGTCGACCGCCAGCCCCTGGAACCGCAAGCTAGTTCTGCGGGACCAGCTTTTTCGCGTACTGCTTGCAGTGCTCGATGAATTCGTATTCCAGGGAGTTCAGCGAATGGTCCTTCTTGTAGGAAATGCCGAAGCGCCAAGGCGTGCCAACGAATGGGATCGCCTTGACGGGGGCTTCCTGATTGCCGAACAACCCATCGAAGAGCGAAACGACGCATGGCGCAGTGAAGGATAGGTGCTTGGGGTTGCACGCATAGGCGTACAGGATCGACATTTCCGCAAAGGTCTCTATTTCCGCTGGTTGCACACCCGTTTCCTGGCAAAGCCTAGAAAACTCCGGGTAGTTCTTGAACGAGGGCCCCACCAGCCCCACGCTGTAGCCGTTCAGGTCGTCTATGCAAATGGACTCGCGTTGGGCAAGGGGGTCCGAAGCGCTCACCCAGGCCAGGCGGTCACATGAGTACAGCTCGGTCGTTTCGAAGTCTGGGTCGTACGGGTATACGGTGAACGCCAGCATGCTTTCTCCGGCGTGGATGCTTTCGTCGCAGTGCGCGTCGGGCTGCTCGTCGCAGTCAATCATCACGTTGGGGTGCGACTTCTTGAACGATGTGAAGAGCTCGGTTCCAATGGTTCCTCGTACGCCAATTGCCGCGCATAGCGACAGATGGTTGTTTCTGGCGTCCTCGATTTCGCGGAATCTCATTTTCAGACGGCTACCTGCTGCTTCGCAATCGCAGGCGAATTCGTAGAACGCATCCCCGTACGGAGTGGGGAGGCACAGGTCGCCCTTTATGTTTTCGAATAGCGTTACGCCTAGCTCGCGCTCCAGGGCGTCGATTGACTTTAGCAGCCCTTGCCTTGACAGCGGAATGGCTTGCGCCGCCGCTCGAATATTCGGGCGTTCGTATAGCACTTTGAAATAGCGAACGTGGTTGTCGTTCACGGCGTCCCCCTCCAGGCACCTCGAACTAGTTGTCTCGCTTGCGATACCAATGGTTATGCGGTTCGTAACCAAAATAGCAACTGTCGCAAATATTGTATAGACACGAAGTGAGCAAGGGATCTCACGAGGGACAAGGCAGTTCAGTCTACAGGAATGATTGTCGAACTGCCTGGTAGAGAGAGGAATGTAATGGAGGAAAAGATGAGGGGCATCACGCGCCGCAGCTTCGTTTCGGGTGCGGCAGCAATTGCTTCGTTGGCGGCGGCTGCCGGCATGGCAGGTTGCAGCCAGCCGAAATCGACGGATGCGAACAAGGCAAGTGGCCCCACGGCTCAGGGCTCCGCAACGACGAGCGATGCGTGGGCTATCGAGGAGCTGGGCGAGCCGAGCGAAACCCTGGAGTGCGACCTGTGCGTCGTTGGTGGCGGCGGCACTGGCTTGGCTGCTGGCATTCAGGCTATGCAGCTGGGCATCGACGTAATCATGCTTGAGAAGAAGTCCGTGACCGGCGGTTCGTTCATCGGTTCCGAGGGTCTGTTTGCCGTGGGTTCCCATTGGCAGAAGGAAAGTGGCATCAACTATTCCGAGGACCAGCTGATCGAGGACTGCCTGGACTACCATCACTGGATTGCCAATCCCGCGCTGTACAAGAACTTCTTCCAGCACACTGCTGGTACGGTTGAATGGCTGGAAAGCCTGGGCGTGGAATTCGACCACGTGCAGTCGCTGGGCGATTCGCCGAACGCGTGGCACGTGTACAAGGGCATTGGCTCTGAAGGCACGGGCACCACGTTTATGCGCTCCTTTGGTGAGGCAGCCAAGCAGATCAACCTGCCGATGGAAATGAGCTGCTCGGGCAAGAAGATCATCATGGACAACGGCAAAGTTGCCGGTGTTTTGGCAAAGCGCGAAAACGGCAAGGTCGTGCAGATCAACTGCAAGGCTGTAATCGTCGGCACGGGTGGCTGGGCCAATAGCCCCGAGCTGATCCGCGAGCTGAATGGTTCCGACCCCGCACGCGTGACCGCATCTGGCATGAATGGGCGCGATGGTGACGGTCTGAAGATGGTCAAGGATGCTGGTGGTGCACTGGCGCTGGGCGCTGGCACGATGGCTACCTATGGCCCCATCCTTCCGGAAACCACGTATGGCACCAACTTGCAGGCTGCCACTTCGCTTGAGCCGCACCTGTGGGTCAACCAGGACGGCGAGCGCTTCGTTCGCGAAGACATGTTCCTGAAGAACTTCGCGTACGCTGGCAACGCAGTGCACAACCAGAAGCGTGCGTTCACGGTATGCAACAAGGAAATCATCGACCAGTACATCAACAAGGGCGGTGACGTAGGCGTTGGCGTGTACGTTGTTGCTGGTGAGCCGATGACCGACCTGGCAGAGACGTTCCCCGCGCTGCTGGAGTCCAAGAACGAGTACGTCTTCCAGGCTGACTCGATCAAGGAACTGGCTAATGCCATGGGAATCGACGCTGACGCTCTTTCCGCAACGGTCGATTCGTACAATGCCATGTGCGCAGCTGGCCAGGATACGGAATTCTTCAAGCCTGCCGAGTACATGCGCCCGATCACGAGCGGCCCCTACTACGCGTTCGAGGTGTTTAACGGCTACTTCTGCACCGTGGGTGGCGTGAGCGTTACCCCGAACACCGAGGTCATGGATTCCGATCGCAACATCATTCCCGGCCTGTTCGCAGGTGGTTGCGACGCAGGTGGCCTGTACGGCGACACCTACGACGTAGCGTACTGCCCCGGTTCGTGCGCTTCCTGGGCTATTAACTCCGGGCGCCTGGCAGCCAAGCAGGCTGCGCGCTACCTGGGCATGTCCGTGGACGATTCCAAGTAATTACGCGTTTTCATATTTCCCTCCCTCCCTGATATGCCGTCACGATTCTGCAGCCGTGGCGGCATATTATTTAGCGTACGGTCTGGCTTGTAGCGGCTAGGCCGTACGCTTTGTCGTGGTCGTGCTTTGGGGGTATCATCGATCTAGGACCTTCGAAGAGGGAAAGCGTCCAGTCTATTTCGTGTTCGCCGAAAGGAGCACACATGGATCCAAAGGTGTACGAACTAATCAACGACCAAATCAACAAGGAGCTTTACTCCGGGTATTTGTATCTTACCTTCGCAGATTTCTACGAAGCGGAGGGCCTAAAGGGCTTTGCCAACTGGTACATGATTCAGGCGCAGGAAGAGCGCGACCACGCCCTGATTTTCCGCAAGTATCTGCTGGACAGCGACTGTCCGGTGAAGATGAAGGCTATCGACGAGCCCGATAAAACCTTCGAGGCGGGCGACCATATGGGCCCGCTGGAGGCTGCGCTGGTGCACGAGAAGTACGTGACGAGCCTGATCAACGACATTTACGCTGCGGCCTATGATGCCCGCGACTTCCGTACCATGAACTTCTTGAACTGGTTTGTGGACGAGCAGCTGGAAGAAGAGGCCAATGCTAGCGAAATGATTTCGAACATGCAGCTGTTCGGGAGCGACCCGAAGGGCCTGTACGATCTTGATCGCGAGTATCTGGCACGTGCCTACAATGTGCCTTCGCCCTTGGCTGCCGAATAGTTGACGACCTAAAATGTGGGCCGGCGGGGAAGACTCTCCGCCGGCCCTTTTGTGTGTGATCAAGGGGCAGGGTTGTTCACGAGATGGCCTCGCTGATTGCGAGGCGATTGTCGTCAACAACCCTGCCCCTTGTTCATGTTCGCTAGTCCTGCACGAAGTCCTCGCGGTATGGCGTGAACGTGTCGAGCAAGATACCAGGCTCCAAGCAAACGCAGCCATGAACGATGCCATCGCGCTTGAGCATGGTGTCGCCAGCTTTTACCACGTGTTTTTCGCCATCAATCTCGAATTCGAACTTCCCACTCACCACATAGGTAATCTGCGTGTGCGGATGACTGTGCAATGCCCCCACGGCGCCCCGCTCGAAGGTGTTTTCAACCACCATCAGGTCATCCGAATACGCGAGAACGCGGCGAATGACCCCATGAGCCTCTTCGGGCGCGGCATCTTCGTGAAACACCCAGCGATTGTTTTTCATGCGGCCCTCCTTCGTTCGGGGTACGGCGGTAAGCTTCCCGAATAGGATACCTTGCAGACTGACGAATAAGCTACATGTTTATGCACATGCCTTTGCACCGAGGCGTGTACGTGAGGTGGGTCGATGCTGATGTGTTAGGCAAACGAACTTGAGCTGACCTGAAGTACGGACACTTAGGAGGCTATGCGGTGCTAAGATAGCATGACTGCTTATTATTCTGGGCACGGAGGGGGCCAAAGATGGATGAGGGGAAGGACCGTAGGGTTCGGGCTCTTCAAGAGCTACTTGCTTCAGGCGTTCTCACGCAGGTTGAGTACGACGAGAAGATAGCGCTTTTGCAACAAACTGAAGATGCCGCGAGCGGCAAAGATAAGCCCTTGGCGACTGATGTCGACGAGAGCCCTCAGGTGCTGGCGTCTGAGCACGATTCGGACTTCGATGCTCCCTCTGATGGTGAGGCTTCGCCTATGTCGGAGAATAGCGATGCGCCTGCTGCCGTTGATCCCTCCCGGGATTCCAAGAAGCCGTCGAGCTCATTTCCCACATGGGCGGCAGTCGCTATTGCAGGCACTATTCTGGTTGTTATGGTCATTGTGGCTCTCTTTCTTCGCGGTGGAGGAACGACTTCCTCGGGCAGTGCGTCGCTCACTGCCGTAACCTCTACCCATACCGTTACCGAAGCCAACGCCACCTTCTCTGTGCCCGACGGCTTTAGCAAAAGTTATTCGTCATACACGGCGGACGGCAAGACAAGTGCGGGTAGGATATACGTTTCCGTCGACAATCCCGCCGTTGATGCCGATTATTTGGTAGAAGGGTGGTTTGACGAGCCGTCAAGCTCTAAGTCGGATTCCGGTTCTAGCGCCGCAAAACATTCTTATCGGAACGAAGGCAAGGCGTACTCTGGTGTTTATTGCATTCACTACGCTTATGACACTGCCAAAACTCCGGAAGAGTTCGTCGTTGTTTTCGGCGATGGGGATAATAATTTTTATTACATTGTCTTGTCTGGTTTCGAAGACTCGTTTTACAAGGAGTTCGTCCAAAGCATTTCTATTTCTGGATCTGGAGGAGCCTCTTCGAGCAGCAACTCTGCTCGTTCATCTTCCTCAAGCGGCCGCAGCTCGGCAGGGTCTTCGGGTTCAACGGGGACAAGCTTCGTTTCCACCCTGGGTGGCCTTGGGGCCTTTGAGCCTCAAACCATTGAGGGAAGCGGAGATGACGTCATTGACGTGCCATGCGCTGGAAAGCCTTGTCTTATGGCGTTCTCAAACAGCGGATCAAGTAATTTCATCGTCCATACCCTTGATGCGTCCGGGGATTCCGTTGACGGGCTGATTAATGAGATCGGACCCTACGAGGGTACCGTGACAGACTACGAGCGTTATGAGAAGGTTACGCAGTTAGAGATTCAATCCAGTGGCAAGTGGTCCGTGACCTTTGCGCCAATGAAAAACATGGTTAGAGCAACCAATGGCGCTCAATTTGACGGTGATGACGTTGTCTATATCGATGAGGGCGGAATAACCAAACTCAGCTTTACCCATGATGGCGACGATAATTTTATCGTTCATGCAATTGGTCTCAAAAAATCGGATCACCTTGTTAATGAGATCGGCTCTTACAGTGGTACGAAATCCTGGAATGAAAGCAAATCGTTTTTAATTGTGAACGCAGATGGGAATTGGACGGTGAGCTGGTAGACATGGAAGCAAAAATGAAACGATTGGCAATTTGCCTGACTGTTTTGGTTATGTCCGCTACGATAGCTGGCTGCAGCGGTTCTAATTCGGGTGGAGAGCAGGCGTCGAGTGCCGGTTCCCCCTCTTCTACTCAATGTGAGACTCATGCTTTCACGTATATGGACGCTTTCACCTTTGAACTTCCGAATGAATACGAAGAACAGAATATGGAATGGGAAGGTGGCTTCCGGCTCTTTGGAATCCCTAGCAGCGTAAGCGGCCAAGGCGGTGCTAAAGCTGTCGCTATTAACTATTTCGATTCCAATTCCGTTAAAACCGTTATCGATCTTTTCGACAGCATCGAAGATGGCATGGTTATGTCCGATATGCAACTCGTCAATGTTGAACATTTGACGATTGACGGTCATGAGGCCGTCGTAGCGGATGGCATTCCAACCGATAGCTCCAAGGGCACAGTGAAGTGCATCAATCTCAGCGATGGTACGAATCGCGTATACGTAATCACGGTCTTCAATTACGATCAGGACGTAGTTGAAACCCTGATGGGGTCAATTAGCGTACTTTAACAGACAAGTATCATCGAGTGCGAGCAAACCGTGCCTTCCGCCTATTTACGTCATTTTGATTTGTGCGGCCTTGTGTATCGAACCTGATTGTTTCGGCTTTTTGTTTTCCCGATTTACCTAGAAGTCCCGCACGGATGGGACGGGCTGTAGCGCAATCACCAATTGTTGGGCCGGTCCGCGTCCCCCTGCGGGGCACTCTGAAAGCAAACTAGAAACGCGCTATGCTCGGGGTTGTCGCGGAGAGCGGGAGGCGAAGCCTCACGCAAATCCGCGACAACCCCGAGCAGCGCGAAGTAAAAGCATGAAGCAGCGCAGTGCACGAGCGTAGGCCTGGGCCCGTGAGGGGCCCAGGCCACGCGAGCAGCGGAGCGGTGCCCCGCAGGGGGACGCGGGCCAGCCCCGGGATAGACCGAGGGGGATAAGAGCTACAGCCCGTACCAGCCGATGCCCTCGTAGTGCCAGCCCAGCTTGCGCAGCCCATCGCGTTCGCTCGCGCTCGTCGTGTAATGGTGCGATCCGGATTTGGCGTTCGGGTTGTACAGGCGGTAGAGCGGCGTCGTCTTGTTGTCGTCGGAGTACCAGCCGATGCCCTCGTACTTCCAGCCCAGCCCTCGCAGCCAGTCGCGCTCCTCGGCGCTGGAGGTGTAGTGGTGGTCGCCGCCGTTGGGGTTGTACAGGCGGTACACGGGCGTGTTGCTGAAGACGGGCGCCTTCCAACCAATGCCCTCGTACTTCCAGCCCAGCTTGCGCAGCCCATCGCGCTCTTCGGCGCTGGCGGTGTAGAAGTGCTCGCCGCCATTGGGGTTGTATAGGCGGTACATGGCCTGCGAAATCGTAGGCGTATCGCCGCCAGGTGCGCTGATCGTCGTCTGCCATGACCCCGTTTTCGTGGTGTAGTACGGCGCCTCTACGGTGTAGTACGTCGTGTAGGTGCCAATTACGGTGCGCGAAGGCGCGCTCGAAAGCGTGCATTCATCGGCGGTGGTTCCGTATTTCACGGTGGCGTTCGCGGGGATGGTCGAGATGCTGCCCAGGCTCTGCGGCGAGCCGGTATACGTAAGGGCGGGCGCGTTCACGGTAACCTGGATTTCTCCCGTCGTGGAAATGAGCGTGAATACGTGTGCGCTCGCCTCGTAGTTTTTGGTCTTTGCCGTAGCTACCGTGACGGTGGCGGTGCCCGTTTCCCGCGGCGTGATGGTAATCTTGCCATCGGCGACGTTGGCGCTGAACTTGGCTCCCTTTACGTTCACCTTTGGCTCGCTGTCGGCGTTGAACGTAATGGTGAATGCATTGGGGAAGGCTCGATCGGACGTGCCATTGAGCGCGAAGGCGGGTGTGGCCTGGGCAATGTTAACGTCGAAGGAACCCGTGATGACGCCGCTTGCGCCGGTCGTGTGATTGCTATCGCTCGTGATGATCCAGGTGATGCTGTATTTTCCGGCGTCGATTCCCCGAGGAGCCTCTTCTTGGATGACGTCGTTGAGGTAGTACGTGATCGTGCCCCCTGTAACGGTGCCGGCGGTGACGAGCTCCTGGCTCGTGCCGTTGTATACCAGGTCGGGCGCAGGCATGGGGGCCGTGTATTCCACGGGTGCCTTCTCGATGTTCACGACGAGGTCGGTGGGCTGCTGGAGCGCGTAGTTCGCGCAGATGCTGCTGTCACCCACAAGCGTGTAGCCGCTTACGGTGATGGGCTTGTTGGTTCCCGCGGAATCGCTGGTCATCGTTCCTAAGGGCGCGCCCCCAAGCGTCACGGCTTCGCCCGCGATGACGCCGTCAAGCGTGCCTCCGGAAATAGTGACCGTGGTATTGCCCTCTTCGTATACGCGCCCCGTGGCCTGCGCTCCTAGCACGGTAAGAGGCGCAGGAGCGATTGACCAGGCGATTTCACGTGCTTCGGTGCTTCCGTCGCTCCAGCAGTAGCCTGGAGCGGGCGTGGCCGTTGCGGTGTACTCGCCTGCATTCGTGGCGGAGGCGTTGGAGAGGACGTAGCGCGCGTTGGTGCTGACGCCAATCTGGGGCTGCCCGTTGTAGACGAGTCCCTGGACGGGCGTAGGTTCGTCGATGATGCGATTCCAGACGGCATAGAGTGTTGTATCGGTGTTGGTGGAGAAGCTAGCGCCGTCCAGGTAGGTGGGTAGCGTGGCGGTGCGGCTATCGCTCCAACCGGCGAATGCATAGCCCGTGCACGTGAAAGCGCAGGGCGTGAGGTTGCGCGCAGCGTCCTTGGCAAAGGGCTGCGTGGGCATGGTGCCCGACCCGCCGTTGCTGTCGAAGGCGACCGCGCAAGCGGGGATCCACGCAACGTAGGCGCCATTGAAGGAGTTCGACCCCGCCGTGTCGTAATACGTGAAGCGCGTGCTCGTGGCGTAATAGTCGGTTGAGGTTGGGTAATCTTGCTTGGTAATTCTCAAGCCTCCATTGTCTGTGCCGTTGGTTACCTGTGCGTTGGTAGTAGTAATCTGTACGTTGCCGCCGGTAATTACGAGCGAGCCTCCGTCGGAAGATCCTGAGCCCGCACCTATGCCGGCGCCGCCTAGGGCGCCCGTTTCTGCAAGTACGGTGCCGCGTGCGATGGTCACGATGTTGCCCGCGCATTCGTACCCGCCGCCGATGGCCGCGCCGCCCGCCACTCCCGTGCTAGCGTGAATCATGCCTCCCAGCAGGGAAATCGCGCCGGGCGCATGGCTGGTGTCGCTGCCGATGGCCGCGCCGCTCTGTACGGCGTCGTAGGTGGAAACGAGCTTGCCCGTGCCGTTGCCCTGGCCGTATATCGTCAGGCTAGCGTTTTCGTTTACCGCGATGCCGTTTTGCGCCGTAAGCGTGCTTCCGTCAAGTAGCACCAGGCGTACGTCACCTGCGGTTTCAATGCGCTCGGAAATGGTGATGCTTGTCATGGCCTCTACGACGTACCACGTGGTTTGGCCCGTGGCGCCCCAGGTCGTTAGCGTTGCCGCAAGGGGCGTTCCCGCAACGGCGTCGCCGTCGAGTACGTTGGTGGGGTCTATAACCGTGGGGGAGTGCGGCGTGCTGTCGGCGTTGGTGTAAGTGACTGTAAACGTGGTGGCCGCCCAGGCTGGCGCGGGCAGGAGAAAGGCGCATGCGAGTGCAAGCGCTGCGCCCAGCGCTAGAAGCGTGATGCGAATGCGAGCGTTGGCCATGGGGACCCCCAATCCCGAAAGCCGCACGGTTGTCGTGCGGTGTTTTCCAACCCTCATATTCTCGCATATTTTGCTATCGCACGTATCTCAATGAGCGTATGCGTTGGCGGTTTGTTGGCCGCGCCACGTCGTTACGAACGCGCGGGATGGGTGGGCATTCGTCGCGCATGCCCCTGCGTCTCGATCGGCCACGTCATTGCACGTTACGGATGCGTCACGGGGCTTTCAGGATGGTTTAAGGGCTGGTAGGCATACTGTACTCACATCAACGGAAGGTTCCCTCCCACACCTCCCTTCCTTCCCTCCTTCCGCTGATACCTTGCATCGCCCCGCAGCTATCGCACAGGCTGCGGGGCATTCTTCGTTTTCGCTGCGGTAACGCTGCGCGTTTGAGGGAAATGGCACGACTATACTCTTATTCATGTGATGGGTTCCCGCCGTGCGGGGCCGTTAACGACGCATGGTCGGTTGCAGGGGTTTAGGACTGGCAAGCGAAGGGGGATGTGGATGGCGAATTTCGGTCTTTCGTTGAAGAGGGCTCGCAAGAGCTCGAAAGAGGAGCGGGCCGCCAACCAGGCGCGCTTCAAGGAAATCCTCGGCATCGTAAGAAAGTACGACCTGAAAGACGGCCTTACTCCCGAAATGACGGTCGAGCTTATCCAGGACCTGGGAACGACGTTCGTGAAGCTGGGGCAAATCGCGTCTACGCATCCCGATATGCTGCCGCCAGAGTATTGCGAGGCGCTGGGGGCGTTGCGCACGAATGCCCGGCCGCTTGAATTCTCCGTTGTGAAAGAGCAGATCGAAAGCGAGTTCGGCAAGCCCCTCGACGAGCTGTTCGGTTGCTTCGATGAGGAGCCCCTTGGTTCGGCGTCCATCGCGCAGGTGCATAAGGCGCAGCTGCCGGGCGGCGAGGTTGTTGCCGTGAAGGTGCAACGCCCTGGCGTGGTGGAGACGGTTACCAATGACCTGGCCATCATGGAACGCATCGTAGAGATTCTGGATTTGGTGAGCAAGGGCAAGGGTGGGCTTTCGCTGAAGGAACTCGTTGCCGAGCTGGTGAAGACCTCGATGGAGGAGCTCGACTTCGCCAACGAGGAGTCGAATCTCGACCGCTTCTATCGCAATAACGAACCGCGCGAAGGCGTGAGCAGCCCCAAGTGCTATCGCGAGTTTTCGACGAGCTCCATCCTTACCGAGGACTTCGTGGAAGCGCCGCCTGTCGAGCAGATCGACGATATGGGCAAGACCGACGACGAGCGCGACGAACTGGCCTATCTCATTGCGCATAACTATATGCAGCAGATCATGGAAGATGGCTTCTACCATGCCGATCCGCATGCCGGCAACATCATGGTCATGGATGATGGCGGCATCGAGTGGATCGACTTTGGCATGATGGGTACGATCACGTCTACGCAACGCGACACGATTAAGGAATTGATTTTGGCGCTCGTGAAGGGCGATGCCTATAGCCTGAAGCGTTCGGTGCTGAAGGTGGCAACGCCCACGGGGGCGCTCGACCATGCGAAGCTGCTGGAAGCGTGCGAGGGCGTGGTCGAGCAGTTCATTGACGTTGACCTGGAAGAATTCGATACGAGCCAGCTTATGGCCTCCATTACCGGCACGCTGGAAAACCAGGGCATGGACATCGACCCGTTCCTTACGAGCCTGGGTCGCGGCCTGGTTACGCTGGAGGGCACGATTCGTCTGATATCGCCGCGTCTGAACATCATGAACGTGCTGGTTGAATACCTGAGGTCGGGCTTTGACGCAGGTGGCATGGAGCGCATGGCGAAGAAATTCGTGGGACAGGCGGTTGATAGTGCCGCAGCTCTCGTTACGCTGCCGGCGAAGGCCGAGCAGACACTCGACATGGTGCAGAAGGGCCATGTGAAGATAGGCATGGAGCTTTCCAGCAACGAGGAGTTCTCGCGCGATATCCGCGCTGCGGCGGGGCTCGTGGCCATTGCGCTTATTGCCATGGGCCTGGTCATTGGCGCGTGCATCCTGGGCGCAAGCTCGAGTGCCGTTACGCTGGGTGGCGTGCCCTTGTTTGGCGGGCTGGGCCTGGTAGTGGGTGTGGGGCTTGCCGTATACGTGTTCGTGAAGATCCGGCCGTACCTGAAATGAGCGTGGGTGCGCGAGCGGTTTATTGGGCTGTCGTGTGGGCGCGGCTGGGAATTCGCGTCTAGTTTTCTGCCAAGGGGAATCGTATGAAAAAAGTACTCATTGTGTTCGGAACGCGTCCGGAGGCAATCAAGATGTGCCCCCTGGTAAATGCTATTAACGAGCATCCTTCGCTCCAAGGCATTGTGTGTGTTACCGGTCAGCATCGCCAGATGCTCGATCAGGTCCTCGAGACGTTCAACATTACGCCCGACTACGATTTGGCAATCATGAAGAGCCGTCAGACGCTTTATGACATCACCTCGAACGTGCTGCTGAAGATGCGGGATGTGCTGCAGGAGGTTCGCCCCGATATCGTGCTCGTGCATGGTGATACAACTACGAGTTTTGCTGCTGCGGTAGCTGCGTTTTACGAGCAGATTCCCCTTGGCCACGTGGAGGCGGGGCTTCGAACTAATAACCTGTATTCTCCATTCCCTGAGGAATTCAATCGCCAGGCGGTGGATTTGCTTTGCGAATACTATTTCGCTCCTACCGAAAAGTCCAAGCATAATTTGCTGTCCGAGGGTAAGCCTGAAGAGAAGATCTATGTAACGGGTAATACGGGAATCGACGCGCTTAAGACCACCGTGCGCGATGATTATTCCCACCCGGAATTGGATTGGGCTTCCGATTCGCGACTCGTTCTCGTTACTGCGCATAGGCGGGAAAATCTTGGCGAACCCATGCACCATTTGTTCCGTGCGATCAGGCGCATCGTCGATGAGTTCGAGGACGTAAAGGTAATCTATCCCGTTCATCTGAACCCCGTAGTGCGCGCGATCGCAAGTGAGGAGCTGGGTGATAGCGATAGGATTCACCTTATCGACCCGCTCGACGCGCTCGATTTTCATAACTTCCTTGCGCGTAGCTATGTTGTCTTCACCGACAGTGGCGGAATCCAAGAGGAAGCTCCCTCTTTGGGTAAGCCCGTGCTTGTCATGAGGGATACGACCGAGCGTCCCGAGGGCGTGGCCGCAGGTACGCTCAAGCTTGTTGGGACGGACGAGGAAGTGCTGTTTGAACAGGCGAAGCTGCTTCTGACGAACCGAGATGAATACGATAAGATGGCGCATGCATCCAACCCCTATGGTGATGGGCATGCATGCGAGCGTATCGTTGAAGCGTTGCTGGGGGACTGATGGTTTCGGGTAGCTGGGCTATTCCTTGATGAGCGCTTTCTTGTCAGCCACGACCTGGCCCTCGTGCGCGAGCTGTGCTCGCGCGTGTACGTGATGGAGGCGGGTCGCATCGCGGAAGAGGGTCCTACCTCTCGCGTGTTCGAGAACCCCGCATCCGACGCCGCTCGCACCCTGGTTGATGCCATTGTGAGGGTGTAAAGGGCGCTTTAGCCGCTCTTTTTCCAGGACGTCCGAATGCAGCGGTATAATTATTAACTGCTGCATTCGTGGCCTAGGGGAGAGCAATGTGCATTAGAAAGGATGCCTGATGGCAGGTTCCGTCGTCATTAGCGTAATCGTACCTATCTATAACCGCGTCGATTCGATGTCTCGCTGCGTTTCGTCCATTTTGGACCAATCCAGCAAGGAGAACTTCTGCGAGGTCATTCTGATTGACGATGGTTCTACCGACGGCAGCGGCGAGTTGTGTGACGAACTTGCTCGCAAGCATGACAACATCAAGGTCATCCATCAGGAAAACAGGGGCGTTTCTGCCGCTCGCAATGCCGGCATCGATGTCGCTACGGGCAAGTACCTCGCATTTGTCGACAGTGACGACTATCTCAAGAAAGATACGCTCAATAAGGCAGTCGCCTTCTTTGATCGCAACTACGATGTGGTCGATTTGGTCGCGTTCCCTTCTCGAACGTTCAAGAACGGGAAAGAGTCTTCGCCGCATTATCGATACCGGGTTCTCATTACCTCGGGTGTGTATGACGTAAGTAACACAACGTATGCTTATGCGCATATTACCAGGTTGGAGGCAGTGTATAAGAACCGGGGAGCTGGGAAGAACATCCATTTCGACGAGAATTTGGGCTTTCAGGAAGATTTGAAGTATAACATCGAGACCGTTCTGGAAAAGCAGGCTATCGGTTACTCCAATCATGGATGCTATTGCTACGAGCAGCAGGATGGCGGCATCCAGAGCACCACTTTGTATGCGTATAACATCTTCGAGACGTCGATGGCGCTCTGGGAGAGCGAATTCGCGAAGTATGAAGGCGCTGTGCCTGTGTATCTCCAGTCTCTTTACCTTTGCGATATCGCATGGAAGCTTAATGCGAATAAGCTCTTCCCCTATCACTACGAGGGAGAGGAGTTCCAGAAGGCTATCGATCGAATCGATGCCTTGCTTGCAAGGGTTGATTCGGACATCCTGGTTGACCATCCAACGATGGATAGCTTCCGCAAGACATATTTCTACGCTCGTGGGCATAAGGGTGAGCTCATTTTCGCCACAAATGGCAATACGCTTTCTCTGAACGTGAACAATTCGACTCTGTATAGCCGTACTAAGGTCGAAATCGTTGTTCTGAAGAGCATGATTCGCGATGGGATATTTAAGATTCGCGGCTATCTGAAGAGCCCCTGCTTCTCGTTTTGCGAAAAGCCAAAATTGCGTGCGCGCATTAAGTCTTGGGATGGCAGTAAAGAGGTCTACATCCCCCTTGGTGAATCTTCCTGGAGCTATTACAAGTGTGAGGAGAAAACCGATAGGTTCTGGGATTTCGAATTCTCTATTCCCACCAACAAGGGTTATGTGGTCGATTTCACCGTTCTTCTTCAGGGCAGGGAAATTGACACCAACTATTATTTCATGTTCAGGGCTGTTTTCTCGAACTCCAAGCCCGATCGCCACGAGTACGTCAAGGACAATACCGTAGTACGTTTCTCGTCAAACAAGTTTTTCATTACCCCGCTGTCGGATGAAGCGTTCCGGAAGGCTGTTACCGCGATTGATGATTCGCTTGAGAAGAAGCGCTCCAAGCAATGGTTCATGCGTAAGCTCGTTAGGCGATATCGTGCTCAGGGAAAACGGGTTTGGCTTTATCATGATTGCCATGGAGTTGAGAAGAACAATGCTTACTTCCAATTCCAGCATGACTGGGATAAAAATGATGGCATAGAACGCTACTACGTTGTGAATGACGACATCGCCACGCGTAAGCATCTCTTCACGAAGAACCAGCTTTCTCACGTTATTCCCTTCCGTGGACGCAAGCACAAGCTTCTCTTTCTGCTCGCGGAAAAGATTCTAACTGCCTATGTTGAGCAGGCGAATTACATGGCATTTGGCCAGTCTATGTATCGGAGATACGCGGACCTGTTCAATGCTGAAATCGTCTATCTACAGCATGGCGTACTCCATGCGCATCAGCCGTGGAAGTATTCGATGGACCGTTTGCTCATCGACAAGGAAGTCGTTTCTACCTCATTCGAAGTGTCGAATCTTATTAACGTGTACGGCTTCAAGAAAAACGAGCTCATTGCGTCTGGCATGCCGCGTTATGACACGATGGATTTATCTGCGACTCCTGAGCGAAAGATTCTCTTTGCGCCGTCTTGGCGTTCGTACGTGGTCAAGCAGAAGAAGGATGGCCAGTGGGAGCCCACGGTGAAGGCGTTCAAGGCTTCGGAGTTCTACAAGGAAATAGAAGCGTTTTTGAATTCCGAACGTCTTAATGACTTGCTCGAGCGCTATGACTATACGCTCGACGTAAAGCTTCATCCAATTTTGCAAGAACTGTATGGCGATATGCTCGAGAGCAAATTCGAGCGTATCAGATCCGCTGCGGAATCTGTAGACGAGACGTCCTATAAGGTCTTCATTACCGACTATTCGTCGTATCGATTTGATTTCGTGTACCTTCAGCGCGCCATCATGTACTTCTTCCCCGACTACATGCAGTTCAAGTCAGGAATGTGTACCTATCGCGAAACTGATTTGCCGCTTGATGGCACGTTTGGCAAATGCTTGCTTTCTGCGGATGATGCTGTTACGGAATTGGGCGAAATCCTTGCGCGTGATGGTGAGCCGGAAGCGGTGTACGCTGACCAGATGAAGGATTTCTTCCTCCATCGAGATTTGCATAATTGTGACCGTATCTACAATGCGGTTCTTACTGGCAATCCGGTTCCTTTGGCTTTGGATAAGCCGTTTCCCGATTGCGAGTACGTTTTCCTTTGGGGCGAGCTGCAATCACGTGCAGGTGGCATGACCCGCGCAATGCTCGATAGGGCCTGCATGCTGGTCCGAGAGGGCTGCTCCGTGACCGTCCTGCTTGGCGCTTTGGGAAAGAAGCAGCTGGGCAATGTGAAATACTGGGCTGAGAATGCCTACCCGGAAATCACGGGAATCAAGTTTGTTGCCATCGAAGACTATTTTGGCGAGAAACTGTCCGACGGGGAAGGTAATTTGCCTGTAATTAACGAGGCGGATTATTATAGCATCGATGAGTATGAGGGCTCTGTTCGCGTTGCTCGTACGAATTATTTGCCGAACACCGACAAGGTGTATTTCGAGCATTTCTATTCGCCTTCGCGCTTTAATTACATGTCGCTTAAGTATTGCGATGCGAAAGGGCCGGATAAGGACCCAAGCGTCATTCTGAAGAGGCAGTCGGATGGCAACGAGGAGGCTCTTCGGAATCGCTCTGTTCTCAGGGAAAAGTTCTACTCTGGGTACGTTAACGACCTGAGCGCGAAGGACGTTGTCGTATTCCATGACCCCATGCTGGATACGGAGCCTGGCTTCAGGTACATCGACGAATCGGACAAGAATGTCTACCGAATTGCGATTTCTCATGGCGTTGGCTATGGCGGAGAGCGCAATTGGTACTCCTCCATCAACCCCAGGATGACGAACAATATCGAGAAACTTCCTGTTGAGGTTGACGGTATGGTGTTCCTAACCGAAGCCGCTAAGCGTCAGGCGGAAAAGCGTCTTGGGAAGCGCACGATATTTCATGTCGTTCCCAATGTATTCACCAAGTCGCCCAGGGTGTCTCCAGGGAGCCGCAATACGAAACGAGCTGTATTTATCGGTCGTTTTTCGCCTGAGAAGCAACCGGCGGCTATCGTGCGGGCGTTTGGCAGGGCTGAGAAGCGTGTGCCAGGCATTCATCTTGAAATGTATGGCTCTGGCGCTTTGCGTGATGAAACCGCCGAACTCGTGAAGAAGCTTGGATACAGCCATTGCATTTCGGTGATGTCGTATGTCGATAATCCCGGCGAGGTTTACGACAACGCTGCGTTGTCCATTATGGCAAGCAAATGCGAGGGTCTGCCTCTTGCTCTTGGCGAGAGTTTGTCTCATGGTTGTCCTGCGATTTCTTACGATATCAAGTTTGGTCCGAGCGACTTTATCAAGAATGGCAAGAACGGGTTTTTGGTTCCTGCGAACAACGAGGACGCCCTTGTCGACCAGATTGTTTTCTATTTCAAGAACGTCAAAGATTTGCTGCCGCACTTCTCCTGGTTTGCCTACGAATCGATGTCTGCGTTCTCGTACCATTCGTACAGGTCGAAGTGGATTCACTGTATCGAGTCCGTTATCGAGGACAAGATGCGCTTCAACCGAATGACGTCGATGTCGTTTGCGGACGAGGGTTCCTTGAGGGATATGTCCACGGTGACGATAAGGGGAACGCTTTCCGTTGAGGGTACATTCCCCAATGGTGAGATAGCCAATGAGAGCGTTTACCTGCGCGCTTATAACGCAGATAGGACCGATTACGAAATCGTCTCCCTCGATCACTCGATTGTTGGTGGCCTGAATGTGGCAGTGTTTGACAAGGTTAAAGTTCCTGTTACGACGCGGAATTTATCGATTTGCTTCGAGTGCGAAAACTCGTTCAAAGAGCTCGCGTTAGACCTTTAGTTTGCGTACGCTGTTGAGCGCCCATCGGAATGGTGATGGGCGCTCTTTGTTGGATAGGGACGAAGCGGGAGCATCCGTGATGAATGAGCCACAGGTGAATGCCGATGGTCGGTCGGTTAGGGCGCTTAGGATAGATTCGGAGCCTAGTGGGATGTCCTTACAGGGGCGACTGTATTACCTTGATGTTTTGAGGGTTTTTGCCATTTTTTGCGTTGTGATGATTCATGTTTGCGCTTGGCATTTTTACCAAGTTGATATTGCTTCCACGAGGTATTTTGCGATGTGCCTCTTTGACGAATTTGCACACGTAGCCGTTCCCGTTTTCGTAATGATTAGTGGCGTGCTGTTTCTGAATCCCGCAAAAGAAGTAACGTACGATAGAGTATTCAAGAAGTACCTTCCCAGGCTGGGCGTGGCGTTTGCCGTATGGTCCGTGCTGTATGCGTTCTACCTGACCGCCATTGCGACGGAGAGCATTCAGTCTAATGGCTTGCTGCTTACCTATGTTTGCAATCTGATAAGGGGCCCGCTGCATTTCTGGTTCATTCCGATGATTGCGGGCTTGTATCTTATTACGCCGCTGCTGAGATCCTTTACGTCTGATGCGAATCTGAGAAAGGCCTTTTTGCTCCTGGGCCTCATATTCGCTCTTGCGCTGCCAAGCATATCGGATTTACTCGCTCTTTCGAGCGAGCCTCATGTTGTTGCGTTCGCGTCCGCTTACAACAACTTGGTTGGGGATTTCAATTTCCAATTCGCAGTTGGCTATTCGTTCTATTTCGTTCTGGGCTATCATCTCAGCACCATCAAAGTCCATCGGCCGATAGCTTTTTTAGTTGTAGGCGTGTTGGCTTTGGCTGCGGGTACGTGGCTGGTCTTTATGCAGTCCGGCATGGAGGGCAAGCCAAATGTGACCCTTATGACAAATTTCAGGGTGTTTGTTTTCACAGGGTCTGTGGGGCTATTCGCCTTCGCCAAGGAGACAATGCAGTTCTGGAGTCCGTCTGCAAAAGTAGCTGGGTGTGTACGGTGGCTATCGGATAGGGTTTTCGGCGTCTACCTCGTCCATCTCTTTGTGATTTATGCTTTTGAGGCGGTTGGCCTCAATGCTGTGTCGTTCAATACGTTTTTGGCAATTCCTGTTGCGACGCTTGCTGTGTTCGGGGTGTCGCTGCTCCTTGTTGCCGCCATTCGAGCAATTCCTCGTGTGGGCAAGTGGCTTACGTAATCTGTTGCGTTGATTGGCTTTCGTGCGTCTAAGGGGTTGCTTATTGCGTTGTCGCTATAGTTTAGGAAGGGTGGCGTATACTTCGGTTCTGCTAGATTCCGAGTCGTTCGTCTATGCGTTTGCCCAAAGCAAGAATCCCATTGTCGACTTTGAATAGCTTGAAAACGAGCGCGCGGAGCTTGTCGATTAGGGTGCAAATGACGAAGACGCCAGCAGCGATACCTAGCATGACGAGAATCATTTCGCTGGTGTGCAGGGATGCCGCAAACGCGGGCCCGCCCTTCATGAACTCGTTTCGAATGAGCTCATGATCGCTAATTAGATATACGGCGAATACGCTAGGCGTAAGAAATGCGATGATTGATGTGAGCGCCTTCCCTTGGATGTTTAGGCGAGAGAAGAACATCAGTAGCGCAATGCTAGATACGAGGATGAATGGCGATAGGTAGGACAGCCATTGCCAGGGATGGTCGGGGATGAGGGCTGGTTGGATTCCGGCACCATTGCCGTATGTG
This sequence comes from Denitrobacterium detoxificans, assembly GCF_001643775.1. Lineage (NCBI taxonomy): Bacteria > Bacillati > Actinomycetota > Coriobacteriia > Eggerthellales > Eggerthellaceae > Denitrobacterium > Denitrobacterium detoxificans. The sequence goes on along the minus strand of NZ_CP011402.1, from coordinate 2,082,060 downwards.
GCCATGATCCAGCAGCATGCAACGCATATCGCGTAGACGATGAGCCATCGCTTGTGCCAGTTTTCGAACGGGTTGATCTTGCGAATGCAAGCGCCGATGACATATAGAACAACGAACCATCCAAAGGAATAACCACTGTTGAACCTGAAGATGTCAGTGCCGGCTATGAAAGGCGCAACGCAGAATGCAATGAGGCATAGTGCGAAGAGAGTTTTGATTTTGCGCTCGTCGAGGTGCTTGAACACGAGGTTTATGAGGGGCGAAACAAGCATTAATCCGAAGTAGGCCGTGAAGAACCACCAGCAATTAGTGAGAACGGGAAGAAACATCCTTAGGAATGGGAGTTCGGGTAGCGCCGTTGCGTTATAGAACAGCATGAAGATCGTAACTGCCACCGAATAGAAGAGTGCCGTTGCCCAAAGCGAGAGAATGCGTTTTGATTTGAATCGCAGGTCAACCTGGCAAAATCCACCTATAATCACGAAGCAGTCGACGGCGCAATACGCGCAGGCCATCACGAGCATTACGGCATTGTGGTGAACGCCGGTTGTTGCGCCAATGAGTCCGCCATGCGACCCCTCGTGGAGGAGCACCACACAAAGAATCGCAAACACGCGAAGTAAGTCGACCCCGTAATTTCGTTTGCTTTTCGTCGGTTGCGTTGCTTGCTTCGCTTCCATGGTATGCGCTGACCCCCCGTCAGGTATGTGTCGCATAGTGCGTAATCTGACTTCTTGAATCGATATTATACGAAGTCAGAGGCATGGTTGCTCGATGATTAAGCGAGAGGCGTATATAACGACACCTATGTTTGATCGGTTTGGGGCGTCGCAAACGGGTGTGTTTCGATTCCGGGGTAAGAATGATTGCGATGAATGCGCTGGTGTTTGATGTGGGGGGTGTTATTGGGCGTCATGAAGAGCATATGCCGCAGTCGGGCAATAAGTATAGTATTCTCTTGTCGCGTCAGACTTGCTGGCTCGACTTTGCCGTTGAGTTATATGAGGAGTTTGGATGCGGGCTGCAGCGGAATCGCCGTTGATGGCGAGCGTTATTGTCCCTGTTTACAATGTTTGTTATGACGCTTGGGATGCAGATGCTGCTCGAGTTTTTTGGCGATGTATTGTCCAGTCGGCCCAGTTTATGCGGACGGGATATTGCATGGGCGATAAGAAAGCTTGGTCCTGAAGAGCTTGAGTGGCGGAGGCGGGCGTTTGATGAGCGATGGGGCTTCGCTGAGTGCGGGTTGGATGGGGTGCCAATGCGTCAAGTTGATGAGTAGGTGACTAAGCGTTTGGGTTCGCTGCATTTAGCAAGGCGTTGTAAGCTTGATTGCTTCCGAATTGGTCGCATAAGATGGGTGTGATTATCGGCTCGCCCTTATAAGTGATGAGTGCGCCTTGCGAGTAAGCGTCCCATCCCCATTTTCTCTACGAGCGTTTTGTGTTCGCGTTTGGTGATATAGCCGTCCTGCATCGCGTTATATGCTGCTTGCGCTAGACGCTCTGGTGTCATTTTGCCTATGCAGGATTGGATGGCGGCAGTTGCTGTCTGAGAAGCGATGCTGTCATAGATAGTCGTGGTTTGGTTGGGCGTATGCACCATGACGATGTTGGAGGAAAGCTTTTTCCGGACTCGTTTTGGCGTCGCGACGTAGATGAGGCTTGGGTCCGTGGGTGCGAGGTCGAGCATTGCGATGACGGATTCGCCGTAGATGTAAGCTTCGGGGCCAATGAGATTAGCCGCGAGCGCATGAGCGTGTTGGCTCCGGGTGGCACTGCGCACCCCAAAACGGCCGCGGCCGACCTGCTGTGCGTGACCGATGCCAAGCCTGCAGACGCGCGCAAGGCGGTCATCTACCAGGTTGTTCTAACGCTTTGGGATGTGTTGCTGCTGGGCCTGCTAGCCCTTTCCGCAGCGAACGTGCTTTCCGGATCGTTCAACCCGTTTATCTACTTCCAGTTTTAGGTGGGGTTGCTTGCGGGAATGAAAGACGTGCGTGGCAAATCGTCAGCTTTTCTGCGGGGTTTCGCTCGTTAGCTACTTGCGCTTGAAAAAATTAAGGGGTTTCCCCTTGCGGAGACCCCCCTTTATAAAACGGCAAGCCGTTTTGCATCGTGGGCATAGTTTAGCCCTTTGGTTCGTTGCATTCAACTAAATTAGTGCGAAATTCATCTATTCTGAGGGTACCAGGCGTTGATGAGTTTGGAGATGAAATCAAATGCAGATGAGACCTGGTAATTGCCTTCGTAGTAGTTAATGTGCTTGTTCATTCTTGCTGCGAAAGTATGAAGGTGAGCCGCCCTGTTTGCTTTAACTCCCGGCGAAACTACTATGCTGTGAGTGTGTAGGGTTGTAGCTATTTCTTGCATTCGATCGTTTTTGAGTTTGGATGTTCGTTGCTCTTTTCCGATGCTGTTGATTTTGCTGATTGCATTCGAAACGGTTTTCTGGGGGTAGTGCATGGGTTTGCCGCTAGCTAGTTCGTTTAGGATGCAGTTGTTGTGGGCACAGGCATTTCGAATGCTTCTTACGCTTTGAAGGGCGTAGAACCGCTTGCGCATTTCTTTGTCGTTGAATTGGGTAGCGCAATGCTGATGAAAGTAAACGAATGAGCCAAAAGTCAGCAATTCGAGGAAAGCCCAAACAGGGAAATCGTAATTGGGGTATTTATCGACAATGCCTTTGATGTAGGGGCTTTTTCTGCATTGCTCGAGCTCCCTTTTGATTCTCGTAAAGCTCTGCTCGTCCTCTTTAAGAAATGATGCGACGATTTCGTAACCGTCTTCGCCCTCTGTTTCAATCCTCTGAAGCAGCCTTACCTTTGCGAAATGCTCGATATCGAGCGTCATGGGGAGCATCTCGTAACGAAGAAGCATGTCAACGATGGATAAATCGATGAGCATTTTGAAGTCGAGGTTAGCGTATTCTCCCTTGCGAGGTCCCGCGTCTACTTTTGGGAACCCGGTTCGGTATGACCGCAGCCTGAAGTAATTACTGTTCTTAGATAGGTATTCGATTGCCTCGTTTTCGGAAATAAGGTTGAACCGAACGCCTTTGCTTTTCAGGTGTTCGACTTGCTCTTGGGGGTTAAGCCAGGGCTTGATATGTTTGGGGTCACTCGTCATGAGTGGATTATATTCAATTTCCATAAGATATTGTTTTGAAATGTATCTATATGGCTAAATGCGATTTTTTGTGAAAGAGAACTGGTTTGACTTTTGTCGTAGCGCTGAAGCGGATGGCGGTTTGGCGCAAAGAGGAGACTATCTAGCTTTCGCTCTCCGCAGCCCCTTCGCGCTCGAAGCCTCCTCGATAATCTCGATGAGTTCGAGCGCTTGGTAGAATGCGCCACGCCGTGCGTTGCCCATCTTGGATAGGATGCCGTAGTCGCAAGCCTTGGCGATAAGGTCGCGTGCTGCCCTGTCGGAGATGCCGAGCCGCTTGGCGACGTATGCTGTATTGACCACGGGCTGCTCTACGAGCAGCGCGGGCAGTTCGTAGATTTTCGCCCCCTTGCGCTCGATAAACGACTCGTTCCATGCATTAAGTAAGGCATCGAATTGCGCGGACATCTTCGCCCCAAGCGCAATGGCGAGTTCCACTGCGTCGAGTAGCTGTTCGACGATTGGTTCGATGTGGCCATCGTGGTATGCATCAAGCGCAGCCATGTATGCGTCGACGTTGCTCAGGAGCCCTGCCGAAAGCGGGATGGTGGTGCAACGAAGCACATCATCCCAGGCGAGCATTGCATGTAGCAGCGCGCGCCCCGTGCGCCCGTTGCCGTCGGTGAAGGGATGAACGGTTTCGAATTGTGCATGGAAAATGGCAGCTTTTACCAGGGGTGATATGTCTGCTTTAGCGCTAAAGGCCACGAGGTCGTCTAAATACGACGAAATGCGGCTGTGATGGGGCGGAACGAAAACGGCCCCGTGCGGACTGTAAAAGCCGCCCCCAATCCATACCTGTTCGGTTCTGATGCCGGCTGCCGCGTCGGTGCCTTCCACAAGGGTGTCGTGTATGCGTGTGATGAGCGGAGCGTCGATGGCTCTTTCGTGTGCAAGGGCCTCGTGCATGGCCGCAATGTTTGCTGCGATGAGCTGTGCATTCTGGGATGTCTTGTCGCTGAGTTCCGCTAGCGCCACGTTGCGCGCGCTCGAGGTGAGGCGCTCGATCTGGGAGCTCGAGGACGATTCGCTTCGGAGCATGAGCGCGGGCAGGTTGTAAGCGCGATTAGCTTGCTCTTGGTCGTATCGCGCTATGGATGCCATGAGCTCTTCCGCGCGTCGGCTTAGTTCGGAATTAAGGGTAACGCTGAGTTCGACAATATGCGCAGGTAGTGCAGCTTCGTAGGTGCCCTGTATCTTTCGACGTTGCGTCTTTGATGCATAGGCGAGCGCATCGTCGTCACGATGCCATGGAAGGGTTTCGTATACGACTTGTGGCCACATGATTCCTCGCTAACGCCGATTCCGTTCCTTTCAGTATATCTTTACGGAAGCGAAACGCAATTCACTTCCGTTAATGCAACCCTTACGGAAGTGAAACGCACTCCACTTCCGTAAGGGTGTCGAAACGGAAGTGAGTTGCGTGCATAGGCCGATACTTCCTGGCCCAATCGTCGCGCTGTTGCGCTTTGGTTGGCGCTGGAGGCTGGGTTGGGGCGCCCGTGCGGTAGGCGCCCCACGCATGCCGTATGCTTTAGAGCGCTGCGGCCATCTTGCCTGCGTAGCGTCCGAAGGTGGCGCTCCTGCCTGCGTTGATGCCGACAGCCAGGTTGGGATAGACGCCGCCGTAGAAGCCGCCCTGGTCGTTGCCTACGACGTATACGCCCTCAATGGGCTGGCCGTTCTTGCCGTAGGGCTGAAGGTTAGTGTTCACCTTGATGCCGTCGGTGGTGCACAGGCTGAAGCCGCACGACTTCACGGTTGCGTAGAACGGTGGAGTGCGCAGCTCGCTCAGGCGGAAGGCTTCCTTGCCGAAATCGGGGTCGTGTTGGTTGTCGTAGTTCTCGTTTTGGCGCGCGCAGGTGGCAAGGAACGCGTCCTTGTCGCTAACCTGCAGCTTGTCTGCCAATTCTTCGAGCGTCTCCGCCTTCACGATATAGCCTGCGTCGACGAAGCTTTCCATCTCCGGTTCGATCCAGTCGTCCATCATGGTGGGGTAGGCATCGTGGTCGGCTCCTTCTCGATAGCAAATCGTGGAGCATCCCACCGTGTGGAAGCGGTAGACGTCGTCCTTCCAATTGCCGTCCCAGACCTGATGCCAGTAGCGATCGCCTACGGGACGATTGGCCGAGGTCTTCATGACGTACTCGTAGGGCTCGCTTTCGTTGTGGAAGCGATGGCCTGCGCTATCGACGCGCAGGAACGGCTGCGAGCTGAAGAAGAAGTAGCCGTACGAGTCACTGTGCACGTTGTAGGGGTCGCCCTCGTGCTGGTCGGCGGTAAGCAGGCAGCGATTGAACACGACGCCGGAAGGCACGGAGTCCATGCGGCATCCCAGCCAGAGCAGAGCCTTGATGCCATCACCCGTGCAGTTGGGGAAAGCGTCGAATGTGCCGTGGCTCTGGTATTCCTCGGTATGCAGGGCCTTGTACATGTCTTTGTTATACGCGTAACCGCCAGTGCCCACGATGACGGCCTTGGAGGCGTTGATGCGGATGTAGCCCTTGTTGCTCTTTGCGTATAGTCCTACGACCTTGTTTTCGCCGTCGGTGATGAGGCACTGCATGGCGGTGTTGAACATCGTCGCGCATCCCTCGAACGATTCGATGTATTCGTTCATGATGGCTGCCACATCGCTTTCGCGCGAGGGGTATTCGCCGTTCGTGCCATGCCCGACGGGCCATTCCTTGTAGCGCGTGCCGTCGGGCATATTCCATTCGAGCTGCACTTCCATGTCATGCGCACGCAGCAGATTGGTGTACCAATCGATGGCCTCGCCCGATTTTTCGGCCCACATCTTGATGAGCCGAGTATCGGCGCGGCCTTGCGCATAGCCGGACATGTCATTGACGATTTCTTGCACGTCAATACTGATGCCTTGCTCGCGTTGCGCAGTGGTGTCGACGGCGCCCAGCGACGAAGAGCGAACGCTGTTGCCCGAGCCACCCTTTTCGATGAGGAGCGTTTTCGCTCCGCTTTCTGCGGCAGATGCTGCGGCAAAGTAGCCCGACGTGCCTGCGCCTACGACAACGACTTCGTAATCGAGCGTTTGCGCGCAATCGGCGTCGGTGATGGCAGGTGCTTCGCCGAGCCAATCGGCGGTATCGGTGGCCGTTTGAGCGGCTTCGGCTTCTTGCGGCTTGCTGCCGTACGATTTCGGTGCGCAGCCTGTCGATGCTCCCAAAACGGCCGCTGCTCCTACGGTCGTGAGGCCCGTGAGAAACGATCGGCGTGAAAGATGTGCTTCGCGAGTCATGTGTTGCCTTTCCCTCCAATGGTTGCGGATGGAGGTATCGTGCAGCGGTCCCTTGCGCTTGTAATCACCTGAAATTCGTGTTTGTCGTGGCGTTTTGCCTGATATCACGTGGAACAGGTGACGTGTTTTTGCGGGGTTTACGCAAGAATGTGATATGTCGTAGTGGGCCTATATGTGGTTTTGGCCGCGCGACGATGCGCGTTGGGAGGTTGTGGGAATGCGCTGGAAGGCTGTGAAGCCCCACTATTGGGGCATTGGATTTATATGGATGTGGGTGTACGCCACCTACTCCACATCGGCGGTGTACGGCGCCAGGTTAGGTTCGGGGATCAATGCCGATTCATCGTGGCTTGCTTCGTCCATTGCCGTCGTGGTGACCCTGTTCTTGATGGGTCTTGCGTGGCGGAAGCGCAATGGGCGCAAAGCTTCGCGGGCGCTTTTGGCCATCTCGGGCATTTCCTCTGCCGCAGGTACGGCGCTTTCTGTCGTGACGGTGCAAGGCTCCAAGGTGCTTGTCCTATCTGCGATTGCCGGTTCACTTTCCGGCGTCGGCACGGGCATGCTGCTTGTGCTATGGCTCGCGTTCTATTGCCGCATTCCCATTGCGGAAGCCGAACGCTTTATCTGCCTGAGCGGGGCCCTGCCCTTGCTGGGAACGCTTGTGTTCCCCTATCTGTCGGGCGTCGTTGGCGTAGTGGCCGCTGCCTCGCTGCCGTTGTTATCGGCGCTTTGCCTTTTCGTTGCGGAATCTGGGGCGACGGGAGGGTCGTCGCCCGAACGTGCGCCTCAGCGTACTGGTGGCATGGGAGTCCAGCTTGGGTCCTTCCTGCGCATGATGTTCGTGGTTGCCGTTTTCTACTTTGTGGGTGGATGCATCGAGGCGATGCGTGATTCTTCCGGGGCAATGTTTGACGTTCTGGGCTTCGACGTCGTTTCTTTCATCGGGGCCGGTTTTGGCATTGCCCTGGTGGTCGCCTTTTCGCGTTTCTCGATGAGCATTACGTTCCGTGAGCTCTTTCGCTGGCTCATACCTCTTATCGTGCTCTCGCTCGCCCTGTTTCCCTGGATCGAGCTCGTGCCCATGTTTTTGCATGCAGCGATTCTGAATGTGGCCGATACCGCCATGCAGGCGTTGTCGCTCATGTGCTTCGTGTGGCTGGTCCGAAAACGTGTGTTGAACGTGTACTTCGCGGCGGGCCTCTGCCAGGGGGTGATCCAGCTGGGCGTTTTGATGGGCAATATTGCGGGCTTGCTGGTGTTCCCCCTTGTCTTGGATGGTAGCTTGAGCGTGTTTGTGCTGGTGCTATCGCTCATCTGCCTAGTAGTTGCCTCTCAGTCGCTGCTTCCCGAATTCGAATCCATCCTCGACTCCGGTATGCTTCCCGCTGTTGTAAGCGTTGCTGAGGATGGCACAGGGGGTGGCGCTGCGGAAACGGGCCGGGCTGCAGCGGAGGACCCCATTGACGTGCGTTGCCGTGAGCTTGCCGGTGCGTATGGCCTCTCTGCTCGCGAGCTTGAAGTGCTGGGCTATTTGGCGCGTGGCCGATCGCAGCCGTACATTCGCGATAAGCTCGTTTTGTCCAGGAATACGGTTGCCACGCATGTGAAGCACGTGTACACCAAACTTGGGGTTCATTCCAAGCAGGAACTCATTGATTTGGTTGATGCGCGCGTAGGGTAGGGCGCCTTTGACTGCTAGCTGCGTACGCTGGCTGCGCCGGCTTGCTCGGCAAGAAGGTCGTAGCGCAGGTCGCGCAGACTGCAATGTTCGCAGAGCAGGCAGGTAATGCCACCCATGTCGCAGGGCGTAAGCGTGTCGAGCGCATCGAGTTCCCCTTGGGCGATAAGCCAGTCGCCAATCATGGCGTGGCATGCCTCCATGGCGAATATGGGAGTGTCGCGTTTGTCCGAGGGCACGCCGTCAAGCGCTCGCACGATGTCGTTGTCGCAGATGGCAAGCGCGTCTTCGATCGATTTGCCCTCGATCATCCGGCAGAGCATGCTAGCAGAGGCCGTGATGGCGATGCAGCCGCGGCTGCGGAAGCCGGCGCGCTCGATGATGCGCGTTTCGGGGTTGATGGTGCCAAATATCTGGCAGGCGACTTCTCCGCGCTTGCTCTTGCCAGCCATGCCGCGCGCGTTGCAGCCTTCGGGTATGCCGCTGTTCGTGAAGTCCGCCACTACGGAAAGCAGCTTGTCGGAATAGCCTCGCACGCCGTTCTCCATGTGCGTCTGGTAGACGTCTGCCGTGCGGATGACACGGCGATCTTCGATCTCCTTGTATATGTTACGTACCTCGTCGGAAGGCATGTCGTCCTCGTTTCTACGGGTTTGCCAGGCGCTCTACCGATTCGTACTCGGCAAGCGATTGCGCGTATCGGGGCGAAAGGTAGTCGGTGGAAAAGAAGTAGACGTCGCCGTTGCTCGCCTCGCAGCTTTCAATGTCGGGAAACTTTCCCGTTTCCTGCACCGTCTGCCAGCATTGCAGCACTTCGTCTTCGGTCATGCGGAACGGTGGGTTCAAAAGCGAGCGATACACCATGGGGCGCGGATAGACGCGCGAGTCCTCGCGCACCACGGAAACGAAGGTTTGAACTTTGTCGTCTTCCTGCGCAAGGAATGCCCAGTTTGCGTACGCGTCAGTCATGTAAGCGTTCGAGTAGAAGTACGTTGTGCTCTTGCCCTCAAGAACGCAGATGTCCGCGCAGGGAATCGCGGGTAGCGCTGCAAGCGCTTCGTCGAGCGATGCAGGTTGCTCGCTCGATGCGCTCGCCGGTATGGCTTCCTCTTCGTCCGATGACGTTTCGGTAGCGGCCTCAGCTTCGTTTGTGGGCTCGATCTGTTCGGCTCCGCTGGTGGCGCCGCAATCGTGTTCACTGGATGATGCGTGGAATTTGGCCAACGCATCCCTTACGGCGTCGGTGAATGCCTCGACGTCCATCCATGCGGGAGCCATGCCCGTTGCGTTCCAGCGCTCGGGGGTAACGAGGGCGCTGTCGCATGACTGGCTGCGGATGTTCTCGAGTGCCGCGCCAAGGGCGGCATGCAGCTCTTCTGCTTGCTGTTTGTAGTTGGGCGCTTCGGCGCTTTGCGTTTCCATGGGCCTCCTCCTTGGGCCCTCATTATGAGAAGCGGGCCCATTTTCCCGTACCCTATAAGGGGGTAAATCTAAAAACGGCGTTATAACCTGGTTAAATCTTCCGTCTCCTATAAGAGGAGAAATTGGGAATGTCCTAGGCTTAGGGTAGAGTGGGTATGGCTCGTCGCGAGGAGGAGCGACGGTGAGCCATGGTTTTTGAGGGAGGGTTATGAATAACGAAGAGGGCGCGCGTAAGGCGGGCGTCTTTTCGGGGGTGCGTGAGGCCGTGCGTGTGTATGCGCCCTTGATTCCTACGATTATCGGTCTTGTATGCGCACGCGACTGTCTGATTGTCGGAAGCTACGGAAGCTATGTTGAAACCGACCAGGGTCTCTTCACCGATGGCGCCACGCTCGTGTCGCTTATTCCGGCGTTCATCGTTGCGGCATGGTTGTGGCTGGGTAATGTTCGGTTCACGAAGCGCCAGGTCAACATCATCGGACATGCGCTCATTGGGCTGCAGGCGCTTGTACTTGTGCTATTGAGCGCGCTCGAGCATACCCCCGGGGTGTCGGTAGATGTGCTGCTCGTGATGCATGCTGCCAATGAATTCCTGGGTTACATGAACATTGGCTATTGGCTGCGACGAGTGCGGGGCTGCAGCACGAGTACGGCCGTCGTTGTTGCCATGGGTGCGCTTGCCATCAGCGAAGTGGTGCTGCTCGTATTCGCGTTTCTGCCCGATCCGGTCGACAACGTGTGCTCGCCGCTCTTGGCTGCGCTCCAGGTTCCCCTTATTCGCGCTGCGCGTAAGCGCAAGAAAGCATTCGAGATAGAGAGCCCCACGCTGCGTAGCGATTACTTCGGCTTTATGGAGGACAACGTTTCCAGTAGCAAGTTTCTTATGGTAACGGGCCTGGGCATTGCGTTCTTGTCGGTGGTTATTGGCCTTTTGCGTGGGTACCCTGCAGGCGAGGGCATTGCCTTGGGGCCCGTGCATCGCGTTGCGTATGCCGTAATTGTTATCACCTTACGCATGAGTATCGTAGTTGCCGTGCTGCGTGGACGCACGCGCGTCATGACGGTGGGCATTTGGCAAATCATGCAGGCGCTAGGCTGCTTGGCCATCGTTGCGTACGCGCTGCTGCCGGATGACATGGGCGTGGGCGCATGCTTGAGCACGTCGACGAACGCCCTGATGGTGGTGTTCGACGGGTACGTCATCATTGCGTTTATGAGCTATGGCTATCGCGATCCGTGGTACTACATGCTCAGCGGGTTCGCCGTGTTTTTGGCGCCGCGCGCTCTTGCTCGCATGGCCGAAGGCGGTTTGGCCGTTTTGGGCGTTGATCCCGTTCAGATTATGGCGATCATGGGCGTTGCGATGGTGATTTCCGCCCAGTTTATTTTGGGCCAGCTCATCTTGGTGTACATGGATGGGCGAAACGCTGCGCACGGCGGCGAAGGCGCCGATACCAGCCACGAAGTCGTAACGTCTAACCATCCCGTGATCAAGAACCTCATGGGTCTGGATGAGGGTGTCGAGCCTACGTCGCGCGAAGACGCCATGCGCATGGCCATGGAAGAAGGCGTGCATGAGCTGGGTCAACAGTTCCTGCTCACCGAGCGCGAGGAGGAAGTGCTCGTGCAGTACGCCTTGGGAAAGACCCAGCAGCGCGTGGCCGAGGAGCTCTTCATTAGTCCTGGCACTGTGCATGCGCACATCAAGAGGATCTACGGCAAGACGGGCTTGCATTCACGCCAGGACGTCTTGGATTACCTAAGGGAATACGCCCGCTAGATTCGGGTCATCATCACATGAAGAAGGGCTCGCGAGAGGGAGGATCTCGCGAGCCCTATTAGTTTGGCTGTTGTAGCGCCGTGTGCCTACATGAGGCCTTCGGCCTGCAGGTCTGCCTTGATGTCGCTCATGCCATGCGCATCCAGGTAGGCGGCGGTGGGGCAGCCCTTCTGCTCGTCCCACGAGAAGCGCGCGTAGAACATGCTCAGCGCCTTCTGCCAGTCTTCCCAGTCCAGCTTTACGGTACCTTCGCTGAATGCGGGGATGTCGGGGTCTTGCGTGAAGGTCCACTTGGTTGCAACGTCATGCACGTTGCGGAAGTCGTCGGTGTGCATGCCACGCATGGTGTTGCAGCGCTGCAGCGTGGTGATCTTCTCGCCGATTTCGTACAGTTCCTCGGTGGTGACGTCCTGGCCGGTGACCGCCTTGAAGAACTTTGCCTCCAGGTCCAAATCGCCGCGGTAGTCGCGCGCCTTCGTGGGGCTGCACGTCATGGGCCATACCCAGTTGCACAGCGTCAGGCTGTCGTGCAGTACGTCGGTAACCACGCTCCACCAGGCGAAATTCGCCTTATGCTCGTTCATGGGCGTGTAATTCTTCGGCGGGTCGATGGCATCTTCGCCGCCCCATACCTCGGCTGCGATGGCCTTCTTCAGGTCGAGCGGCAGGCCGCTGCCCTGGAAGTTCACGGCGGAATGAATCATGTCGTCGCGGTTGAACACCATGTTGTACAGCATGCCCACCTGGCCGAAGCATTCGGCGGCATGATGCACGGGCCAGCCACGGTAGTTGATCATGGTCGACGCCTTGTTGTCGAACCATTCCATGTCGTCCCAGCGCTCGCACCAGACGATGTCGCCGTGGGCGACGTAGGCCATTTCGTTGTCGTTCTGGGCGATGTGGCGCAGAATCTGCACGCAGACGCTCGGGTCGGCGTTTTCCGGGGTGAGCTTGCTCCAGTCGAACATGTTGTATTCTTCCGCGGGCAGCACGCGCTTGAAGATGCCTTCCTTGATGCAGTGCGCAATGTCGCGGTGCAGGCTTGCGTAATTGCACCAGAGGCCCAGGTCGTCCATGGTGGTGCCGATGGCTGCGTTGAAGGTGACGTATTCGTCGGGCATTTCCTTTTGGCTGATGCCCGTCTTCAGGATGGTTTCCGCGTAGCGCCACGGGAAGTTTGCGGCGCACGTGTTGCCCGAGGTCTCGAATGCGCCCGCTTCGCCCGACCCCTCTACGCGAAGGTCGCTATAGCAGTGAATCGGGCAGCTGTGGCAGCCGTTCATCTTGATGGTGTACGCGGATGCCGCGGGGCCCAGGTCCTTGGTGGACTTCATGCAGCGGTAGCCTACCGTGTTTAGCTCGCCAGGTTTCGGTTCGCCGGTTTCGATGGGGCCGCCTTCGGCGAGCTCCCAGTTCAGGCCCTTTGCGGCCGTCCAACGGGAATCGGCGTCGTAGAATTCGGCCCATTCCTGCTGCGTGCTGGGCACGACGTGGTTGTTGTTCGAACCGATGATCTCGCGCAGCATGTAGTCGGAAAGCTCGGCCACTGCCTTGGGGTCGGCTACGTAGATGGGCTTGTCGCCCTCGATGACCAGGGCCTTCAGCTTCTTGGAGCCCATGACTGCGCCCGTGCCTGCGCCTGCGGAATGATTACGGGAGTTGATGATGCAGGAATAGGGGAGCAGGTTTTCGCCTGCCTGGCCAATGGCGGCTACGCACGTGCGCGTGCCTTCTAGACGGCTGAGCATTTCCGTGGTGGCGCGGGTGCCCTGGCCCCAAACGGCCGCCGCGCTCTTGATCTTTACGTCGTCGTTGTGGATGGCCAGGTATACGGGCTTGTCGCTGGCGCCTTCCACGATGATGGCGTCATAGCCGGCCATCTTCATCTTCGCGCCCAGCATGCCACCGCAGTGTGCGTCGACGACCAGGTGGTCGGTGGTGTACGTGGAAAGGCTGCAGATGGTGGTGCGCCCTGCCAGGGGTACGCCGGTTGCCGTGAGCGGCCCCACGGCGAAAATGATCTTATTCTCGGGGTCGAATGGTTCGGTGCCGGCGGGCACTTCGTCGTACATGATTTTGTTCGCGAGGCCCATGCCGCCGATGTAGGCCTTGTAGGGTTCGGTGGGTTCGGTGGTGATGCGTCCGGTGGTCAGATTCACGCGGAGCATCTTTCCGGTCCAGCCGAATGACTTCTCGTCTGCCATGTATCTCTCCAAATCCTCTGTGGGTGTTCACGTTGCGGGGTGGCCCAGGGAAAGATGGATGGCGATGCGCTCGACTCGTCTGATAAGTCGAATGCCTGCACTGTATCCCCTGTGGGAAACGTTCCGTACCCTCTTGTGGGGTAAAACGAGAAACGATTTCGAGTGCGTGGGTTTTACCCCACAAGAGGGGAAGGGTAGCGTGCGGCGGCTGGGATAGTGGTCGCGTTGCGAAGGTGGAAGACGAGGGAGCGCGAATGCGGGAGCGCATTCGCAAGCGATGCTTTTCTGACAACAAGGAGGAGTAACGCGTATGTCAGACGTACAGCAGAAGAACGATGCTGCCGTACGGGGAGCGGAGGAAGCCGCTGCCCCTGCGAAGAGGATTACCCGCCGCGACGTGTTGACCATGTGCGGCTGCGGCGTCGCCGGACTTATCGTTGGTGGCGTGGTTGCCAAATGGGGCGCTACGGAAAAGGCCATCGCCGCCGGTCGTATCGAAATTTCGACGACGCCGCAGAAATTCATCGTCACCGATCGTGGACGATGCAGTGGCTGTCAGCGCTGCGAGATGATGTGCTCGCTGCGCAATGATGGCTGGGTGAGCCAGCAGACCGCACGCGTGCGCGTGTGGGAGAGCTACAACTTTGGCTCATCGCCCGACACGCTTGACGGCATCTACGACAATTGCCAGTTCACCATCAAGAGCTGCAAGCAATGCAGCGACCCGGCATGCGTGGACAATTGCCCCGTGCATGCGATTTCCGCCGATCCGGAAACGGGTGCGCGCGTGGTGAACGAGGACATATGCATTGGCTGTGGCATGTGCCACGAGGCCTGCCCCTGGAACATGCCGCAGGTTTCCAGCGAAACCGGCAAGTCCACGAAATGCATTTCGTGCGGCCGCTGTGCCGAGCAGTGCCCCAATGGCGCTATCAAGTTCATCGACTGGCAGGACATCTATCAGGAATGCATCGAAGCCGGAATCATCAACACGGCCGACATCGCCGGCGCGCTCGTCCGTCCGTAAATGTGCACGTGGAAGGATGAGACGATGCAAGATACAACGATAACCCGCAGGGGTTTTCTGGCGACGGCGGCGGGCGCCGCAGTTGCCACCGCTGCGGTTGGCGCCTCGCGTTCCGCATGGGACCAGGCGTTTGGCGTGAATTACCATTCGGATGAAGACGTTCGCGAAGTGCACTCGACGTGCTATGGCTGCGGCGCGAATTGTGGGTTCACCGCATATGTAAACAAGGGCAAGCTGGGTAAGGTCATCGGCGATGCCGAGAATCCCTCTGCCGCTGGCAAGTTGTGCGCTATCGGCTATGCGTACCCGCGCGTGGCGGAGGGCGAAGACCGACTGGTGGAGCCGCTGAAGCGGAATGCCCAGGGTGGGTTCGACCCCATTACCTGGGACCAGGCGTTCGGCGAGATCGCCGCGCGCATTGGCGGCATGGAGCCGCAGGAGCTGGCCTTCATTGGCGACGGCAGGCCCACGAGCTCGTTTTATGGCAAGCGCCTTATGTGGGCTTTGGGAAGCGCGAATGTCTATACCGACGATGCCGCCCATTCCCTTTCGCGCAAGGCGGGCACCTATGCCGCCATTGGGGCGGAAGGCTATACGCCTGATGTGGAACATTCCCAGATGACGCTGCTCGTGTGCGATGGCGCTTTGGATGGTATGCGGCCGGCGCATATTGCCGCCCTGGAAACCGCACGTCAGAACGGCGCGCGCATCGTCATGGCGGGTCCCGTACAGTCGGGAGATACGCGTTTTGCCAGTGAATGGCTTGGCATCAAGCCCGGTTCGCAGCTTGCGCTCGTGCTCGCGCTTTCGGCCGAGCTGCTGCGAGATGGGTACGACAAGGCGTTCGTCGATGCCCAGGGCGCTGGGTTCGACGAGTATCGCGCTGCCGTTTCCTCGTATGGCGCGAAGTGGGCGGAAGGCGTTACGGGCCTGCCCGAGGATAGCATCGAGCGCTTGGCTGCGGAGCTGCGCAATGCCGCGCCGGCGTGCTCGGTGTCGCTTGGCTTTCGCGAGGGAAACGGCGCGTTGTACGGCAACTCGGGCGAGCTTGCTCGTGCGACGGCGCTGCTGAACGCACTGCTTGGCTGCTACAACCAGAAGGGCGGCGCGCTTGTTGACGTATGCGTTCGCCCTGGTGAACTGGATGGCATTGAAGCCGTCGCAGCGCCAAACGCGCAGCGTGTGGGCGATGTCGACTACCCGTTGGCTGCGCAGGTGGGCGGTTCGTCCGCCGTTGCCCTGAAGGCTGCGCACGAGGGTGCGCTGCATGGCGTCATCTTCTGCGAAACCGATTATGCTGCCGACGCTTCGAGCCCTTCGTATGTTCGTTCCGCCATCGAAGGGTGCGACCTTTCGGTGTACGTGGGTACCGAGCTCTGCGAAACGGCACAGGCGTGCCAGTACGTGCTGCCCGATGTGAGCTATCTAGAGCGCGCGGATTTGCCATCGTTCGTGGATGGTCCCGTCCCCAGCGTGGTCACGCATGGCGCAGCGATTGATGTGCTGCATGCCGGAACGAAGCCCCTGGACGAGATTTTTGGCGGGCTGGCCAAAGCGTGTGGCGTGGGCGATGCGTTCGATTTCAGCTTGGAAGACGTTGCGCGCGCCCAGCTGGAAAGCGTGGGCGTAAGCTACGACGGCGCCGCAAGCGTGGGCACCGTTTCGCTCGCAGAAGATGCCGTGACGTATGGCGAACTGCCCGTGTGGGGCACTCCCAGCGGCAAGATCGAATTCGCAAGCGATACGTGCAAGGCGGCGGACCTGTCGGCATCGCCCATGTGGGTCGAGCCGACGCACGTCCTGGCCGACGGCCAGCTTGCGCTGGCTTCGGGCGCTTTGCCCGTGAATGCCGGTGGGCTTGCTGCAGACGACGATGCCATTGCCATGCTTATTTCCAAGTACGATCTGTCGCGCGTGTGGCTGAACGAGGCCGATGCGAAGCGCTTGGGTATTGCCGATGGCGATACTGTGACCTTGGCGAACCAATCTGATCTTACAGCGCGCGTGCGCGTGACGAACCGCGTTGTTCCTGGTGCAGTGTTCGTTCCCGAAGGGTTCGGCCGTACGAGCTCCGGTGAGGCCCATGCAAAGGGCGTGGGCGTGAACGTCGCCGATTTGGTTCCCTTTGCCGTGGAAGCCGCGTATGGCTCCGGCATGGTGCGTGACGCCGTGCTTACCGTTCAGAAAGCAGGTGCGTAATGACCCGTTTAGGAATGCTTATCGATACTACTAAGTGCGTGGGCTGCTATTCATGCGTTACTGCATGTCAGCGTCAGAATGGCCTGGAGCCAACAGAGCAGTTCATTCGCTTCGAGGAAGCCGAGGAGGGTGCCTACCCTTCGGTGGAATGGGAAACGATTCCTCTGCAGTGCATGCATTGCGAAGACGCTCCTTGTGCAAGCGTGTGCCCTACGGGTGCAACGCACATTACCGAAAGCGGTATCGTTGCCGTCGACCAGGGCCGTTGCATTGGCTGCAAGTATTGCATGGCGGCGTGCCCCTATCAGATTCGCCAGGTGAACGAGGAGACGGGCACGGTGGACAAGTGCCGCTTCTGCACCGCTTCCGCTTCCGATGGCACGACGATGTGCAGCTGCGTGGAGGCCTGCCTTACGGGCGCGCGCATCTTCGGCGACCTTGACGACCCGAATAGCGAGCTTTCGCGGGCCATCGCCGAAACGGGCGCCCAGCCCATCGCTGGCGATTTGACCAAGGCCAAGATTTATTACGTGAGGTGATAGAAGATGCAATTTGAACCTGTATGGGGCATTCCCATCGCGCTCTACCTGTTTCTGGCCGGCCTGGGTGGCGGTGCGTTCATCACCTCGGCATTCGTGGCGTGGAAGCATCCGCATGCCGTAACCACGCGTCGCATCGGGCATTTCATCGCCCCCGTGGTGGTGGCCATTGGCCTGGTGCTGCTCATGGTCGACGCGAAGGGCGGCCTGCTGAATCCGTGGCGCTTCGCGCTGCTTATCCACAATGTGGGGTCGGTAATGACCTGGGGCGTCTACTTCCTTGCCGTTTTCGAGGTCATCGCTCTGGTCGTTGCGTTTCTCGAGATTCGCAAGATCGACATTCCGCGCTGGCTCGACCTGGTGGGCGTCGTGTTCGCCGTTTGCGTGGGCGCCTACACGGGCTGTTTGCTGGGTGTGGTGAAGACGTATCCGCTATGGAACAATGCGATCCTTCCCGTGCTGTTCCTGGTATCGGCGGTTTCCACGGGCGCTGCCGCAGTGGTGCTGGGCTCGCTGATCAAGGCTCCCCAGGAAGCCGAATCGCTGCCCGCGCTGAAGCGCGCCCATTATTGGCTGCCTATCGTGGAGCTGGTGCTGGTGGTGGCAATGCTGTTCATCGTGAATTCTTCCGGCGATACGGCTCATGCCACGGTATCGAACCTGGTAGCTGGCTCGTTCGCGCCTGCGTTCTGGATTGCGTTCGTGCTTGCGGGCCTGGTGTTGCCGGCGATCATCGAAACCTTCGAGCTGTTCGTGAACACGGGTGCCCCCTCTCGCACCCTGGGCATGGGCAGCGAGGCTGGCGTGCTCATCGGTGGCTTTGCGTTGCGTGCGCTCATCGTGCTCGCTGCGCTTCCCGCCACCATCGTGGTCTCCTTTGCCTAATTCGCTAGGCGCCTCCCTTGGGTGAGCGCCTGTTCCTCCCAAATGCGCGCGGACGCTCCCTACGTCCGCGCGCATTTTTCGTTTCTGCGTGGCGTGTTGTGTGGCAAACGTTTTTTGGCGGGTGGGACGTTTATACTAAACGGCGGAATATCTGCATGCGCCCTTATGGGCGCAGTTGAATAGGAGGCCCGTATGGCTCGTACGCTTGATTTTCCCGGCTATGCCAGCGATGTGATTCGCGCGTTCTTCAACGGCGGCGTATTGCTAACCACCAAGGCCGATGACGTGGTGAATAGCATGACCATCGGCTGGGGTTCCATTGGCATGGAATGGAACAAGCCCATTTTCACGGCGTACATTCGCGAGGGTCGTCATACGGTAAGCCTGCTCGAAAAGAATCCCGAGTTCACCATTAGCGTTCCGAAGGGCCCCGCCGCCAAGGAAATCCTGAACATCTGCGGTTCGCGTTCGGGTCGTGACGTGAACAAGATCGAGGAATCTGGCATGCAGCTGGTCGAGCCGCGCGTTATCAGCGTGCCTGCCGTGGCGCAGCTGCCGCTTACGCTGGAATGCCGCGTGCTCTACACGCAGGCGCAGGAAATCGACCGCATGCTTCCCGACGAGCAGAAGTGGTATCCGCAGGACAAGCCCAGCACGTTTGTGGGTGCGAACAAGGACACGCATATCGCCTACTACGCTGAGATCGTCGACGCGTATTTGCTGTAGCGTCTGCGCTGCATGGTGCGTCGGGTTTTGGCGTAACCGTCGTACCGCGTATGGTGCGTCAGGTTTTGGCGTAACTGCTGCAATGACACAACAAACCGGGCTGCCCGCATGTGCTGGCAGCCCGGTTTTCGTTTGTGCGTACAGCGCGTTGTTTCTGTTTGGCCTAGTGTGCGACCGTGAGGTCGCCCGGGGTCAAGCTCACCATGATTTCCGAGGCGATGTCCATTTCGTCGGTATTGTCCGACTGCAGGGGGAAGTCGATATCGACTTCAACGATGGAGCCGGTTCCCACGTAGGCAGCGTATACGTATTCCTTCGTGCTGTCGTACTGATAGAGCATCCAGAGGTTGTCGATATTTTGGGTGCTGGCGCTGGTCGATCCGTTCCACCAGCCTTCTTCCAGCTGACTGCCATCCATGCCATCGGTGTTGTTGAAGCCGAACACCTTCACGGTCATGTTGTACTGGGAGTTGAAGTACGTGGCGCCGTCTCCGTTGGCTGACTCGCTCAGCAGCGTGAAGCCGGCGGGCAGGGTGCAGCTGTACCCATAGCGGGTGTTGGAGTAGTTGATGGCCGACGAGCTGGAGCTAGAGCCCGACGAGCCACTGCCGGAAGAGCCGGAATTGCCCGAACTACCGGAATTGCCCGAGTTCGAGGAGCCGGAGTTGGATGAGCCCGAGTTCGAGGAGTTTCCCGAATCCTTGTTGTCGCTCGAGCTGCCGGAGTTGGTGCTTGGCTGGGTGCTCGTGACGGCGCTTTGCGTGGCGCTCGTCGCGGCCAGGTTCGTAAGGCTGCTCATTATGCTGGTGACGAAGAATATCGATGCAGCGACGTAAACCGCAAACAGAACGGTGACGACGACCTTGACCGCCTTTTCCCATTTGCATGTCTTCATCCACATGAGGATGAGGCCCACGGGCCAGAAGAAGATGAGGAAGAGAATGATGACCCAGGTCTTGCCGTACCAGGGTTCCGTAGCCGCGGGTGGGACGGTTCCCGGAGGCGTGTAGCCTGGCGTTGGGGTGGTTGGCGTACCAGCTGCGTTTGCCTGACTGGCGGCGCCCACGGGAGGTATGACGGCGGTGGGCTCCACGGGCGCAGTGGCAGGTGTCGAGGTTTCTAGGGGCTGTCCGTATTGGGGAGTTTGCCCTGTTTGCGGGCTTGCTTCTGGTGTCTCGAGCGGCTTGCCGCACGAGGGGCAGAACTTCGATCCGTCGGCAACGGATGCGTTGCAGTGCGGGCAGAACATGATGACTCCCTTCCCCCTAAAGGCCATGCCGCGGGCGAGTGACGCCATCAAACGGCACCTTAACGCCCCCAATTATCGCACGTTCGTAATGGTCTCTCAAGAATCCTATTGCAAACGAAAATAGGTCTTGCGCGGCATGGGGCGCTTGGCCTATAGTGCTCCCAAGATATCTGTTCAGGGAGAGGTGAAATTCCTCACTGGCGGTAAGGGGCGCAAGCCCTAAGTCCGCGACCCGCGCAAGCGGCTGATCTGGTGAGAATCCAGGACCAACGGTTACAGTCCGGATGGAAGAACGGAAACTGAAGCGCGATGTATGTCGTGCTGTACATGCCGTAGTGGCATGTCTTTCGGTTGCTACGCCCGTCAGGTTTCTGGCGGGCGTTTTTCATGCCCGCTTACCTGCGCGAATACGCGTGTGGGCGGTATGGCGGGCGGGGCCCGCTTGGCAACGAAAGGACATGCGATGGCAAACGATGCTTCCAGCTTGCATCGTATCGAGGCGGTTGCGTTCGTGGTGCGTGACGCTGCGGCGGGCATCTCTCGCGGCGTGCAGCGTTCCACCGATGAGCGCTTCATGGCGCAGGCCGTCGAGCTTGCGCGGTCCGCTGCGGGTTGGACGAATCCGAATCCGCTGGTAGGTGCCGTAGTCGTAAAGGCCGGTCGCGTGATTGGCGCTGGATGCCACGAGCGTTTTGGCGAAGCCCATGCGGAGCGTAATGCGCTTGCGGTCTGCGTGGCGGTGGGGGAGGACCCCGCAGGTGCGACCGTGTATGTCACGTTGGAGCCGTGCAGCCATACGGGGCATCAGCCCCCGTGTGCCGACGCGTTGGTAGATGCGGGCGTCTCGCGCGTGGTAATTGGCAGTCGCGACCCGAATCCCCTGGTAAGCGGCCGAGGCGTGGCGCGCTTGCGCGCGGCGGGCATTCAGGTTGACCAGGATTGCCTGCGTTCGGAATGCGATGCGCTCAATCCCGCGTTCTTCCACTACATCACGCGCCGTCGTCCGTACGTGGTGGCCAAGTGGGCCATGACGGCCGACGGGAAGATCGCCACATCCACGGGCGATGCCCGCTGGGTGTCGGGTGAGGAGTCGCGTGCCGACGTGCATGAACTTCGTCATCGCCTGGCGTCCATCTGTGTCGGCGTGAACACCGTGCTGGCCGACGATCCGTTGCTCACGTGCCGTCGCGAGGGCGAATCGCGTCAGCCCCTGCGCGTGATCGTGGATAGCAACCTGCGCATTCCGCTGGAAAGCGCGCTCGTGCGCACGGCACGCGAGGTGCCCGTGCTGGTAGCCTATGCGGCCGACCCCCACGGAAAACGCGAGGCGTTGGAGGCCGCGGGCGTGGCGCTTGCGTGCCTGCCTGCCGCCGATGAGCGCGTCGATTTCGCGGCGCTCCTTGATTACCTGGGCGAATGCGAGGTCGACTCGATGCTTCTGGAGGGCGGTGCCACGTTGCTGGCGAGCGCCTTTGCGGACGGCCTTGTGAATGAGGCGATTGCGTACGTCGCCCCCAAGATTGTGGGTGGCGACGCCAAGACGCCGGTGGCGGGCTTGGGCGTGGAGCTCATGGTGAACGCCCTGCCGCTAGGTGCGCCGCGCGTCGAGGTGCTGGGTTCCGATGTCAAGCTTACGTATTCCCTGATGCAGCCTTCGCGGGCGGAAGGAGATAGGTAATGTTCACGGGCATTGTAGAGGAAGTGGGCGCTGTTCGGTGCATGCCTCCGCGAGGCCAGGCGGGCAAGATCGTCATTGCGTGCCGCACCGTCCTGGAGGGCACGCGCATTGGCGACAGCATCGCCACGAATGGCGTGTGCCTTACCGTGACGGCTATGGGTGCCGACGAGTTTAGCGCCGACGTCATGCCGCAAACGCTGAGCGCGTCCAACCTGGGCGAACTTGCGCCTGGAAGCCCCGTCGACCTGGAGCGCGCCATGTCTGCGAATGGGCGGTTCGGGGGTCATATCGTATCGGGGCACATCGATGGCGTGGGTGCGATCGTGCAGCGTCGCGCCGAGGAAAACGCCGTGCGCGTGCGCATTCGCACCGAGTCGCGTATCGCGGCGCTCGTGGTGCCGCAGGGGTCTATCGCCATCGACGGCATCAGCCTGACCGTAGCCAGCGTTCAGGGTAACGAGTTCGAGGTGTCCATCATCCCGCACACCGGTGCCCAGACGGTGCTGCTGGGGAAACGCCCTGGTGACACGGTCAATCTGGAAAACGACATGCTGGGCAAGTACGTGCAAAAGCTGTTAGGGGTCACGGTGGGTGGCACGCCTGCGGCCGACGCACCCGCAACTCCGCTCGCGTCTGCGCAGGCAGACGACTCGAGCGGCCGCCCGTCGGGCCTCACCATGGAATTTCTCGCGCGCAATGGATTCTAGCCGCGCGTCATTCGGAATCAACTTCTTCAAGGAGAGAGGAACTCATATGGAACTGAACACCGTAGCAGAGGCGATTGCCGAACTGCAGATGGGCCACCTGATCATGGTGGTGGACGATCCCGATCGCGAAAACGAGGGCGACCTGATTTGCGCGGCGGAATTCGCCACGCAGGCGAATGTGAACTTTATGGCGTCGCAGGCCAAGGGCCTTATCTGCATGCCCATGAGCCAGGAGCTCGCCCATAAGCTGAACTTCCAGCAAATGGTTTCCGAGAACACCGACAATCACGAGACCGCGTTCACCGTGTCTATCGACCATGTGGAGACCACGACGGGTATTTCGGCGGCTGAGCGCAGCCTGACGGCTATGAAGTGCGTCGATCCTGCGGCGAGCCCCGAGGATTTCCGCAGGCCTGGGCATATGTTCCCCTTGGTAGCCAAGCGCGGTGGCGTGCTGGAGCGCAACGGGCACACCGAGGCGACGGTCGACCTGCTACGTCATGCTGGCATGGCGCAGTGCGGCCTGTGCTGCGAGATCATGCGCGAGGATGGCACTATGATGCGCACGAGCGAGCTGGTCGAAAAGGCTCGCGAATGGGGGCTGTGCCTTATCTCCATCAAGCAGCTGCAGGATTATTGCCGCGCGCACGACAACCATATGCGCGAGGCCGCCACGGCCAAGTTGCCCACGCAGTATGGCGAGTTCCAGATTCACGGCTTCGTGAACGACATCACCGGCGAAGAACATGTTGCCCTGGTGAAGGGCGAGATTGGCGACGGCCGCAACGTGCTGTGCCGCGTGCATTCCGAGTGCCTGACGGGCGATGTGTTCGGCAGCCAGCGCTGCGATTGCGGCGACCAGCTGCATAGCGCCCTCAAGCAGATCGAGGCCGAGGGTCGTGGCGTGCTGCTGTACATGCGTCAGGAAGGCCGCGGCATTGGCCTGATCAACAAGATTAGGGCATATGCGCTGCAGGAGCAGGGCATGGACACGGTAGAGGCCAACGTGGCGTTGGGATTCAAGCCCGACCTGCGCGAATACTGGTCCGGGGCGCAGATTCTGCGCAACCTGGGTTGCCGTAGCATTCGTCTGCTCACCAACAACCCCGAAAAGGTGTATGGACTGGGCGATTTCAACTTGGAAATCGTGGAGCGCGTGCCCATCGAGATCGAGCCGCAGGAGCACGACCGTGCGTATCTGGAGACGAAGCGCGAGAAGATGGGCCACGTATTCGAGAGCATTCTGCAAGAGCCCGCTTTGGCGTAAGCGCGGGAAACGAGCAAGTATCAGGCATTCCAATAGGAGGAAACTAACATGGCAATCAACGTAATCGAGGGTAAGGTCGTAAACGAGAATCTGCGCGTGGGCATCGTGGTGGCGCGCTTCAACGAGTTCATCACGGGCAAGCTGCTCGAGGGCGCCATCGATGGCTTGGTGCGTCATAACGTGCCCGAGGAGAACATCACGG
The DNA here is from genome assembly GCF_001643775.1 of Denitrobacterium detoxificans. Classification (NCBI taxonomy): domain Bacteria; kingdom Bacillati; phylum Actinomycetota; class Coriobacteriia; order Eggerthellales; family Eggerthellaceae; genus Denitrobacterium; species Denitrobacterium detoxificans. The sequence goes on along the minus strand of NZ_CP011402.1, from coordinate 2,058,074 downwards.
CCGCCTGGGTGCCGGGCGCGTTCGAGATTCCCTTGGTAGCGCAGCGCATGGCCGAAAGCGGCAAGTTTGATGCAGTCATTTGCCTGGGTGCGGTGATTCGTGGCGCTACCAGCCATTACGATGTGGTCTGCAACGAGGTTTCGAAGGGCATCGCCCAGGTGTCGCTGAAGGCTGGCATCCCCGTTATGATGGGCGTGCTTACCACCGATACCATCGAGCAGGCCATCGAGCGCGCGGGCAGCAAGGTGGGCAACAAGGGCAGCGAGTGCGCGTTGGGCGCTATCGAGCTCTGCAATGTCATGGGGCAAATTTAGCGTTTTGCGATAGCGGCGCTGTTTGCGCGCTGCATCGTTTAGGGTAGAGCTATGGGGCGATCGGCTGGCCGGTTGCCCCGTTTGCTTACGTGCGTTCGAGAGGAGCGGGCATGAGGCCCTCCACGTTGGTTTTTGATTATGACGGCACGCTGCATGACAGCATGTACGTGTATGCCGATGCGTTTCCCGCGGGATACCAGACGCTGGTGGATGCGGGGAAGGCTCGTCCGCGCACGTTCGCACGCGAGGAATTGGAGCGCAACCTGGGCTTGAACGTGTTCGAGGCCTGGGCGCGCCTGGCGCCCGAGATTCCGTGGGAGGTGGCCGAGCCGGCGGCGCTGCACGTGAAGGATGTCATGCTTCAGGCTGTGGCGGCGGGCAAGGCGCGGCTGTACGATGGCGTTCCTCAGATGCTCGATGCCGTGAAGGCGGCAGGGCATACGCTGGTGTTCCTGAGCAATTGCGCGACGGAGTATCAGGAGGCCGCGCGCAAGGCGTTTGACTTGGACCAGTGGTTTTCCGGGTATTACAACGCTCAGCAGTTCGATTACGCGCCCAAGGAAGAGATCTTCAAGTCCATCGAGCGTGATTTCGAGGGGCCGTTTATTGCCATTGGCGACAGGCATAAGGATATTGCCTTGTCAGCGGCGCATCGCTTGCCGTGCATTGGCTGCCTGTATGGCTTTGGCACGCCCGAAGAGCTGGCAGATGCCACCGAGCTCGCGCATGCGCCCGCGGATATTCCCGCGCTCGTGGCGCGCATCGAGGCTGCTCGGGCGTAGCGCGGTTGCGCATGCGGAGGCTGGAGCGACTGCATACTTGATGCCCGGGTGTTGCTAGTGGCGTCTGGATAGCGCCGGCCTAACGGCCGGCGTTTTTTTGTCCGCTTGGGCGCCTCGGCGCGGTAATTTGCTCCCGGGATTCGCTTGGAAGGGCCGTTTTGGCAAAAACCGCGCCGCTTTTGTAAAAAATTCGCCGTATTGAACATTGTTGATGCGTTGAGAGCGGGATTTTGCGGTTTGGTGGGCGGAGCATGCGATTGCGGTAGGCGTTTTCCCAGGTCGCTTTTCCGACGTAGGCGCGCATAGTTGCCGGCGGCGTCGAAAAATGTTCCGAAAGGCAAATTTTTTACAATTTGGGCGTCTATTTTGCCAGACTGGGCTCCCAGCGTGGAAATCGGGGCGCATCATGCCCCCTCTTTGTGCGTAGCGGGATGGTGCCGACCCGCGAAATAAGCCGCGCGGGCGGTGAAATGGGTTCGTTTGACCGCGCTCGGCAGGAAAATGAGCAAATTTGGCCAACTAAATGTAAGAAATGTCGCTGTTTGCACGTTAATGAGCTCTTGATGAGGGCGATTTGGGCTTCAGATGGCTTGTTTGGGCGTTACGAGAGCGTATTGTCCCAGGTCGCGATTTTGCCTCACGGAGAGTGTTGCCTCCGCGGGCTCTCGCGACGTGTAATCGGCGACACTTTTTACAAAACCATCGCCGATTTTGCCCAATTTGGTCTTTGCAGTGGCGGAAGCCGCTGCGGATGTTGTTGTTCGCTGCGAGATGGCGCACCCGTTGCTCGTATTGGCTAGCGTGTGTGGCTTTTCTCGTGCGTGCCGAGGGGTGAAAGTCCCCGGGGCTACGCCTTGCGAATGGGGTGGCGCACGACGGTCTTTAGCTTCTCGGGTTTGGCCTTGTTCGGGTCGGAGAGGTAGATCTCGTGGTGCCTGCGGTCGTCCGAGAAGTCAAGTTCGTAGCCCTGTGATGCTGCGAACTCGTGCATAAGGTCGATGGTTGCGGGTTCGTTATCGTAGGGGCCAATGTGCATGCATTGGACGCAGGTGCCCTCGTTTAGCTCGATGAGATGCACATGCGAGAGGTCGAGCTTTTTCTTTGCGGTGGCGGCTTCGATTGCCCAGGCGAACTGGGCGTCATCGACGAATTCCGGTACGCGTATAGCCGAGACCCAATGGAAGGTGGACTTGTTGGCGTAGTCGACGCCGGCGATGCCGGGCTGCCACCAGAAACCCTCCAGTGGCGGGACGACGTATTCGTAGAAGCCGGGGATGACGTGGTCGGTTTTGTAGCTCATTTTCAGCGTGTAGGCCACGGCGTAGAGAGCGCCCACGGCATTTGAGTATGCGCCGTTTTCTTCGTTGGGGTCACCCGATCCCTCTACGGCGATGAAACGCATGCTTGGCACGTCGACAATGGCCGGTTTCGTTTTGGGCTGGTATAGGTCGCGGTATTCCTTCTTGAAGTCGAATGCCATGGCGTGCCCTCCCTTATGAGCGGATTACGTTGTACAGGTTGTATATCAGGTGCCGAGCGGTCTGGCAATGGGGTGCCGGTGGTTGGTGTCCGATTGCTGATAATGCTTGCTTGACGATTGGGCGTTGGCTGTCTAATTCTTTGTTGTTTGCCGGTCGGGAATAAAGCAAACCCCGCCTGCGCCATGGGTTGGCGCAGGCGGGGTTGCGTTTGCGGGTTGTTCGCGGCGCTAGTTTACAGCTCCAGCTGAGCGATGCGCTGCATGGCTTCCTTGGTTGCCTCGGCGTCGCCGAAGGCGGTAAGACGGATGTAGCCCTCGCCCGAGGGGCCGAAGCCCGCACCCGGCGTGGTGATGATGTTCGCCTTGGTCAGCAGCAGGTCGAAGAACTCCCAGGAGCCCATGCCCTCGGGCGTCTTGCACCAGACGTAGGGGCTGTTCACAGCGCCGAATACGGTGAAGCCGGCGGCTTCCAGGCCTTCCTTGATTACGCGTGCGTTCGCGCGGTAGTAATCGAGCGTGTCCTCGATTTGCTGCTTGCCTTCGGGCGTGTAGATGGCCGCGGCGCCACGCTGGATGATGTAGCTTGCGCCGTTGAACTTCGTGGTCTGACGGCGGTTCCACATGGCGTTCAGGCTCTGGCCATCGCGCACCAGGTCCTTCGGCACCACGGTGTAGCCGCAGCGTGCGCCAGTGAAGCCGGCCGTCTTCGAGAACGAGCGGAACTCGATGGCGCAGGTCTTGGCGCCGGGTACCTCGAAGATGCTGTGCGGTACGTTCTCTTCGGTGATGAAACGCTCGTACGCAGCGTCGAACAGGATGATGGCGTCGTGTTCGTTGGCGTAGTCGACCCAGACCTTTAGCTGGTCGAAGTTGAGAACGGTGCCCGTGGGGTTGCTGGGCGAGCACAGGTAGATGATGTCGGCGTCGCGCTCGGGCAGGGCGGGGCAGAAGCCGTTTTCCGCGGTGGTGGGCATGTAGACGATGTTCGTCCAGTTCTGGGCGGCTTCGTCGTAGTCGCCCGCGCGGCCGGCCATGGCGTTAGTGTCCACGTACACGGGGTAGACGGGGTCGCAGACGGCAACCACGTTGTCCACGTCGAACAGGTCGCCGATATTGCCGCAGTCGCTCTTGGCGCCGTCGGAGACGAAGATCTCGTCGGCGGCGATGTCGACGCCGCGGGCGGCGAAGTCGTTCTCGACGATGGCGTTGCGCAGGAAGTCGTAGCCCTGCTCGGGGCCGTAGCCGTGGAAGTTCTCGCTGGTGGACATGTCGTTCACGGCGTCGTGCATGGCTTCCAGTACTGCGGGAACCAGCGGGCGCGTGACGTCGCCGATGCCCATCTTGATCATCTTCGCGTCGGGGTGCTCTTCCATGTAGCGCGCTGTGCGGTGGGCGATCTCGGTGAACAGATAGCTGCCGGGCAGCTTGGCGTAATTTTCGTTGACTTTGGCCATGCGGGCTCCTTCCGCGTGTTCGCTTTTTGTTGGCGCTCATTATAGGAGAACGCTACGTGCGTAAATCCCTCACGCGCTTTAGCCCATCAAAGTGACAGGGAATGGAAACGCCGCCGCAATCTTTGGCTTGATGCAGGCGGGGTTTGCCAGATGCTGTACGCGGGTCCACGCCCCTTACCCAAACGCCTTGCACGCGCTCGTAATCGCGCTTCGCACGTCGACGGGGGTGCGCAACCTGCGCGCGACGGGGATGTCGCATGCTTCTTCTATCAGGTCGGTTACGGGGGTGCGATAGTTGAACAAATACCAGTTCTGCTGCAGGTGCATGCCCTCCATGTGCAACAGCGCGTCGGCCATGCCCGCAGCGTTGTATTGCCAGTTCGTGCGCCAGCGCAGCATACGCAGCGCCATAAACGCTGCATAGCACACCAGGAAGTGCGCGCGAATATGGTCGGCATGCGCAACGGGGTAGGGCATGGGGCTGAAATCGGCTTCCATGACCTGGAATGGCTCCGTAAGGCGCCAGAGCTCGCGGAACAGGTTGAAGATGCGCGCGGCGCTCAAGCGCGTTTCGCTTGTGATGGTGCAGGCGTACCCCTGGCTGCGCAGCACCACTTCCTTGACGGTGAGGCTGGCCCCGAGTGTTGCGTGGTCGCTCGCGCTTGCCTTGCCGGCGGTGCTCACGGTGCCGTTCGCGGTCGCGTTGTCGTTCGCTCCTGAGTTCCCGTTCGCATCCACCTGGTCGATTTGGCTTTGCGTCCCGCCGCTTTCGCTGCCCGGCTCGCCCAGCGCTCCGTCTTCCCCCACACTCACCGTGCGCGTGCGCGACTTGATGCGGTACGTCCCCTTCTCGCTGCGTACGTAGCCCTGTGCCGCGCTCGCCCATTCCGCCAGCGTGCTGCCTGCGTGAATGGGTTCGTAGAACACAAACCCGTCCCCTTGGGCGGAAAGCTCCAGCATCGCATTCCCCAGATGGGAAAGACGACCTGCAATCACCACCACGCGCTGCAGCCTGTGTTCGCGTCGCCCCCAACTTGCTAGCTCGGCAAGCGCGTGTGCGTCGGGTTCGCCCTCCACCAGCTGGTAGTCCAGCGGAATCCCCTCGGCGTCCATGAGCATGCACATCCAGTGCGTCTCGCGCGCGGATTCGTGGGTCGTGCTGCCCGCTGCGCTCGCGTCTTCGCGCTGCGGGCCTGCGGGATGCACGTCGGTCGTGGGTGAAAACGCAAAGGGCGCGCATGCCAGGTACCCACACGAGCGGTCGTAGGGACGTATGTTTTCGCAGGCCACGCGCATAGCGCGGGTAAGCTGAGCGTCGTGGCGCGCAAAGCACACGAGTGCGGCGTATACGTTCTCGAACGAGAATGCGCAAGCGCGCGGAAACGCCCCTCGGCGCTCCCACGATTCGCGCTTGGATGCCACGTGCATCATGCGCTCGGTGGCGAGCATTTCGAAGATGCGCCCCGCGGCATGGGGGAAATGCTCGTGGCTGCAGCGAGCATTGAAGAATTGCTTCACGCCCAGCGCGTCCAAGCATCCCAGCGCCACGGCCGAACCCAGGCGCATGGCCGGCGCGTCGGTGTCGCCAATTTGGGCGTCTCGGGAAAACCGCAGTTCAACTTTTGCGTTCCCCTCGGCTTCTCGTTCGTTTAGCTCTGCAACGTAGGCGCGGAAGTGCTCGATAGGATCGTCGTATTCCCCCTCATACGCGTCGGCGTACCCGATGGTTTCCACGGTGCGCGTCTTGGTGGCGCCGTTCTCCCGATAGTTTTGCACCACGGAAAGGTACTGCCGCCCCTTGCGCTTTTGAATCTTCAGATGCACCGCTTGCTCCTTCGGGTTACCCGCACACATTCAAAGCAATGGTAGTCGTTGTTGCGAGTCGATACAATCACCAAGTTACATTGCTTGCGTAGGGGTTAGGCGCAAGCGCGCATATATGTAGGAGAGGATTGCATGACCTACAGGGAGAAATTACTCCAGGCAAACAAGGAGGCGAAGGCGACGGTAGTTGCGCTCTTCGCGACCATCGTGGTGTGGATCCTGCTGGGCTTTGGCCTTTCGGGGCTCGACGTGCAGTTGTTCCATACCCCCATCTGGATCATTGGAGGCACGGTGGGTACCTGGCTCTTTGCCATTGCCGTCGCCGTTTTCTTGGGCAAGAAGGTCTTTGCGGACTTCTCGCTCGACGATGCGGAAGGGGAGGCGCACCATGACTAACGAAGTCTTGGCAGGTCTGCTGCCCATTTCGCTGTTCTTGCTCGTTGCCCTTGCGGCGGCGATTTACGCCCGTCGCGCTGCGCGCGCCACGGGTTCGGGCGGATTCGTTTCGGAATACTTCATCGGCAATCGAAGCCTGGGCGGTTTCGTGCTTGCCATGACCACCATTGCCACGTATGGCTCGGTGAGCTCGTTCGTGGGTGGCCCTGGTCAGGCGTGGAGCATCGGCTTCGGCTGGGTGTACATGGCTGGCGTGCAGGTGACCACGCTGTTCATCCTGTACGGCATCATGGGCAAGAAGATGGCTCTCATCAGCCGTCGCATTGGAGCGGTAACGGTGGTGGACGTCATTCGCGAGCGCTATCAGTCCAATGTGCTTGCGGGCATTGCCGCGCTCATCATCGTGGTCTTCTTCGCGGCCACTATGGTCGCCCAGTTCGTGGGCGGCGCCAAGCTGTTCGAGGCGGTAACGGGCTATTCCTACAACATTGGCCTGTGCATCTTCGGCATCGCAGTCATCCTGTTCACTACGGTGGGCGGCTTCCGCGGCGTTGCCATAACCGACGCCCTGTGCGGCATCGTAATGCTCATTGGCATCGTGGTGCTGGCGGGTGGCATTCTTTCCGCAGGTGGCGGCTACGAGAACATCATGGACGCCATCGCCTCGAACCATCCGGAAATGCTCGAGCCCACGTCGGGCGGCAACATGCCCATCTCGCTGTACTTCACGCAGTGGCTGCTCGTAGGCATCTTCACGTTCTGCCTGCCGCAGTCGGTGGTACGTTGCATGGGCTACAAGGATACGAAGTCGCTGCGCCGCGCCATGATCCTGGGCACCGTCATCATTGGCGCCATGATGATTGGCGTCACTGCCCTGGGCGTGCTTGCTGCCGGCATTCTGCCTGGTAGTCTGGCCGATTATGGCGGAAGCGTCGACAATATCATTCCGCAGGCCATCGTGGGCAGCCTGCCGCCTTGGCTTGCCGGCATCGCCATCGTGGGCCCCATCGCAGCCAGCATTTCCACGGTGTCGAGTCTGCTCATCGCCAGCTCTTCTGCCATCGTGAAGGACCTGTGGCTCCATCGCAGCGAGCGCGCGGAAAAGCAGCCGTCCGACCGCACCATCGCTCGTGCGAGCCAGGTGGTAACGCTGGTCATCGGCGTTGCGGTGTTCGTGCTCTCCATCGTGCCGCCCAGCGTGATCTGGAAGATCAACATGTTCGCCTTCGGCGGCTTGGAGACGGCGTTCTGCTGGGTCTTCGTGGGCGCGCTGTTCTGGAAGCGCGCGAATAAGACGGGCGCCATCGCCAGCATGGCGGGTGGCACGTTCGCTTACTGCCTGTGCATGGCCATTGGATTCAAACCCTTCGGTCTGCACCAAATCGTCATTGGCATCACCGTGGCGTTCCTGCTCATGGTAATCGGTTCCTACCTGGGCAAACCTTCCGACGAGAAGCGTCTTGAGGCGTTCTTCCCGCAGCACTAGATTGCGGCTTGGTGGCGGTACCGCGTGGTGCCGCCACCTTCTGGTATCCTTCTAGCGAAACACAACGAAGGAGTACCAATGTCTGAAGTGAAGGCGAATCCGCCTTTCGATAGTTTTACGTTTACCCTGGTCCAGGTGGGGCGCGGCCGTTCGTTGTTCCGCATGCGCCGAACCGAAGAAAACCTGTACGAACTGCAGGTGGAACAGGGCGTGGGCAATCCTCCTGCCGTGCGCTTCACGCGCGAGATGAGCCAGGAAGCCGCGCAGCGCTTCAAGGATGAGCTTGACGCGGCGGGCGTGTTCGGCTGGGAAGAGGAATACGCTGACACCGCCATCGACCACGGCATGAAGTGGAACCTCTCGGTCGTATTCAAAGAAGGCGTATTCAGCATGCGCTCTCGTGGCGGGTCCATTACGCCTCCGCATTTTGACGATCTGCTGGAAGCCATGTACAAGCTCGACCTGCCGCGCCCCGAGGCGGCCAGCCAGAGCACGCAGCAGGGCATGCCCGATATGTCTGCGCTGTTTGGCGGTGCGGGCGCTCCGCAAGGGCTCGACCCCGAGGCGATTCGGCAGATGCAGGACATGCTCAGCGAGGCGCAGGCGAACCCCCAGGCGTTCAAGGAAGACATGCAGCGCGAGTTCCGCTCGCTTCCCGCCGATCAGCAGAATCAGCTACTCGACATGCTGGGCAATTTCGGTATGGCCTCGCGCTCGTGGTGGGAAAACTTCCTGCGCGGCGGAATGTAGGAGAACGCAATGGCTATTAACTATCAGCTTGCCAAATTCGTTACGTCGAACGCCAAAGCCGAGCAGGTGGCGCCTTCGGTGCGCCCCGAAATCTCGTTCGTGGGGCGTTCCAATGTGGGCAAGAGCTCGCTCATGAATAAGATCTTTCGCAGGAAAGACCTGGTGAAGGTAGGCGGAACGCCGGGTAAGACCAGGCAGATCAACTTCTTCAACGTGGGTGACGTGGATTTCGTCGACCTTCCGGGCTACGGCTACGCCAAGGTTTCGAAGGCCGAAATGGACGCCTGGCGCCCCCTGATCGAGGGCTACTTCACGCAGGACCGCAAGTATGCGCTCTGCGTGCTGCTGGTGGACATTCGTCACGACGCTAGCCCGCTCGACGTGCAGATGATCGAGTTCCTGCAGGCGAACGAGATTCCGTTCATGATTGCCTTCACGAAGTCTGACAAGCTTGGCACGAACAAGCGTCGTCAACAGGTGGCTTCGCTTTGCCGTCAGCTTGCCGTTGCGGGTGATGTGGTGGTTGTGCCATGCAGCTCGCATTCCGGCGATGGCGTGGACGACATACGCACGCTCATCGAGGACGCCGTCGCCCAGATGGCGTAGGGGAATCCCAAAAGCAACGGCCCGCATCTGCGGGCCGTTTTTTGTTAGGAAAGCTTCTTGCCGATCTTCTCGCCCAGGTCGATGAGCTCCTGGCGGCTATGCACGCCCGTTTTGCCGTAGATGCGGCGCAGGTGCGTGTCGACGGTGCTCTTCGAAATGCCCAGCTCGGTTGCGATGCGTTCGCTCGTGCGGCCATGCAGGGCGTAGGGCAGGATTTCGGCTTCGCGCTTCGAGAGCTTGGCTTGGTTGCTGATATGCGTGCAAACCAGATCGAATTCGTCGCGGTCGGTAACGATTTCCGAAAGATCCGAGAAATCGCGCTCCCCGAACAGGAACACGTAGGAAAGCAGTACGAGCGTGCCGGCAATAACGACGACTACGTAGGGCGTGGTGCCCGTGTCCCATGCAGCGTCGATGCCGTTGGCTACGAGTACGCCAGCAAGTTCGCCGGCGAACAGGGCCGTGAACCCAACCGAAAATGATGCGAAGGCGTCGATTCCCTCGATGCTAGCCATGACCAGGAACAACGAAATGAGAACCGCTTCCAGGCCCAGGTAGCCGGCAAGCACCACGGCATCGCCCGGTAGGGGCACGGCGCCCGATTCCGCCAGGGGTACCATGAGCGTGCCGAACAGCATGAGGAATACGGCCAGTCGGTACGTCTTGTTCAGCGCGGCGCCCTTGCCGAATCCATCGGACGTAAGCAACGAGATGGACCCGATGAGGAATGCCCCGAACAGCACCATGGAGAGCTGGTAGTGGGGGCTGGCCGCGGTGCCAGGGTCGGTGCCGAACGTTTCCATAAGGCCTGCCGCCATGCCAAAGAGCAGTGTGCCGCTGAGAATCTTGAGGGTAAGGTTGCCTGCCTGTTCGCGCACCGATTCGTTGGCGGCTAGGGGCGCGCGATCGCCAGGGTCGGACGCGTAGATGTACAGCGCGCTGATAATGGGCAGCAGGCGAATGGCGATGAGCATTTCGCTCGTGGTGACGAATGAGAACACCACGCAGAGGAAGGCGCCCAGAAGCGAGCCGGTGAACACTTCGGGCACCGAGGTGCGGGTGGACACGCGCCCGAACGAGCGGCCCCAACCAGTTAGCAACAGCGAATTGGGGATGCCGATGAGCGCGCCTTCGGCTACGACGAGCGCCTGGGGCGCATCGGGGAAGAGCGTGGGAAGCAGCGACGCAATTGCCATGATGGCCGCATACACGAACATGAAGGGTCGTGCGAGTACCGTTTCGCGTGCTTTGTGCGGCAGGGCGCGGGGCACGCCGAAGCCCACCACCATGAAAAGAAGCACGAATGCCAAGTCGGCACGTTCGAACGAAAAGGCCCCCAAATCGAGCGGACGATTCAGGCCCATGTAAAACAGAAAGAAGACGAAGCCTTGGTTGCACGCGAAGCCGACAATGCGCCGCGAGGAGAGCTCGTTTACGGGCTTTTGCGCTTCCGTCATGACCGTGAACCTCTCTTGCGCGGGTGGCAACTGCCACCGGTTCCGCGCCAATCTCGTTTCCTGCTGCCTTGATGATACCAGATGCGCGATTCGGGCGAAAATCGGGCCACTACTCACTTTGCATGACAAGAAAATGACGATATTTTTGGATTTCCTTATTTTGCGTGATAGAAGAACACCCAGCTCATAAGGCATACTGCTCAACGTGCCGACCGCACGGGGCGTCAAACCCCGAAATGCGGTGCATGACAGCGAAATAGGCTGTCATGCGCAGGAAAACGAAGGCACGGGCTCCGGAATGGGGCATACATAGAGAAGCAATGCATGCGAACATGCGAAGAATGAAGCCATAGGAGGCACTCATGAAATTTGGCGGTATTGGCGTTCCCGAGCTCGTTATCATCCTCGTTGTCGTTCTGCTCATCTTCGGGCCCAAGAACCTTCCAAAGCTCGGTAGCTCCATCGGTCGTACCATCAAGAACCTGCGTTCCGGCATGAAGGAAGGCGAAGAGGAGACCGAGACCGAGGCAGTAGAGGCCGAGGAAGAGTCCGAGCCCGAGAAGATCGAGGCCGAGGCTCCCAAGAAGAAGGTCGTGAAGAAGAAGGTCGTGAAGAAGGAAGCTGAAGCCGAAGAGGCGTAGGCCACCCATCTTCTAATCGCCTGCCGGCGCATCCCTCCCACTGCCGGCGTGTGCATGACTCGGGCCAGATGCGTGTGATATGCATCTGGCCCGATTTGGTTTTGGTTGCGGCTTGGAAACCGTCCGCAGCGGACGATGCCGCATGAGCGGCTGTGCGTATAATGCTGCAAGACGAGAAAGCCCGATTCTGCTCGGGCGAATGCGCGCGTGCGCGCAACATAAGGAGAAGGTATGCCCAACATCGCAGATACCGTCGAACTGCTTCAGAAGCTTGAGGGTTCGGCTATTAGGGTTCACGAACGCAAGTGCGTGGTCGTGCGCAATCGCAACGTGCGTTGCCGTCGGTGCGCCGAGGTATGCACTACGGGTGCAATCTCCATCGACCCCGCCACGAACAGCCTTTCGGTGGAGCCCGATGCGTGCATCGGCTGCGGCACGTGCGCCACGGCATGCCCCACGGGTGCGTTGGAGCCTCGCGAACCTTCCGATGGCGAGTTCCTGCACAAGTGCGCTGCCGCCATGGCTGCGGTGGACGAGGCGGCTCGCGTGGCGGGCGAGGAAGAACCCCGCTTGGTCATCATTGCCTGCGAGCGCATGCTCAAGCAAGCCGAAGGGCTGTTCGAACCTGCGAAGGTCGTATCTGTTCCCTGCGTGGGGCATGTGGACGAAAGCGCGGTGTGCGCGCTGGCATCCGCGGGGGCGCATCGCGTGCGCGTCGTGCATGGCGAATGCGAGGAGTGCCCGCATGCGACGGGGTTCCTCATGGCGCAGGCGGTCGAGGCGAATGCGAACTTGCTGCTGGAAACCTGGAACAGCGATGCGCGTATGAAGCTTTCCGCGAAGTTGCCGCGTGCGGCACGCAAGGGTGACGCCGCATTCGACGCCGCACGTCGCGATTTCTTCCGCGGCATGCGTGGTAGCGCGCGCGAAGCCGCGGTGGTCACCGCCGATTTTGCGCTCGAGAGCACGCTGGGCGTGAAGCCTCCCGAGGAGCCTAAGTTCAGTCGCGTCATGGAAGACGGCACGTTGCCGCATAGCGTTCCGCCTCGTCGCGAGCGTTTGCTTTCGAGCTTGAATGAGCTGGGCGAACCCGAAGACTACCTTATTGAGTCGCGCATGTTTGGCCAGGTGGTTATCGATGGCGACAAGTGCACGGGGTGCCGCATGTGCGCCGTGTTCTGTCCCACGGGCGCCATTCGCATGTGGAATGGCGACAACGATGACGACGAGCGCTTCGGCATCGAGCATTACCCTGGCTACTGCGTGCAGTGCCGTACGTGCGAAGACGTGTGCCTGCGCGATGCGCTTACGCTCTCTACCGAGGTATTTGCGCAGGACGTGGCCAATGGGCGCACCGAGCGCACCGAGATGGAATATCCCGAGATGGAGAACAATTTCGGGATGATGAACTATCGCCGCAGCCTGAAGTACCACAAGAACAAGAATAAATAGGCGGACGCGCGCGGGCGATCGAGGGAGGTTGTCTGCGCGCAACGCATGGTTTCAAGCCGTTTGCCGACGGCGCTTTTCCTGCATGTCGGGATTGCTATACTGGCAAATCAGCGACGATTTTCGGGGAGGATACATGGATTCAACGCGCATGATGCTACAAAGCCCCGCGGTGGCCATCGTGGGACGTCACAATTCGGGCAAGACCACGCTCGTGGAAAAGATCATTGCCGAGCTGACGGCGCGCGGGCTCGACGTGGGCAGCGTGAAGCACCATGGTCATAGCGGGTTCGACATCGACATCCCCGGCAAGGACTCGTGGCGCCACCGCCAGGCGGGCGCTACGGAAGTAGTGATTTCTTCGCCTGGCCAGATTGCCACCATCCGCACGTTCGACGGCGAAGCCGAATGCAACGAGATCGTGCATCGCATGCCTGGTCACGATCTGGTGGTGGTGGAAGGATATCGCAAGAGCGGCCTGCCCACCATTGAGGTCATGCGTGCCGGCAATCCTCATGACGAGCAGGTGGCGGAAACGTTTCTCGCTGCCGCCCGCGCAGGCGAACCCCTTACGGAAGACTTCGTGCAGGCCGCGCGTGCGGCGCGCTTGGGCGCTCCCGAGGAAGCTCCTGCTCCTGGTTCCGCGGTGCATCCCGGCAAGATGCCCACGAGCGCTACCGTCGCCGTGGCCACTGACATTCCGGCAGCCATCGAGGCAGCTCAGCTGTACGACATTCCCGCGTTCGGCCTCAATGACACGCAAGAGCTTTGCGATTTCCTACAGGAGCGCTTTACGCGCCATCGCGTGAGCGTGGTCATTCAGGCCGGCGGCGAAAGCAGTCGCATGGGGCGCAGCAAGGCGACGGTGCCCTTCTGCGGTCGTCCGCTCATCATGCGCCTGGTGGAGCGCCTGTCTCCCGTGGCCGACGAGCTCATCATCACCACGAACGAGCCCGAGAACCTGGAATTCCTGCATAGCGTGTATCCCGAACGCGGTATTCGCCTGGTGCGTGATGTGCGCGATGAACGCGGCGCGCTTCCTGGCATGCTCACGGCGTTTCAGGCCGCAACGTTCCCGTTCGTGGCCGTCGTGGCGTGCGACATGGTGTTTGCTTCGCCGCGCCTGGTGAGCGCCGAGGCGTTCGAGCTGTGCCAGACGCGTGCCGACGTGGTGGTGCCCGTCAACAAGCATGGCTTCGAGCCCATGCATGCTGTGTATCGCCGCAAGACGTGCCTGGATGCGGTCGAAAAGATGCTCGAGCAGGGTGAAAAGCGCGTGCAGAGCTTCTACCCCCTGGTGAAGGTGTGCGAGTTCCCGCAGAAGCGCGTGCTCGATGCCGAGCCGCGTGGCCGTTGCTTCGTGAACGTGAACACGCCCGAAGAGCTGCGCGCCATGGAGCACGCCATCTTGCATGGTAGCGACGACGACTAGCAAGCTCAGCGTATGACCATTTGGCCCCATTGCCACGCGGCGGTGGGGCCTTTGCGTTTCCGGCGCGCTGGCGACGCTGCGGCACGTACGTGCGTTGCCATGCGTGTGCAAGTCTCCGTAAGGCGCACGCCACCGTAACCTATGTGCGTCTGCCGCACGTCCCTCGCTCCCGCGCTTTACTGTGTTAGAATATTCGGGTGCTTTAGCGTGCTAAAGTGAACATAAACGATGCATGATAGGAACCGGAAGGACGCTTTGCGCCTGGGGAGGGGACTCATGAAGAAGAAGATCGCGGCAGTTGCCGCATGTGCGCTCGCGGCTTGCATGGCTGTGTTCGCCCTGGTAGGTTGCTCGGGCTCGAACTCAAGCAACAGCAAGACGCTCGTGGTGGGCTTCGATAGCGCTTACCCGCCGTATGGCTTCATTGCCGACGATGGCAGCTATACGGGCTTCGATCTGGACCTGGCCAAGGAAGTGTGCAACCGTAACGGCTGGGAGTTCAAGGCCGAGCCCATCGATTGGAACGCCAAGGACGCGCTGCTGGGTAGTGGCGCCATCAACTGCATTTGGAACGGCTTCACCGTGGAAGGCCGCGAGGGCAACTACGCCTTCAGCGATTCCTACATGCTCAACGAGCAGGTAGTCGTGGTGCGTGCCGATAGCGGCATCAAGAGTTTGTCCGACCTGTCGGGCAAGACGGTGCTCACGCAGGTCGATTCCGCTGCGCTCGATGTGCTCGAGGGCGATCAGGCCAGCTTGGCTGCCACCTTCAAGGACGGCGCTCCTCAGACCATCGGCGATTACAACAATGCCTTCCTGCAGCTGGAATCCGGCGCGGTTGACGCCGTTGCCTGCGACCTTTCCATCGCGCAGTACCAGATGGCTGCCAAGGACGGCGTGTATACCCAGCTGAGCGAGTCTCTTTCCAGCGAGCACTATGCTGTTGGCTTCGCCGTGGGCGACGAGGAGACCGCTGCCAAGGTTACGGCTACCCTGAAGGAAATGTATGCCGACGGTACCATCCAGAGCCTGTGCGAGAAATATGCGGAATATGGCCTGGACTATTCCAACTGGATTTTGAAATAGGCGATAATCGGGAACCCGTCTGCTTTGGCAGGCGGGTTCTTTGCGTTTTCGCGGGGTTTGCTCCCAACGGTTTCGGAGTGCTGAACACCGGAACATGCGCACCTGATGGCGCGTATCTTCCGTTGCTCAGACGAGTTCAATAAGAGGTGTGTAATGGATTTTGCAACGATGATGGGTCTGCTTGGCAGTGGCTTGCTGCTTACGGGGCAGATTTTTCTCGTCACGCTGGTGGGCGCCCTGCCGTTGGGCGTGCTGGTGGCGCTTGCACGCATGAGCCGTTTCAAGCCGTTGGCTTGGTTCGCGCGTTTCTATATCTCCATCCTGCGCGGTACGCCGCTCATGCTGCAGCTCATGGCGCTCATGTTCGGGCCGTATTACCTGTTTGGCCTGCAGATGGGCTCCGACTGGAAGTTCTGGGCGTGTGACATTGGCTTCATCCTGAACTACGCTGCCTACTTCGCGGAAATCTATCGTAGCGGCATTCAGTCCATTCCCCGTGGCCAGTACGAGGCCGCCGAGGTGCTGGGCTATTCCCGCATGCAGACCTTCATGAAGATCGTCTTCCCGCAGGTCATCAAGCGCATTCTGCCTGCCATGGGCAACGAGGTCATCACGCTGGTGAAGGACACGTCCCTGGCGTTCGTGCTTGGCCTCATGGAAATGTTCACGCGTGCGCAGGCCATTGCCGCCAGCCAGGTTTCCATGATGCCGTACCTTATCGCAGCGCTCATTTACTGGGCATGCTGCCTCATCATCGAATTCCTCATGAATCGAGCCGAAAAGAAGCTCGATTACTACCACGACTAGAAAGGACGCGCGGTGAAAACGGATTCCAATACGGTCGTGCGCCTTTCGCACGTACGCAAGAGCTTTGGCAAGAACGAGGTACTGAAGGATATTTCCCTCGATGTGCGCAATGGCCATGTGGTCAGCATCATCGGCCCCTCGGGCAGTGGCAAGTCCACGTTGCTGCGTTGCGCCACGCTGCTCGAGCGCTTCGATGACGGCTGCCTCTCGTTTGGCGACCTGGAGGTTGCCCATAGCGAGAACGGCGCCGCCGTGTATGCCGGCAAGGAGCGCCTGCACGAGGCGCGCCAGCATTTCGGTCTGGTATTCCAGAACTTCAACCTGTTCCCGCACTATACGGTGCTGAAGAACATCATGGACGCGCCCATCTGCGTGCAGAAGCGCGATCCCGAAGAAGTGGAAGAGGAAGCGCGCGAGCTCATCAAGCGCATGGGCCTGGCGGGCAACGAGAACAAGGTGCCCTGCGAGCTTTCCGGCGGCCAGCAGCAGCGCGTGGGCATTGCGCGTGCGCTGTGCATGAACCCGGAAGTGCTCTTCTTCGACGAGCCCACGAGCGCCCTCGACCCCGAGCTTACGCAGGAGGTTCTGCGCGTCATTCGCGACCTCGCCTCTCGCCACATGACGATGGTCATCGTCACGCACGAGATGGGCTTTGCCCGCGACGTGGCCGACCACATTGTCTTCATGGATGGCGGCGTTATCGTTGAAGAGGGTCGTCCCGAAGAAGTCATCGAGAATCCCCAGCACAATCGCACGAAGGCCTTCTTGAGCAAGATTGCCGACTAGCTTTTCGGCACTGCTAGGGGCTGAACCGTTGCTCTCCCGTCGCTTGTCAGGGGGCGGGGGAGCGGTATAATTCAGCGGAACATGCGGCAATAGGGAGGAACGCGTGTCTCTGCAAAGAGCAGGAAATCTCATACGTGGTATGAGTTGGTATCATCTGGGCTTTGCCTTTTTCTGGGCTCTGTATTCCACGGGTCCGTTTGGAAATGCCGCCGTGGCCACCGCCGCTGCGCAGGCATTCGGTCGGGTGGAACCAACTTCCATATTTATATGTAATGTGCTTCAGCAGACGTGCCTCATTACGGCCTTGGCCGTTCTGGCCATTATGGGGCGTCATCGCGAGCGCATAGATCGTCGTGTCGTCTGGGCACTGGGCGCTGCCATGTGCCTGGGGCTCGTGCTGCGCTGGGTTGCGCCGCATGCGGGCGTGGCGCAGATGCCCGTGGCGTGCGCGGGCTCCGTGGTGCTGGGCGTTGCCTCGGGCGTGTTCATGGTTGCCTGGCAGAATTTCTTCGCTAACGCCGGCACGGAACGTTCCGTGGTGTGCATTCCTCTTTCCGCCGCTCTCTCCGTGGCGCTTTCGGCGCTTATCGCAATCATGCCAGCCATCGCGGGCATTGTGGCGCTTACGCTCGTGCTGCCCCTAGCGGCCTCGGCTTCGCTCGCTCTATGTTTGCGCGAAACCGAGCCTTACCAGGCAAAACCCCTCACGAAGGAACTCGTGGGCATGCTTGCATCCGACATGGCGCGCCCCGTCATCTGCGTGTGCGTGGTCGGCTTCGTGTGGAAGGCGGTAAGCCATCTGAATGGCGGCGCCTCCGATGTGGCCGCGATCGCCGCAACGACGGGCATGGTGTTTGCTGCGTTGCTGGTTGCGGGCTTGGAGCTGTTCTGGGGCCGTGGCTTCGACATCATGCGCCTGTACCAATTCATCTTCCCCGTGGTCACGGGCGTTTTGCTGCTTCCCGTGCTTCTGGGCAGCGAATGGCTGCCGTTCCTTTCGGGTTGCCTGATGTTCGGGTTCGAGATTCTCAATCTCATGCTCATCATCACGTGCGCGGCCTATGCGAGCAAGAACCACCTCAAGCCCTCCCAGGTGTACGTACCCTGCGTGGGCCTTTCCCTGGTGGCGTTGCTAGTGGGCGATATCGTGGGTTATGCGGCCGAAGGCCATGTCCTGTACGACATGACTATCATGGCGGGTGCGCTGTTCGTGTGCGCGTACTTGCTTTCCGTGGCCATGTCGCTCGTTTCGTTTGCTCCGCGCAAGCGCGCTCAGGCTGTTGACGCCGTGAACGTTGGGGTACCCGCGCAGGCCCAGAATGCGCCAGTCGCCGTGCCCGATGTGGAGCTCGAAGAGGCGGTTGCCGATGCGCCTGTCGACGCGAGCGAAGCTGAATTGGCCGGTGATGTTATGGCTGAGTCCGCGCCAAGCGAGCGCGAACTGCTCGAGGCCGCTATCGAAGATCTTGCCCCTGCCGAGGCCGTGAGCAAGCGCGAGATCGACGTTCTCGAGCTGTATTTGCATGGCTGCAACGTTCCCACTGCTGCCCAGAAGCTCTATATCTCGGAAAATACGGTGCGCAGTCATACCAAGAGCCTGTACCGCAAGTTCGGCGTTCACAGCCGCCAGGAGCTCATCGGGCTCTTTTCTGCCTAGTTTCTCTTCCTTTCTACCAGGGGTTTTGTCAATTCACCCACTTTGAGGGGTGCAGGTTTTATGTGCTGAAACTATCTTTTTGGCCAGGCGGCGTCCGTGGGAGGGACGCCAGAACCTTGTAGGAGGGAATATGACTGAGAAGAACATTTCTCGACGCAGCCTGCTCCGCGGAGCGGGCCTTTCTGCCGCAGGCGTCGCGGCTCTGGGCATGTTTGGCTGCGCCAGCCCCAGCTCCTCTTCTTCCAAGAAGGAAGAGGCTGCTAAGGCCGACGGTCAGCACACGTGGGAAGTGAAGCCCGATCCCATCACCGATATCGCCAAGACCGTTGACACCGACGTGCTCGTCATCGGCGGCGGCTATTCCGGCACCTGCTGCGCGCTTTCCGCTGCGGAAAATGGCGCGAAGGTCGTGCTGGTGGAAAAGGATGCCATGCTGAATGGCCATGGCGTTGGCGGCACGGGTGCCGTGGGCTCGAAGGTGCTCGATCAGATGGGCATCAGCTTCGACAAGCCCGTCGAGATGGAGCGCTGGGTTGCCACGTGCGGCAATCGCTGCCGTGAGTCTCTGGTCGGCAAGTGGTTCCGCGAGAGCGAACGCTGCATGAACTGGTTCCTGGACCTGGCCGAGAAGAATGGTGCCAAGTGCATGGTTACTGTTGGTTCTCGCAGCACGGTTCATCCCGAGATCGACTGCTACCACATGATCATGGGCGGCCCCATCTTCGAACAGCACACCATGGCCGACTTTGTCGAGTACATGTTCGAGTCCGAGGCTCTGGCCACGGGTAACTGCGAGTTCGTGTACGAGAGCCCCGCGGTTCAGCTGGTGCAGGACGATTCCGGTAAGGTAACCGGCGCCATTTGCAAGACCAAGGAAGGCTACGTGCAGTACAACGCCAGCGAAGGCGTGGTTCTGGCTACGGGCGACGTAAGCTACAACGACGAATACCTCGAGGAGTACGCTCCCATCGCCAAGAAGGTTATGACGCGTCTCTGCTCCGACAAGGGCAACGTGGGCGACGGTCACAACATGGCTGCCTGGGCTGGCGCTGCATTCCAGGATGGCCCCTGGCCTCTGATGATGCATCCTCAGGCTGCTGCTATGTACTCCGGCCCGTTCCTGTTCATCAACCCCAAGGGCAAGCGCTTCATGAACGAGGCCACCTGGGTGCAGGGCAAGTGCGTGGGCACCATGGTGAACGGCGGCGATGACCACTGCTGGTCCATCTTCGATGCCAACTTCGAAGCCGACAACACCGATTCGCTGCAGTATGGCGGCGGCATGTTCTGGGATAGCTTCCGCGCTGTGGGCACCACCTACGCCGACGCTTCCGCCAAGAACGCCGAGACGGTCAAGAACGGCGTTACGCAGACGCCCGACTACTACAAGACCGCTGACACGATCGAGGACCTGCTGAAGCAGCTCGATGTGGACGTGACCGAGGCCAAGGAGACCATCGATCGCTACAACAAGATGTGCGAAGCCGGCGAAGACACCGACTTCTACAAGGAATCGCACTTCCTGTATCCCATCAAGCAGGGTCCCTTCTACGCAACCAAGCTGGGCGTTGGCCTGCTGGCCGTTGTGGGTGGCATCCACATCTCCGACGACTTCGAGGTGCTGACCGCCGACGACGAGCCCATCCCCGGCCTGTATGCCATCGGCAACTGCGCAGGCGACATCTACGCCTACGACTACCCGATCAACGTACAGGGCAACAGCCATGGCCGCTGCCTGGTCGAAGGCAAGTGCCTTGGCGAGCAGCTTGCTGGCGTGTACGATAAGGTAAAGGCATAGCCACTAACCATTACCGGGAGGTGGGGTTCGCGCCCCACCTCCCTTTTCTTTTGCCCAGGAAGGGGTGCTCATGGAAGAAGCCGATGTGGTATTCGCCCATCTTCAGGAGCTCATGGACCAGATTCCCGAAATGGAAGCCCTGGGGGCGCGCCTGGATGCGGCTCGCGCTGCGCAGGCGGTGGTGGACGCCGATGCGCATCGTGTGGGCCAGGTGAATCAGGAAGCGCAGATCAAGTCTTACGTAGACGGCTATATGGCCGAACGCGAGGAGGCGCTTGCCAAGGGCGACGCCGAAGCCGAACGTGCCGCACGTGAGGCGGCCCTTCAGTGTGGCAACATGCTGGCCATTCGAAAGGGCGCACGCGAGGATGCGGAACGCAAGTTGGCTGCGGCCCTGGAAGCGGGTGGCTTCGTATCGGCGGATGCTGCGCGCGAGGCTGTTATGCCTGCTGGGGAGCTCGAGGAAGAAACCGAGCGCTTGCGTGCGTTCCAGGCGGATTACGCCCAGACGCTCCAGCGCGCTCGCGAGTTGGAGCCTGCTTCCGAAGCGTAGGACTGCTGGTTTCGCCTGTGGGGCCGGGCATGGTGCATGCGCATCGTGTCCGGCCTTTTTGCTACTGGGAGACTGCCGTAATTCGCGTGAACTGCGATAGAATAAAGACAACTCAACCGCTAGAGAGAGGGGCTGTCATGGGTATCGAACAGGCTAACTGCATGAGGCGCTTCATCCGCATGTGCGATGATGGCTGGGTAGAAGGCTGGCACGAAAGCAACGGTGGCAACCTTTCCTATCGCCTGGACGAGGAAGACATCCGCGTGGTCATGCCGTACTTGAAGGTGTCGGGCGAAGGCCACGATTGGGTGGGCATCGGCCGCAAGGAGCCCGATATCGCCAATGCGCTCTTCTTGGTAACGGCAGCGGGTTCTCCTATGCGCAAGGTGAGCATCGACCCTACGCTGAACTGCGGCATCGTGGAAATCGACGAGTCCGGTTCTGCGTGGCGCCGCGTATGGGGCTTGCGCAATGCGCGTCCTACCAGCGAATTTCTGGGTCATCTGCTTGCACACGCTGCGCTCATCCGCGATGCCGACGGCGATAGCCGCGTGGTGTATCACGCGCATTGCCAGAACGTGATTGCGCTCAGCCTCATTCTGAATGCGAGCGAAGCCGAATGGAACCGTGCGCTGTGGGGCGCCATGACCGAAGTCGTCATGCTTACTCCGCAGGGAGTGGGTGTGCTTCCGTGGATGCTGCCTGGCGGTCGCGAGCTGGCAGAGCAGACCGCGCTGAAGATTGCCGAGCATGCGGCGGTCGTGTGGTCGCAGCATGGCCTTATTGCCACGGGCCCCGATTTCGACGAGACGTTCGGCCTTACCCACACTATCGAAAAGGCCGCAAGCATTTACCTGAAGGCTCGCGCCGCGAATGGGGGCAGGGTGCCCGACCATCTGGTGCCGCCTGCGCAACTGCGGGAAGTGTGCGACGCCATCGGCGCAAGCTTCAACGAGGATCTGCTGCAGTAGCCCCATATCCCATCTGAACAAGGGACGGAGGCTTGTTCACGTACGCATCTTGCATCATGCAGGGTGCTGCGTGGGCGGGCCTCCTTTTTTTGCGCGCGATTTGCTGAGACGTGGGGGGTCGACGCGCGGAAATTTGAGGCGCAAACGCGTTTTCGTCTCCTGTTTCCATTGGTTAGGAACGCCCTTACGTGTCTTGTTCGCGGGGATTCGAGTTAGGCTAAACGAACATATTCTCGTCTAATACTCTGCGCCCTACCTGCGAAAACGTAGATTTCACCAATAGTTGGTGAGCGTTGTCTCACCAAGAAAAACCCGTTGGTGAGAGTGGATTTCACGAACAATTGAAGTTGTTGCTCCCTGGGACCTTCCCGTACCTTCGGTACCGTTCGGAGACGGCGGAGGAGGCCGTCGCAGACGAAATCGGAGGAGCAATGGAATATCAGGACCACGCTGTGGCCCCCGCAGAAGCCGTGTCTTGTACGGCGCAAGACGGGGAATGCCCTGACGCAAGCAACAACGAAGAGATCATGACGAAGGCGCTCGATTGCCCGAGCGACCCCGAAGTCGTGTTTGCGGAGGTTTGCTCCCATCTTTCCCTGAACCGTTCGAACACGCTGCCCATGTGCGCGTGCATGAACGCATGTCGCGAGTCCGTTTCCTATCGCGAAGTGGAAGTGGCCCTGGCCGACGAACCCGTTATGAACATGAGCACGCAGACGCCTCATACGCTGCTGCGCATTCTCATTGATGCGGGTGCGATTGATGCGACCCCTATCTACGAAGAGGACGTGGATCCCGAAGCCGAGGACGCGCGTGCCTACGACTACGAGCTCGTGACGTCGGAAGCGGGTCTGCGCGCCCTTGAACAGTACGATCCCTGCGCTCGCTTCGCGCAGCTCATTGAGGAGGAGCCGGAAGGCTACGCCGATGCGTATCGCATTGTGCTCGATACCTGCCGTGAGGCGGTTGGCCTTCCCGCAATCGAGACAGCCCTTTCGGGGCATCCGGCCCTGTATTCCCCCAAGACCGTGTTTGCCGGCTATTTCGTATCGAAGCTGGAAACGGTGGGCGGAATCGTGTGGGATGGCGCCTGGCGCACCACCGAAGAGGGCATTCACATGGCTGATTCTATTCCGGTTTGCGCATAGCACTGGGATTGATGAGGAAAGACAGGATATAGGGAGAAGGAAGGAATATGGGAGAAACCAAAATCACCCGCAGGGGATTCTGCAAATCCGCCGTAGCGCTTGGCGCCGTGGCTGGTTTGGGAATCAGCCTGAAGGACAGTCTGGTTGAAGCCGATCCCGCCAAAGCAGCTACCAGTGGGGAGGAGAAGATCTACAAGACCTCGTGTCGCGCGTGCATCGCATCATGCGCTGTTCTGGCGCATGTGCGTGATGGCCGCGTGGTGCGTATCGAGGGAAACCCCGAGAGCCCCATGAGCCAGGGCGGCGTATGCGCCAAGGGCATGGCAGGCATTCAGGCCTTGTACCATCCGAACCGCAACAAGTATCCCATGCGTCGTGTGGGCGAGCGTGGTAAGAATACTTGGGAGCGCATCAGCTGGGACGAGGCCCTTACCGAAGTGGCCACGAAGATTAACGAGGTTTCCGACAAGTATGGTAGCGAAGCTATCAGCGTTTCCACCGGCGGTGGCGGAAATCCGCACTTTTCGAATATCAAGCGCTTTGGCGAGGCAATCAACACCCCGAACGTATGGGAGCCTGGCTGCTCGCAGTGCTACCTGCCCCGCATGGGCGCATCGCTGCTTGCGTATGGCGCTGGCAAGCCGAACAACCTGTCGTTCTCTGACTCGAACGGCTGGGATTACTACTTCACCGACAGCAAGGTCACGTCGCTGGTGCTGTGGGGCACCGACCCCAGCAACTCTTCGGCTGCCACGGGTGGTCGCGCTCTCGCCGAGCTGCGCAATCGTCCCCAGGGCCTGAAGACGGTCGTCGTAGACCCCCGCTACACGCTCGATGCCGCAAAGGCCGATGTGTGGCTGCCCATTCGCCCCGGCACGGACATCGCTCTGTTCCTGGCGTGGACGCGTTGGATCCTGGAGAACGAGAAGTACGACAAGGATTTCTGCACCACCTGGACCAACATGCCGTATCTGATTAACCCGAACACGCGCCTCACGCTGAAGGCGACCGAAGCGGGCCTGGACGGCACGGACAAGGATTACGTTATCTGGAATCCTGCCATCAACGCGCCCGAGGTTGTTCAGTTCCCCATGGCCGAAGGCGTTCAGCCTGCACTCTTTGGCACCTACGAGGTCAATGGCATGAAGTGCAGCACCGCTGGCCAGCTGCTGAAGGAGAACTGCGAGGAGTGGACGCTCGAAAAGGCTGCCGAGATCTGCTGGCTCGATGCCAAGATGATCGAGAAGGCCCTGGAGATCTACACCGACCCCAACGGCCAGTCGAGCTTGATGCAGGGCGTGTATGCCGACCAGACCGGTCAGACTCAGGCAAACGCCCTCGCCGCGCTCACCCTGGAATTCCTCATGGGCAACGTGGAGAAGCCTGGCACCATGCTTCAGAAGTTCCCGAACGCACCTGTGAAGGACCAGCTAGGCAACACCCCGCGCTTGCTCACGCAGGACAAGGTCATGAAGCGCTGCGGCTACACCGAGTACAAGGGCCTCATCTGCTGGGATATGGCTCACATCCCCTCGGTGTTCAAGGCCATGAAAGACGGCGACCCCTACCAGATCCACATGTGGATCGAACGTTCGGGCAACAAGCACGTCGTGCTCGGCAACTCCACCTGCCTGGACGACATCGTGCCGAACCTGGACTACATCGTGCACGTGTACATGTATCCCACGGCATTCTCCGTGCTGTGCGCCGACCTCATTCTTCCCTGCACCGAATGGCTCGAGACGAACCTCCCCATTCCGCAGCTCAACACGGTCGTCATGCGTCAGGCTGTTACGCATCTGTACGAGACCGTTGAAGAGGGCATTATCTGGACACAGATTGTTCAGAAGTGTGCCGAGTTGGGCAACACGCATTGCCCCAAGGCATTCGATGCCAACGAGTGCATGACCACGCCGTTCTACAAGAACGAGTATGAGAAGCAGAAGCAGCACCTCTTCAAGCTGGCCGACAAGATGACCTGGGAAGAGGCTTGCGAAAAGGGCGTGTTCGAGTGGTGCACGGCTGACGAGTACCGTACGTACTACACCTATCTGAAGACCGACGAGAGCACCGGTAAGCCCAAGGGCTTCGGCACGCCCTCGAAGAAGATCGAGGTCTATTGCGAGTCCAACACCATTCTGGGTCGCACGGGCTATCCTTGGGCTCATTGCAAGGAGGCCGAGCATCTGGAGCTTCCCGCGGCATCGCAGGATTACGAGCCCATGCCCATCTATCATGAGCCCGCTGAGTCCCCGCTGACCGACACGGAATATCCGCTGGTCATCACCGAGGGCCGTCTGCCCATGTATCACCATGGCACGCTGCGCAACATCCCGTATCTGCGCGAGATCTATCCCGTGCCCGAGATGTGGATCAACCCCAAGGATGCCGAAAAGTACGGCATCACCGACAACGAGTGGGTCAACATCGAGAGCCGTCGCGGCAAGACGCATGGCAAGGCTCGCGTCACCACGGCCATCCCCGAGGGCGTTCTCTACCAGGAGCGCTTCTGGCTGCCCGAGCTGCTTGACTCCGATGACCCGGCTCAGGCGTATCGTGCATGCAATATCAACGTGCTCACGAAGAACGATCCCCCCTATGACCCGGTATATGGCTCGTACATTCTGCGTGGCTTCCAGGTAAAGGTGTCGCCCAGCAATGACGAGATCCTGAAGTCCATCTGGTCCGAACCCGAGCAGTTCGAGCCCTGGATGCCCGAGTTCTCTGATACCACTGAGGATGTGTTTGACTATGGCGCATAATTGCATTGTCGTTAACCTTGACCGCTGCACCGGCTGCTTCAGCTGCGAGGTGGCGTGCAAGATGGAAAATGGCGTGGCCCTGGGCGAGCGCTGGTCGCGCGTGCTGACCGTGGGCCCCGTGGGCGAGTACCCCAATATGACGCGCTACGCGCTGCCCACCATGTGCCAGCAGTGCGAAGATGCTCCCTGCGTGAACGTGTGTCCCACGGGCGCCAGCTACCGAGACCCGAAGACCAACGTCGTGCTGGTGAACAAGGAGCAGTGCATCGGCTGCAAGTATTGCATGATGGCCTGCCCCTATGGCGTGCGCGCCTGGAACAAGGAAGAGAAGTGCGTTGAGAAGTGCACCCTCTGCGGCCAGCTGACCAGCCAGGGCGAGCTTCCCGCATGCGTGAAGAGCTGCGCTGCCGGCGCTCGTTTCTACGGCGATCTGGACGATCCGAACTCCGACGTTTCGAAGGAGCTCGCGAAGTACTCCGACGACCAGATCCACACGCTGCAGGACGTGGGCAATCATCCTGCAACCCACTACATCATGACCGACATGGTCGGCACGTGGTATCCGCGCATCAAGGCGCCCGAATATCCGCGTACCGATGCGTATCCGGTAGACGGCGAATAGGAAGGAGAGCGTAATGGAAATCCAATGGTCCCTCGTTCTGTTCACCGCTATCGCGGGCACTGGTTCGTGGCTGCTGGGATGCGCGTGCATTGACGAGTTCAAGGGCATGGCAAAGAAGACGACCTCCCTGGCTGCCATCATCGCGATCGTCCTCCTGATCGCGGGCGGCATCGTCTCGGCAACGCACCTGTCCCACGTCGATAGGATATTCGGCGTTCTGGCTCACCCCGCTCCGGGCATCTTCCTGGAGGCACTGCTCTTGGGCATCGATGCGCTCATCGGTCTCATCCTGGTGCTGCTGTGGAAGCGCGATGCTTCTGCGGGCGCTCGTAAGGCGTTCGCTGCCCTGGGCGTCATCATGGCTCCGGTGTTCTCGTTCTCGTGCGGCTTCTCTTACATGATGTCCTCCCAGCTCGCATGGAACAACATTGGCCTGCCCCTGGGCTACCTGGGTACGGCTGCTGCCGCTGGTTGCGCCCTGTGGGCCCTGCTCTGCGCCTATCGCGGCGAGGCCGAAGAGGCCCTCGTGTTCGCTGGCTGGGAAACCGTGCTCGGCGGCGCGCTTGCCGTGGTGTTCGCGCTCGTGTTCGGCATGGTCTCCGGCGTTTCCGCTGGCGCTCAGGCTCCGCTGTTCTGGGGCGCCGTGGTCCTGGTTGGTGGCGTTGCCCCGCTGGCATGCGGCGTTGCCATCACCCGCAAGCCCGCATCCGCGCTTGCCTTCGCTGGCCTGGCGCTGGCATGTGGCTGCGTTGGCGCAATCGCGTTCCGCTGCCTCATGTGGCTCGGTAGCGATGCGCTCATGGCGCTGTTTGGCGTCACGCTGTAAGTAACAGCATTCGGGGCTCGCGGGGTCCCTTCCTCCCTCCAACCCGCGAGCCCATGTATAAAGGTCCCGGATGTCAGGTTCGCTGCAAGACCGTATGGCATCCGGGCACCCCGTCGCAGTCCCTGCGACGGGCGGCGAGTTTCAACGCGGCGGGGCATCCCGTTTCGCAAGATGAGGAGATAATCATGGACGTACAAGATGCGAAGCAGTTGGCTGAGGCGTGCAAGGCGCGTGCCGAGTTCTGCGGCTTCCTGGCAAGCGTGTATTTCAAGGAGCTTACCGAAGAGCAGATCGAGGCTCTTTCCCGCATCGAATTCGAGCGCGATGACTCGCTGGTTTCCCGTGGGTATGCCCGCATTGCCGACTATTTGAAGTATCGCGATTCGGGAACACGGCAGGATCTGGCCGTCGACTACGCTCGAGTATTTCTGGGCGCAGGTCAGTACGACAAGATCACGGCGCCGCCGTATGAATCCGTGTTTACGAGTGACGATGGGCTCCTGATGCAGGATGCCCGCGACAAGGCTCTGTCGTACTATCGCACGTTTGGCTACGACCTTCCCGAGGGCAACACCATTCCCGAAGACCACATTAGCTTCGAGCTTCAGTTTGCGGCGCTTCTGGCCGAAGAATCGGCGCGCGTGCTCGAGGCGGGGAACTACGATCGCTTTGCCGAGCTCGTGGCCCTGCAGCGTGGCTTCTTCCTGTATCACCAGAAGAACTGGTTCCCGCGCTTCTGCGACGCCGTCGATACGCATGCGCAGACCGACTTCTACCGCGCCATTGCGTTGATCACGCGTGGCTACCTGGAAGAAGAGGCGGCGTTTCTTGATGGCGCAGCCGAACTGGCCGGGGTTCAGGGCGATGCGGGCGATCTGCACCCGGCTTGGATGGACGAAGAGCTTCCCGAAGCGGTGGCGGTGTAGTCGTGGCTGTTACCAGAAGGGCATTTGCCGGATTCCTGGGGGCCACTGCGGCTCTGGGTGCGCTTGGTGGCGCTACCCGCGCGTTCGCGGGCGACGGCTCGCTGCTGCGTCCCCCGGGCGGTCAGGATGAGGCTCAGTTCATCTCGCGTTGCGTGAAGTGCGATCGTTGCCGCAGCGTATGCCATACGGGCGCCATTACCCTGGCGACCGTGGAGGATGGCTTCTTGAATGCACGTACGCCCACGCTCGATTTTCATCGTGGCATCTGCGATTTTTGCGACGACTGCGCGCGCGTGTGCGCAACCGGCGCCATCGTTCCCTTCAACGAGGAGACCGAGAAGATCGGTATCGCCGTGGTTCAGTCGGATAGGTGCCTGTCGTACACCCAGTCGTGCGAGGACTGCGTGAATGCATGCCCGTACCAGGCCATCACGCTCGATTCGGGACGTCATCCCGTGGTGAATGCCGACTTGTGCAATGGGTGTGGCGTCTGCGAAAACGTGTGCCCAGCGTTGGTATATGGGCAGTTTGCGGGCGGCAAGCGCCGCGGCATCGTGGTTCGCCCTGCATCTGAAGTGGAAGGATACGTGGTCCGATGAAGAAGAGCTCCGTTTTGCGCACGATAAGCGTGCTGTGCGTGCTGGGCATCGTCTGCGTGGGGCTTGCGTTCCATACGGGCGTGGGCACGCCGTCGCAATGGGGTCTGTATGACATTACGGCCATTTGTCCCCTGGGTGCGCTCGAGACGCTCATTGCCTCGAAGACGTTCGTGCCCCCAGCGCTTATCGCCCTCGCCATTACCGTGGTGGTCACCGTTATCCTGGGCCGCGCATTCTGCGCATGGGGTTGTCCCGTTCCGCTGGTGAAGCGCCTGTTTGGTGCTGACAAGCGCCATGCGAAGGCCGAGGCGCAGGCTATCGAGAAGGCCGAATCCGACGATGCCGAGAAGTCGGACTGTGCTGCCTGCGCGAGCGCTGCTCGCTGCGCCGAGGTGCACGGCGAGGACGCGGACGGTTCCGCCAAGGCTTCGGGGAAGAGCGGCGTGCTTTCGAAACTGTTCCCCGCAAACGTCAAGCGCGGCGGGTTGGACGATTCGCGCAATTGGGTGCTTGGTGGAACGCTGCTCACCACGGCCGTGTTCGGCTTCCCCGTGTTCTGCCTGATCTGCCCCGTGGGTCTATCGTTTGCCACCATCATCGCACTGTGGCGTCTGCTTCAGCTGAACGAGACGACGCTGTCGCTCGTGGTGTTCCCGGCGCTGCTGATCGTCGAAGTCGTGGTGCTGCGTTCGTGGTGCCATCGCTTTTGCCCGCTGGGGGCGCTGCTCTCGCTCATTTCGCGTGCCAATCGCACGTTCCGTCCAAAGAGCGATGCGTCGGTGTGCCTGAAGGAGTCGAAGGGGCAGAAGTGCGACGCGTGCGCGAAGGCGTGCCCCGAGGGCATCGATTTGCACGACGCCGTGAATTCTCAGCCCATGCACGATTGCACGAAGTGTCGCAAGTGCGCAGATGCCTGCCCCGTGCATGCGATTACCTTCCCCTTGAGGGACTTGGCCAGCAAAAAGTCAAGAATGGACAAGGTGGAACCGTAGGCTATCCTAGATAACGTTTTACGTCGGGGGAGGACGTATTTACGGAGGGAAGCGGTTATGCAGACGGAGAGCAAGGGCCGCGAATCGCGTGGCGTGGGCGATCTCGCTCGCGAAATCGAAGAGCAATGGCCTAGTTTGAAATACTTATCTCTTGGTTGTTATTACGCATGGATTTTCTTGTGCTATAGCAGCCAGGTACTGGAAGCTTGGGCAGGGGTCGAATCCTTCGTGCCCAAGTTTTCCATGTACATATCATCCACCATCGCACTCACGGTGACGTTGGTGCTTGCGGCTGTGTTCCATCGTCGTTTCGAACGTCTGCTGGAGCGCCGCCGCTTCGTCATGCTTGCGGCATTGTTGGCCTCTCTGGCCACGGCTGCGCTTGCGTATGGCTTGCAGTCCGACCCCGAGGGTCCCATCTACCATGCTGGTTGCGTGCTTACGGGCGTGGGCACGGCGCTGATTGCGCTGCGCATAGGCACGATCTACGGGAGCCTCTCTGCGCGTAAGGCGCTCATGCTCACGTCGGTGTCGTTCCTGTTCGCCACCATGATCTACTTCGTGTGCGTTGGCGTGCCCGCCGTGCTCGGGCTCGACATTCTTACGCTGTTACCGCTCATCGCGGCTGTGCTTACCCTTTCGTTTACGGGTAGCGGGCAGCGTGGCGTTGCAGAGAAGTCCGCGGAAAGCCCCGCTCATCACCTTCCTCATGGGTTCTTGGTCAGGCTCGTCCTTGCGACGTTCGTATTCTCGCTTGCCGCGAGTTTTGCAAGCGGGGGTGCTCATTCTGCGGTGGGTCTTTCGTCCGTTTCCGACGATGGGTCCATCGCCATGTTCCTCATTGGTCTTGTGGCCATTGTCGTATTCATCATTTCCGGCGTGCTGTCCGCTCGATTTGACCTCGTGCGGTTGTACTATCCGCTCATTCTGCTGGCGAGCATCAGCTTGCTCGTCATCCCCGTGACGGGTGGCCACCTAGAGGGCCATGGCCTGCTGCCCACGGTGGTGTACAACGTGTTCATCATGTTCATCTGGGTGCTGCTTTCGCACGTATCCGATCGTACGCAGCTTTCCGCCGTGCAGGTGTTTGGCTGGGGGCGTGGGGCGTCTGCCCTGGGCACGACCGTTGGAAACGTGCTTGCCATGGAAATCCAAACGGCCAGCGGCGACCCTACGAATATGATGGTCGTTGCCTCGGTTGCCCTGCTGTTTGCGCTTGCCGCTACGGCCATGGTGGTGCTCAAAGAGGGCGCGCTTGATGACATGTTCGCCAAGACAGGCGGTGATACCTCGCAGGGCTTTTCGGCGCTGCTCGACCCGTTTGCGCAGGATGCGGCTCTGGCGGGCAAGGGTTCTTGGATGCGTAGCTGCGAGGAGCTTGCCGACGAGACCAATCTCTCGAAGCGCGAGCGCGAGGTGCTCGTGCTGCTCTCGAAGGGCCGCACCATCGAGTTTATTGCCGAGGACCTGGGCATTTCGTTCAATACGTCGAAATCGCACGTGCGTCACGTGTACGAGAAGACGGGCGTGCATACGCGCCAAGAGCTGCTCTCCCTCATCGAAACGCGCCGCAACGCCATGCGGGTGTGACAAGGTGACAAAGGTGACAGTGGGACGGTTCTTCTGTCACCTGGCTTCCCATTTCCTGCCTGTCAGAGGCGTTTGGGCAAAATCGAGGCTCATATTGTAAAAAAATCGTCGTTCTGAACATCGTTTTGCCGTTTGACACCTTATTTTGCGTGCATGCGCTACGTCTCGTACGCATAACGCCTGGTGGCGTCTTTCGATGAGCGAGTTATTGCCCTCGAAAATGTTCAGAACGACGAATTTTTTACACGGGCAAGGCCGATTTTGCCCAAATAGGGTTTTAGTCTTTTCCGCCAAGCGATTCCGGGCATAAAAGGGCGTCCGCTCCAATTGGAACGGACGCCCTTGGTTTAGCTATGCGAGCTAGATACTAGATCTGCTTCAGCAGGCCGTAACCGCCATTGTCGCGGCGATACAGGATGCGGAAGGTATCGGTGTCGCGGTCGATGTAGCCGAAGAAGTCGTGGCCCAGCAGGTCGATCTGCACGAGCGCTTCCTCTTCCGTGAGGGGCAGGAACTCAACGTCCTTCTCGCGCACGACGGCATCGTCGGCGAGCTCTTCCATGAGGGCGTCGAAGTCGGTTTCCTCGGCGGTGGTGCGGATGCTCTCGGCCTTGGTGCGGGTCTTGTGCTCGACAACGCGCGTCTTGAACTTGCGCAGCTGGCGCAGGACCTTGGCGGCTGCGACGTCGATTGCCGCGTACATGTCTTCTTCGCGCTCTTCAACGCGGATGATGTGGCCCTTGGCGGTCATGGTTACCTCGCACACGGCGGGGCAGGCGATAGCAGGGTTCTGCTCCATGTGCAGGACGACTTCCGCAATCAGCGGATCGATGTCCATAACCTTCATGGAATTGCCGATTTTCTCTTCCGCATAGGACTTGAGAGCGTCGGTGATGGGCATCTTGCGGCCGGTGACGGTAATCTCCATGAAAATCACCTCTCAGAAATATGGGGTATAAAAAACAGCTGGACGAGCGGCGGGCACAGGGTGATGACGTGTGCGGCGACTCCTTTCCGAGCTGGTATATCCAGTATAGCGCTTTATTGGAGGTTTTAAGGAAAATAGGCCATGGAATGGCACGCCCGGGGCAGTGGTAAGGGGGCCTGCGTAGGGAGCGTTTGGGCGCGGCGTGGCGCACGGGGAGGTTCGCTCTGTTCGAAAGGGGCTCCGGCACAAGCCGTGCGTAGAATCTTCACAGAAATGTGGAGCTTGGAAAACGGGTTCATTTGCGGAATGATACCGTGCCAGTATCTAACGACCACAATATCTAGTTGACATGGCGGAATTAGCCCCAATGAATCTAGTGGATGTATACCCAGTCGACAAAATTGCCCCTCCGAACAGCCACTATTTCGTCTCGCTCGTCTCCACATTAGTTGCCTTTTGTCCAATGTCACCCTAAAATGGCTGAAGCCGAAGTACTACCGACTAAAGTAGGCAGGGAATACATGAACACTAAAATCACCTCGTTCCCTCGACGTTCGTTCATTGCGGGAGCAGCCGCCCTTGGCGCTATGACGCTTGCGAATCCCTCGTTTGCGCTTGCCGATGAAATCACCGACAAGCAGGCAGAGGCCGATACCGCGCTTGCTTCCCTTAAAGCTATGCAGGCAAGCCTGGATCAGGCTTCCGACGATTACACCACTGCTCTTCAAGAGCAGGAGGACGCCGAGACGAAGCGCGATGAAGCGCAAGTCAAGATCGACGAGCAGAATGAAAAGATTTCCGCTCTTCAGGAGCGCCTGGGCACGCGTGCTCGCTCCATGTATCGCAACGGTTCCAGCACCTTCCTGGAAGTGCTCACGGGTGCGGCTACGTTTGCCGATTTTGCCACGGGTCTCGACCTGCTTTCCGATATGAACGAAGAAGACGCTCAGCTCGTCGAGGACGTGAAGACGGAACGCCAGGTTCTGCAGGAGGCCAAGGACGAATACTCCGCGCAGGCCGAAACCGCTCGCCAGAAGGCCGAGGAAGCTGCTCAGGTGCAGGCCGAAGCCGAGGCTACGGTTGCCGAAATGCAGGCATACTACGACAGCCTCAGCGCTGAAGTCGCCGAGCTCGTCGAGCAGAAGCGTGCGGCCGAAGAAGCTGCCGCAGCGGCAGCGGCTGCAGCCGTTGTTCAAGCTTCCGCCGATGAAGGCGCTGCCAACGAATCTTCGAGCGGCGGCTCGAGCAGCAGTGGCGGCTCTAGCTACTACGACGACGATGACGACGATTCTGGTTCGTCTTCGGGCGGCGTGTACGAAGGCGGCAGCGATGCCGTAAGCCGTGCGTACTCGTGCCTGGGTGCTCCCTATGTGTGGGACGCTGTTGGCCCCTCCAGCTACGACTGCTCGGGTCTGGTAAGTTACTGCATCACCGGTCGCCATGCGCGCGTGTTCACCTCTAGCAGCCTGATGGGCTACTCTGCAGTGAGCAACCCCAGCCCCGGCGACGTTGCGGTAAAGTCTGGTCACTGCGGCATCTACATTGGTGGCGGCCAGATGATTCATGCAGCCGACTACGGCATTGGCGTTATCGTCGGTTCCGTGCAGAGCGGCATGAAGATCGTTCGCCCGTAACTTCCCCTGAACTTGAAAGCCCGCTTCGGCGGGCTTTTTGTTGCTCTCGGTTTCTGTCCCGACCGCGCCCGGCCGTGGTGGCTCCTTGGGGCACCCGCTCCGCTGCTCGCCTGGTTTCGGCCCCGCGCGGGCCGAAACCTACGCTCGTGCGCTCGCTGGTTCATGCTTTTGCTTGCGCTGTTCGGCACTTCGCTGCGTCGATGCTGGAAACTTCGTTTCCCGCCCGACTCAGCGAAGCCCCGAACATAGCGCGTTCTTTTGAATGCTTTCACAGTGCCCCGAGGAGCCACCATGGCCGGGCGCTGCCGTTCCGGGTTTCCGCTTGCGGCGCTTACGCCGAAGCGGGGTTGCCGCTGGTGGGGAAGGTACGGGACTCACTGGAACCCGGGGGTCGGAGAGTTTATCATTTTTGCCGATACATCAGTTGCGAATGAGTCAGCGGGTCCATACGCAAAACGAGAGGCCCAATAGGGCCTCTCGTTGCGGTAAAAGCTAGGCGGATTTCTAGCGGAAGAAGCGCGGGACGGTTACGTCGAGTGCGAGCTCCTCCTGGGCTCCTACGAGCGTTGCGTGTGTGAGCTGGGCGAGGCCCTGGTAAAAGGGGTGTTTCGCTTCTTGCTGCATGAGCTCCAGGAAATGCGGCGCCCACGTGAGCAGGTGCAGCTCCAGATACTCGCGGGTGAGCTCGGGTCGGTTCGTTGCGATCCATGCCGCCAGCATGAGCATGAGGCCTATGTGGTCCTCGGGTTCATGCTTTTCCTTCACGACTGCCTCGATCCCGTGCTCGCCCATCCAATCGCGCAGGTCAAGGCAGGTCTTGCCGAAGATGACGCTCTCGCGGTCGGTGTAGACCGAGCCCCAGGGTGCGGCGGCTTTGCGCGCCGGTCCCACGAACAAGCGACGGAACTCCTCGGCCAGAGCCGTCTTGTCGTCCTTCACTTCGCGCAGAGCCGCAACGATTTGCTCAAGTGCTTCTGCGCTCTCGGCTTCCTTTGCGAAAGGCCAGGCAGCAGCGGTCTCGGTGACGTTGATGCCGCCAAGCGCCTCGAAGAGCGCGTCGGTGGTGCCGCTTGCGGGGTCGTGGTAGAACAGCGGGCCCAGCGTGTTACCCACGAAGGCGATGGCCTCGAGCTGCTCTTGCGTAATTTCGGGTTGGCTTTGCGTCATGGCATGCCCCTTCCTCGTCTGATTTCACGCGTATTGTACGGTAGCTGCGCCCCTTCGCATATCGTATACACGGCAACAACGTATGAGGCGGCATCGTCCGTTGTATGCGTTTTGGCTTGACTCGGTGTCGGTTGCGTGCGCCGCTCGCGCGACGTCCCTTCGACATGCGCTTATGCGTCCTGAAGGTATAGCCTCTTCGTTTCGTAACGGCTTGCTTTCCTTATGTGACTAATCTCATGCCATTTAGCCCAATCTTGCTATACTCGAGAGACGCGGAATGGGGTACCGCGGGTTAGTTGGTCGCGCATGAAGAAGCAAAATGCAAAGGGCATGTTCTATGCCCGTCGTGCACGAATGGGGCGAACGCTTGGCGTTGCTTGTGCTTTGCTGTGCCTGGTAATTTGGGGCGTTGTTTCCTTTGTCCCAGCTCAGCAGTCTGCCCTGATCCAGGAACCACTCAAGAGCGCGGCAGCCCCAGAGGCTGATGACGCATCTCAGCCCGATACTCCCTTGGCTGCCTCCCCCGAGCCCAGCGATTCGACTGGCGACTCGGATGACTCCGATGGCGAATCGCCCGAATCCGCCATCGCCCCGGCCCTTTCCCTGGAAGAAGCCGCTCGCGCGAATATCATCGTGAGTACTCCGGGCGAATTGCTGCTCTCCGTTAGCGAGGGCGCTACCGCGGAAAGCGTCAACGCGTTTCTTCGTTCAGTCGATTTCATCGTTACGGAAGATGTTTCCGACCAGGACCTATCGTTGGGCTTCGTGCAGGTTGCCCTATCGGATGACGTAACGCCCGAGCAGGCGAGCGAACGCCTGCGCGAAACGGGTGCGCAGGCGCAGCCCAACTACGTGTATTACCTCATGGACGACGACGTGTCGGCGCAGGCAATCGAGGCGGCAGCCGAGCGGAGTGAGCAGGAGGGGGTAGAGGCTCCAAGCGGCGATGCCGGAAGCAACCAGCCCAGTGGAGTCGCAGCGGGCCAGCCCGAATCCCAGAGCTCGGACGCGGGTGATGATCCCGAAGCGGCGCACTC
Organism: Denitrobacterium detoxificans; assembly: GCF_001643775.1. Taxonomy (NCBI): domain Bacteria; kingdom Bacillati; phylum Actinomycetota; class Coriobacteriia; order Eggerthellales; family Eggerthellaceae; genus Denitrobacterium; species Denitrobacterium detoxificans. The sequence goes on along the minus strand of NZ_CP011402.1, from coordinate 2,022,114 downwards.
CAATTCCTCCTTGGGTGCAACATCCGTCGATACCGTGCAGTCCGGTACCCTGCCGGCGCAGTCGGGGGAAGAAGCGGCATCGGACCTGGTGGCGCAGTCGCTCGTTATCGACGATCCCAAGGCGTCTTGGATGCTCGATTCCGTGAAGGCGCGTGCGGCGTGGGAGCTTGCCGGTGTCGACGATGCGGCAAGTGGCTTTTCGCCCGTCATCGTCGCTGTCGTGGACTCGGGCTGCAACGTGAGCCATCCCGACCTGACGGGGAACTTCGCGGGTGCGTATAACGTGGTAACGGGCGAATCGGGCCTTTCCGCCATGACTGACACCAACGGCCACGGCACACACGTAGCGGGCATCATTGCAGCCACGGCGAACAACGCCGAAGGCGTGGCAGGCGTTTCGTATAACGCGCAGCTGTATCCCGTGAAGGTTATGACGGGCCGTTCCACCGACTCCGCAAAGCTGGCGAAAGCGTATAGCCACCTTATCGCCCAAAAGCAACGCGGAGCCAACATCCGCGTGATCAACCTGAGCATCGGCGGGTATCAAACCTCGACCGACGTTGACGACCTCCAGCTCATGAGCTACATGAATCGCGCGTACCAAAACGGCATCCTCACCGTGTGCGCCGCGGGCAATTCTACGTCGCACAAGGTGCCCTATAGCTGCTTCCCGTGCGACTTCGTGGAAAGCACGGTGGGTGTTATCAATCTGGACCGCGCGGGCGATTCCGTGCGCCGTGCCACGGGCTCGAACTACAATGAGGCGTCCCAGACCACCAAGGACATTTCGGCGCCTGGCACGGATATCACGAGTACCTGGTGCGATGGCTCGTACGCGACGGAATCTGGCACGTCTATGGCGTCCCCGTGCGTGGCGGGCGTCGCGGCCCTCATGTTCGGCGTAAATGGCAGCCTTACCCCGTATGGCGCAACGTACCTGCTTGCCCAGTCGGCGAACGACCTGGTGTACACCAACGGCGAGGAAGTCGCCGGGGAAGGCTGGGATGTCTACACTGGCTATGGTGAAGTGAACGCCTATGAAGCCGTGAAGCAGGAAATGCAGTACATCGCAAGTGGGAATTCCCTGTTCGTGGGCGGCACGTTGCGCGTGTCCGCGAATAACACGGGCGGCTCTTCGTACGAATGGAGCTGCGAACCGCAGGGAACTATTTCATTGGAAGGAGCGGGCTCGTCGTGCGTGGTGACGGGGCTTTCGTCGGGTGAGGCGAAGGTTTCCGTAACGTATACGGCATATGTGTGGCCGTACGGAATGAGGACGGTTACCGAGAGTGCGACCGTGACCGTATACGACGCCTCCATCTGCGATGCCCAATCCATAGAGTTCGGCGGCTCCACAGCGTATTCCGTTGCATGTGACCCCAACGCAACGTGGCTGTGGAGCTCGTCGGACGAAAGCGTGGCCGCAGTGGACGAAACCGACGGCACGGTGTCGGGCGCGGGCGTGGGAACCGCCACGATCAGGGCGTCCATGCTTTCGAATCCCTCGCTCACGCTCGAGCAGACGGTAACGGTGGGGCCCACGAGCATATCCAAGGCCTCCATCCAGGCCATCTCCTCGCAGGAATACACGGGTTCTGCCGTGAAGCCCAAGCCCGTGGTTACCGCCAATGGCGTAACGCTGGAAGAGGGTGTGGACTATACGCTTTCCTACGAGAACAACGTGGCGCCGGGCAAGGGGTCCGTCATCGTTTCCGGCAAGGGCAATTACACTGGTTCGATACGTGCTGCGTTCAATATCGTTCAGGGCTCGAAGAATATGTATCGCCTGTACAACCCGAATTCGGGGGAGCACTTCTATACGGCGAGCACCTCCGAGCGCGATGGCCTGCGCAAGCTGGGCTGGCGCTACGAGGGCGTTGGATGGCTTGCCCCGAAGACGGGCAATGCGGTGTATCGCCTGTATAACCCCAATGGCGGCGATCACCATTACACCATGAGCGTGGAAGAGCGCGATGGCCTGCGCAAGCTGGGCTGGCGCTATGAGGGCATCGGCTGGTATTCCGATACGTACAAGGCAACGCCGCTCTATCGACAGTACAACCCGAACGCCAAATCGGGTTCGCATAATTATACCGTGAGCAAGTCGGAAAACGACAAGCTGGTGCGGCTCGGCTGGCGTGCCGAGGGCATCGGCTGGTATGGGTTGTGATGCTCATGGCCCTGCGTGCGAAAACGAATGGACGTGTGAAGCGTGGCGCTATTGCGGGGGTCGTCCTGGCCGCTTGTGCAGGTGTGGCGCTTGCGTTCGTGCTGGGCGTTCCGGGTTCGCAGGGGCCCAGCGAGGTGCTGGTCGGGCCCGTGAACGACGTTTCACAGGCGTATGTCACTCCGTCCGGGGGCTACGAGCTGCAAGACCCCGCGCCTGGTGATGCCGGCGATGCCGGTGAGGCTGGCACGGAGGCGGTTGCTTCCCCTGCCGCGGCTACGGTAGGCCCCGATGACATCTATGTTCTCAATCAGCTGCTCTTGTTGCTCGAGGAATCCGACACCATTCAGAGCGCCGAGGCGTTTTTAGCGGACTTGGATGTGTCCGTAACCAAGCGTGTGACCGGCGAGGACATCGCGTTAGGCTTTGTGGTGCTCGAGCTGGCCGAAGGCGTGGACGTGCTCACGGCGCAGGCTGCCGTGGAAGAGGCGGGCAGGTCGTGCCAACCCAACTACGTGTATCACCTTATGGACGATGGGCTGGCAGCTCAAGATGTGAGCGCCCAGATTGCGGCTGGGGCCGCAAGCTCGGAAGGGGCGTCAGGCGATGGTGGCCTCGTGACGCTTTCGGCATCTTCCCCCTTGGCCGATGCGTACGTGATCAATGACAACTATTACACCAAGACGAACGACATCGAGCGAGGCTACTTGTGGGGCATCGACTCGGTGAATGCCCGCGAGGCGTGGAGTATCGTGCGGTGCTTGGATACCGATCAGGAGCCCAGATCAAACACGGTAACCATCGCGACGCTCGATACGGGCTGCGATGTCAATCACGAGGACCTGAAGGACCGCGTGGTCTTCGCCTATGATGCGGTGCGCCAGACGTCGACGAACGTCACCTCCGTGTCGGGCCATGGCACGCACGTTGCGGGCATTGCCGCGGCAACGGCGAACAACGCCAAGGGCGTGGCGGGTTATTCGTACAATGCAAATCTGCTTCCCATTACCGTGTTTAAGCAGGTGGGCAGCGGGGTGACTGCCTATTCGAACGAGATTGCCCGCGCGTATAGCTTCGTCCTAAACAACAAGGACGCCTACGGCTCCGTCCGCGTGATCAATCTGAGCGTGGGGATGGTGTACACGCAGGAACAGATCGACCGTCTCAATTCGGGCGTAATGAGTTCCGACAAGATGCTCGTTGCCCGTATCAAGGAAGCTCACGATGCGGGCATTCTCACCGTGAGCGCGGCGGGGAACAGCACAGAGGCTACGGTGCCCTACGTGTGCTACCCTGGCGATCTTTCCGAAACGCTCAATGTGATGAACCTGCAGTATGACCAGGCATCGGCCGGGGTTACGCGCTCGGAATCCTCGAACTACAACACGGCTTCGCAGGTACAGGGGGCTACGAACAAGAAGATTAGCGCCCCCGGCACGAGCATTGCGAGCACGTGGGATGCGAGTTTTCCGCTTTCGGGGACGACCACATCATATGCCCTGATGAATGGCACGTCCATGGCTGCTCCGTGCGTGTCGGGCATCGCGGCGCTGCTGTTCGCCTACGACCCGTCGCTCACGCCCGACGAGGTGGAGGGCATTCTCTGCGCGTCGGCGACCGACGTGGTGTATACGACGTATGACGATGAAGGCACGGTGGTGGAAGAGGCCGCGGAGGGCTGGGACCCGTATACGGGCTACGGCGAGGTGAATGCGTATCATGCGCTGCAGCTGCTGAAGATACAGCGTGGCGAAGCCGACTTCCAAGAGCGCAGCGATGCGACGTTCAAGCAGATGACGACAACTGACGGTTCGACGCATACGTACGTCACGGCCGAGGTGGGCGATTCCTTTACGCTTGCGTTGCCGTTCGATGGATCGTATCCGTTCTCGTGGGAAACGAGCGACGCGTCCATAGCCACGGTCGACGCGAACGGCGTGGTGACGGCGCATGCTTCGGGTTCGGTGACCATTACGGCCCGCATGGGCGAGCCCTTGGCGGAAGACATCACCTGCTCCATCGAGCTGAAGGTAACGCCGCTCAATATCAACAGGGCAGTCATTGGCTATATCGAGAATCAGGTGTATGCGGGAAGCCCCATTTGCCCAGGTATCGTTGCTACGGCCGAACAGGGCGGACGCTCGTTGGTGGAGGGCGTGGACTACGTGCTCACGTACGCAAACAACGAGAACGTGGGTCTTGCCACGGTGACGATTCAGGGCAAGGGCGAATGCTATGGAACCACCAGCCGGACGTTCAACATCATGCATGCCGACATTGCGCAGGTCGATATATCCATTCCCAGTGTTACCTATACCGGCAAGGAGCTAAAGCCCAAGGTGACGGTGACATATGGCGCCAAGACGCTGCAGGAAGGAACCGATTACACGTTGCAGTATTCGAGCAACGTGAATCCGGGTACGGGCTCGGTGCGCGTGAAGGCGGTGTCGGGCGGGAACTTCACGGGGGTGACCACGGGTACGTTTTCCATCACGCAGGGCAGCCAGTCGATGCATCGCCTGTATAACCCCAATTCAGGCGAGCACTTCTATACGGCAAGCACCTCCGAGCGCGACAATTTGAAGCGCCTGGGCTGGCGCTATGAGGGCGTAGGCTGGATGGCGCCCACGTCGGGTGCCGAGGTGTATCGCCTCTACAACCCCAACGGGGGAGACCACCATTACACCATGAGCACTTCCGAGCGCGACGGCCTGCGCAAGCTGGGCTGGCGCTACGAGGGCGTGGGCTGGTATTCCGATACGTCCAAGACTACGCCGCTCTATCGCCAGTACAACCCGAATGCCAAGTCGGGTTCGCATAACTACACCACGAGTAAGGCCGAGAACAATTTCCTTGTAAAGGCCGGATGGCGTGGCGAGGGCATTGGCTGGTATGGGCTGTAGCATGGCGTGGGGTACGACGACATATCGGCGGCGCAAGCGCATCGCATGCATAGCGGCGGCCGTGGCATGCGTGGCGGTTGCTGTCGTTGCGTGGTGGTGCGGCATGGGTGGCACCACGGTGCCTGAGCCTGACGTGAGTGATTCCGTCCAGAATAAGGCGATGGTGTTCGATGCCCAGAATGGCGATGACGCGCCAGGCGATTCCGGGGCCGCAAGCGAATCGCAATCGCATTCTGAATCCACGTACGAGCTGGTAAAAGATGAATCCGCTATGGAGCGCGAGCCATACGTTCCCTACGAGGTCATGTTGCTGTTGGGCGAGGAGGATGCCCCCGAAGAGGTTTCCACGTTCGTGGCGTCGATGGAGTGCGTGCAACCGCAGAAGGTTGCCCAGGAAGACGTCGATCTGGGTTTCGTCGTGCTTCACCTTGCCGAGGGCTACGACGTGCCGGCGGCGGTGTCTGCCCTGGAAACGGCGGGCCGGGTGGCTCAGCCCGATTATTGCTACTACCTGGCTGAAGACGATGACTCTTCGGCTGGTTCGTTGTTTACGGATTCGTCCGACGACGGATTGGTTGCTCCGTCTTCGGCTCTTTTGCCTGCGGTAACGTCGATTGATGACTCGAAACAATCTCTCTTGTGGGGCCTGTCTTCCATGGCGGCGTATGAGGCGTGGGATATTCAGCGCACGGAGGGCCGCGTGGTGGTTGCCGTGCTGGATAGCGGGTGCCGCATGGATCATGAGGACCTGGCCGATAACATCGTGGATAGTTACATGGCCGTCGACGCCCATGATTACGAGGACAAGGATTATATATACGACGTCGATGAATCGTCCATTGAGGACATGACGGATATTCTGGGTCATGGTACGCACGTGGCGGGTATTGTGGCGGGTGTGGCGAATAACGGGAAGGGCGTTGCGGGTGTTTCCTACAATGCAGGCCTGATGCCCGTCAAGGTGTTCTATTCGCTTACGGAAACGAAGAAGGATACGGGCATACAGAAGTCGATGACCATCGCGAACAGCAGCGACCTGGTGCGGGCGTATGCGTACATCGCGTCGTATAACACCGAGCATCCCGAGGCCCCTGTTCGCGTGGTCAATATGAGTCTGGGTGGTTCGATGGACTCACTGGGCTCCGAGGACCAGGCGTTCGTTAACGCCATGGATGCCGCCTCTGCGCAGGGTATTCTTTCGGTTGGTGCGGCTGGCAATGATGGCACCGATGGCCCCGACGTGAACTATCCCAGCGACTACGGCACGTGCCTGGGCGTCATCAACGTGACGCGAAATACTTCGACGGGCGTGATTACGCGCTATACGAGCTCCAATTACAATACCTCCAGCCAGACGAAGGGGAACTCCAACAAGAACATTTGCGCGCCGGGAACGACGATTTACAGTACCGTGTATGGTTCGACGAGTTCGTATGGTTACAAGTCGGGCACCTCCATGGCCTGCCCGTATGTGGCGGGCGTCGCTGCTTTGCTGTACGCTCGCGATGACGGCTTGAGCGTCGATAGGGCGAAGTCTGTCATGTACGCCACCGCCACCGACCTGGTCTACACGAATTACAACACCAATGGTTCCGTGCGCGACAATGCCACGGCGGGCTGGGATCCCTACACGGGCTACGGTCTGGTTAACGCCTACCATGCGCTTCAGCTGCTTGATATCGTGAATGGCAACGCCACGTTGGGCGGTCATTCCGTCATTCCTGGCGAGTCGTGTACCCTTACCGTTCCCTACGATGGCGACGGCTCATGGACGTGGGTTTCCAGCAATCCCTCCGTTGCCGGCGTTACGCAGGATGGCGTTGTCACTGGCTACAACGTGGGTTCGGTAACCGTTACGGCAACGCTCTCGAATGAGTTTGGCCTTACCGCCTCCGTTACGGGTACGGTTGACGTGCGCCCCTATAGCCTTTCGGACGCCACGATCGACGCCATTGCGAGCCAGACGTTTACCGGCTCGCTCATAATGCCCTCGTTCGTCGTGCGCTATGGCGGCACGGTGCTCACTCCGGGCGTCGATTATTCCGTTTCGTACATGGACAATGTGAACGCGGGGCAAGCTGTGGCCGTGGCAACGGGCTTGGGGCAGTACGCCGGCAGCGTTTCCGCTCCGTTCACCATTGCGCAAAAGGATCTGTCGGGAGCCGTTGTTACCGCGCCCGACTGCGAATATGCCGGGCAGGCGCAGTCTCCCGCGCCAACCGTTGTGCTGAATGGCGTTACGCTGCGTTCGGGTGCGGACTATACCGTTGGCTATAACGCCAACGTGAATGTTGGCACCGCCACCGTCTCCGTTACGGGTAAGGGGAATTACAAGGGTACGGCCACGGGGTCGTTCAACATCGTGAAGGCCTCCCTTTCTTCGGCATCCGTTTCCGCATCGGCGCAGGCATACACGGGGGCCGCCTTGACTCCCGTGCCCACGGTATCGCTGGCTGGCAAGACGCTTGCGGTCAATACCGATTTCACGGTGGTGTCGTACGCGGATAACGTTCGTCCGGGCCTTGCGCGCGTTACCGTTCAGGGGACGGGCAACTACGAGGGACAGGCGTCGGGTTACTTCGTCGTAATGGGGCTTATGGACAATACGTCGTTTGTCCAGGTGGTGGGGTTGCATCCCATGGAATACACGGGCGGTCCCATAGAGCCAGATCCCGTTATTGGCTTTGCGAGCGTGGGGCTTACGCGTGGGGTGGACTACCAGCTTTCCTATGCGAATAACGTTGACGTGGGCGAGGCTTCGATGACTATCTCGGGCTTGGGTCCGTACTATGCGAACCAGCAGGAGCGTACGTTCCAGATTGCGCCCGCGCCCCTTACCGTCGTTGTGGCGGACCTTGCCTTGCCGTATGGCTCTGCGGCGCCCGCGTCGTACGAAAGCACGGTTTCGGGCCTGCGGGGCAGTGACACGTGCGACGTTGCGGTGCGCGTGTGCTATGAGGGCGGCACGACTGAAGTGATCCAGGATATCAGCGAACTGGCTGCGGGTTCGTATGCGTTGGTTCCCTCCGTCGATCTGGGCGCCAAGGCGGGCAACTATAGCGTTACCTGCAGTAATGGCACGCTTACCATTCAGGCCGTTTCGCTCGAAGGGGCTCAGATTGCGCTGCCCAACCAGTCGTATGCGTTCACGGGTGCCGCAATTGAGCCCGAACCGCAGGTAACGGTTGGGGGCGTGGTGCTGCAGAAGGGCGTCGATTACGCTGTGTCCTATGCGGACAATGAGCTTCCAGGCGTGGCAACCGTCACCGTTACGGGCGTGGGTAACTACGAGGGAAGCGCCGCCGCTACGTTTGACATAACGGGCGGCAACATTGCCGATGCGACCGTCCAGGTGAGCGATGCACCGTATACTGGCTCTGCCGTTTCGCCCGAGCCAGTGGTTACGTTTCACGGGAAGCAGCTTACCAGGGACGTTGACTATACGGTTTCGTATGCGAACAATGTGGCCGTGGGGCAGGCAACTGCAACCATTACGGGCGTTGGGAATTTTCTAGGCTCTACGCAGGCTACGTTCCAGGTAACGCGGGCCGATATCTCGGGGGCAAGCGTTACTGCGGAAGGCGCGACGTATACGGGTTCGGCTATTACCCCCGCCCCCGTTGTCGTGCTGAATGGCGTAACCCTTACCGCGGGTTCCGACTATACCGTTTCCTACAGTAATAACGTTGCTGTGGGAACCGCCACGGTGCACGTCGCGGGCGCGGGTTCGTATGCGGGAACCGCCGCGGGTACGTTCACGATTTCCAAGAAGCCATCGCAGGGTATGTATCGCCTGTACAACCCCAACGGGGGAGAGCACTTCTATACGGCGAGCTCGAGCGAACGCGATCATTTGCGCAAGTTGGGTTGGCGTTACGAGGGCATTGGCTGGAATGCGCCCACCACGGGCGATCCGGTATACCGCCTGTACAACCCCAATGGTGGCGACCACCACTACACCAAGAGCAAGGAAGAGCGCGATGGTCTGCGCAAGCTGGGCTGGCGCTACGAAGGCGTTGGTTGGTATTCCGATACCGCAAAGTCGGTGCCGCTGTACCGTCAGTACAATCCGAATGCCAAGTCGGGTTCGCATAACTACACGACGAGCAAATCCGAAAACGACATGCTCGTGCGCGTGGGGTGGCGCGCAGAGGGTATCGGTTGGTATGGCGTGTAGTGCCTCTTTTCAACGTGCATACAAGGTGTGGCGCATGGCGTAACGCCGTGTGTAGGGCCCGTGGTGCCATGCGTGATTCGTATTGCGCATACGAGTGAGCGTGCTAGAATAGCGAAGTTTCTTATTACACATGCGTGCCGGACTCGTGCCCGCTAGTGGCCACCGAAAAAGGCTGCGGACCGGGGTTGAACGCGCGCAGAGGATTAACGAATGGAGTAAACATGGAGAAGGTCTCTATCCAGACCCTGCTCGACGCAGGTGCGCATTTCGGTCATCAGACCCGCCGCTGGAACCCCAAGATGAAGCCGTACATCTTCGGCAATCGTGGTGACATCTACATCCTCGACCTGAAGAAGACCCTCGTGGGCATGGACCAGGCGTACACCTTCGTGCGCAACCTGGCTGCCAACGGTGGCACCATCCTCTTCGTGGGTACCAAGAAGCAGGCTCAGGAAAGCGTTGCCGAAGCTGCTAACAGCTGCGGCATGCCCTACGTGAACGCTCGCTGGCTCGGCGGTATGCTCACCAACTTCGTCACCATCCGCTCTCGCGTTGCTCGCATGGAAGAGCTCGAGGCTATGGACGCCGACGGCCGCATGGAGCTGCTGCCCAAGAAGGAGCAGATGCTGCTGCACAAGGAACTCACCAAGCTGCAGACGAACCTCAACGGTATCCGCAGCATGAAGAAGGCCCCCGACGCCATCTTCGTGGTCGACACCAACCGTGAGCTCATCGCCATCCATGAGGCTCAGCGCCTGCACATCCCCGTTGTGGGCACCATCGACACCAACTGCGATCCCGACGACGTCGACTTCGGCATCCCCGCAAACGACGACGCCATCCGCTCCGTCAAGCTGTTCTGCAAGTTCATCGCTGCCGCTGTCATCGACGGCATCGGTGCTCCTGTCACGCTTGAGGAAATGGCTGCCGAGGGCGAAGCTGCTCCCGAAGCCGCTGCTGAGGCCCCTGCCGAGGCTGCCGCTCCTGCCGCTGAATAGCATTCGTAACGAATGGGGCGGCTTCGCGCCGCCCCTCTTTCCATAGAGAGAGGAAACCCACATGGCTCAGATTACCGCCGCAATGGTCAAGGAACTCCGCGAGATGACGGGCGCCGGCATGATGGAATGCAAGAAGGCCCTCACCGAAGCCGACGGCGACATGGACGGCGCCGTAGACGTTCTGCGTACCCGTGGTCTGGCTGCTGCCGCCAAGAAGGCTGGCCGTGCCACCAACGAGGGTCGCGTCGTTGCTCTGGTCTGCGAAGACAACGCCACGGTTGGCTCCGTGTGCCAGGTGAACTGCGAAACCGACTTCGTTGCTCTCACCGATAAGTTCCAGGCCTACGCCGAGAACTTCACGAAGGCCGTTGCCGTGAACAACCCGGCTTCCGTGGAAGAGCTGCTGGAAAGCGAGTTCGAAGGCGAGAAGGTTCAGGATGCCCTCACCGAGGCCATCCACGTAATCGGCGAGAACATGCAGATCGCCAACTTCAAGCGCCTCGAGGTTTCCGGCACGGGCGCCCTGGTTCCCTACATCCACATGAACGGCAAGATCGGCGTTCTGGTGGCCTTCAGCTTCAACAACGAGGCTACCGCTGCTGCTCCTGCCTTCACTCAGATGGGCAAGGACGTTGCCATGCAGATCGCTGCCACGTCTCCCGTTTCCCTCGACGAAACCAGCGTTCCCGAGGAAATCCGCGAGCACGAAATGGCCATCTACAAGGCTCAGGCTGCTGAATCCGGCAAGCCCGAGGCCATCCAGGAAAAGATCGCCACTGGTCGCATGCAGAAGTTCTACAAGGAAAACTGCCTGGTCGACCAGGACTTCGTGAAGGATCCCGACCAGACGGTCGCTTCCTACATCGCCGGCGTTGCCAAGGAACTCGGCGACGAGATCAAGGTTGTCGACTTCGCTCGCATCGCCCTGGGCGACTAACAGCGAATCAACCACATCTCTTTGGGAGGATGCCTCGTGCATCCTCCTTTTTTATGCGCGGCTTTCATTGCGGCTGTGGCAATGCCCAACCTCTGCGCATTCTGTAACGGGTGGGTTGCGCTACGTGCAATCTCGCTATAATCACTCAGGCAAGAGATAATGAGAGAAGAAGATACTGCGAAGGAACGGTGTATGTCGGAAGAAGTAATCATCGTTCGCGAAAGCGAAAACCTTACGGGTACGGTGCGCGTGTCGGGCGCGAAGAACTCGGCGCTCAAGCTCATCGCCGCGTCGCTTCTGGGCCAGGGCGAAAGCACCATTCATAATGTCCCGCTTATTTCGGATATCGTCATCATGAGCGAAGTGCTCGAAACGCTGGGCGCTTCCGTTCATCGTGAGGGCCATGTCCTTACCATAGATACCTCCACGGTCGATTCGTACGAAACGCCGTACGAGCTCGTGAGCAAGATGCGCGCCAGCATTTCCGTGCTTGGCCCGCTCATCGGTCGCTTCGGTCGTGCCCATGTGGCCATGCCGGGCGGCTGCCAGATTGGCGCCCGCAAGATCGATATGCACCTGGTGGGGCTCGAGCAGCTTGGCGTGCATTTCGAGGTCGAGCATGGCTACTTGGTGGCCACCACGCCCGAGGGCCTGCATGGCGGCAGCATCGTGCTCGATTTCCCCAGCGTGGGTGCAACCGAGAATGCCATGATGGCCGCTGTTGTGGCCGAAGGCGAAACCACTATCGACAACGCTGCGTGCGAACCCGAGATCGAAGACCTGGCAAACATGCTCAACGCCATGGGCGCCAAGGTCAGCGGCGCAGGAACGTCGGTCATCACCATCACGGGCGTGCCGCTTTCCAGCATGCATCCTTGCGAGCACACTACGGTGGGCGACCGCATCGAGGCTGGTACGTTCCTGGTGGGCGGCGCTCTCATGGGTGGTCCGCTTACCGTAGAGGGCATCGACCCGTCCTTCTTGCGCATGGCAATCATGAAGCTGCGCGCCATGGGTTGCACGGTCGAAACCGCCGAAGACTCCATCACCATTAGCCGTACGCAGCCGCTGCGTTCGGTCGACATTCAAACGCTTCCGCATCCGGGTTTCCCCACCGACCTGCAGGCGCAGTTCATGCTGCTTGCGGCGTTGGCAGAAGGCAACTCCGTCATTACGGAAAACGTGTTCGAGAATCGCTTCATGTTTGCTTCGGAACTGTCGCGTATGGGCGCCGACGTCGTCATCGACGACCACCATGCGCTCGTGCATGGCGTGAAGGGGCTGCAGGGTGCGCCGGTGGTTTCCACCGACCTGCGCGCAGGTGGCGCGCTGGTGCTCGCGGGCCTTATTGCCGAGGGCGAGACCATCGTACGCAAGATTTCCCATATCGACCGCGGTTACGAGGACTATGTGGGCAAGCTTTCCAGCTTGGGTGCCCGCGTAGAGCGCACCACCATCGAGGAGTTGTAGGCCCCCATGAGCCGCGAACAGAAACGACTGCGCAAGCGCGCCCGCGCGGTGAATAGTTCCGTCATCGGCACGCATGCCGCTGCGAATTCACGCCGTGCCGCACGCACCAACGTGAACTTCGGCAACCAGCGTGGTGCCCAGCGTGCCGTGCGTGGCGAGATTAGCCATGTGGTGCCGCATACGCGCACGAGCGAGTCTCATCGCGATTATTCGCGCAGGTCGCATCGGCGCGACTACGTTGAGGCGAACATGCGCCGCAGGCGTCGCCGTCGCGTGCTTGGCTTCCTGGCGGTTGTCGTCGTGGCCATCGTTGCGGTCGTTTCCGTTTCCCGGTTCGTGTATGCCACGTCTATCGACGGACAGATGCGCATTTCCGATAGCGATACGCTGAACGCGCTTACCAGTGTGTCTGCCGATACCGACCCGTATTACACGCTTATCGTGGGCGAGTTTGCGAAGCCCGGCGAAGAATCCGATTCGTCCGACCTGCTCATGCTCATGCGCGTCGATCCGCAGAGCAGCGTGGTCACGTTCGTGTCCATTCCGTCCAACATCACGGCCTCTATGTCCGACGGCAATACGCATACGCTTTCCCAGGCGTCTTCCATTGGCGGTGACGCCGAGCTTATTTCGCAGGTGTCTTCGCTGATGGGCGTTAAGATTTCCCATTTCGCGAAGATTGGCGCGAGCTCGTTCGAAACGCTCGTGGACGAGTTGGGCGGCGTTACCGTAACGCTTCCCGAAGAAGTCGACGACCCGCGTGTGGGGACGAAGTGGCTTCCCGCGGGCGAAACGGCGCTTGATGGCGAAACGGCCCTGTTCGTGTGCCGTGCGCGCAATTACTCCAACCCCGAAAGCGTTCAGGCACAGGTACAGCAAGACGTGTTTTCCGCGTTGCTGCAGAAGGCTCTGGGCGGTTCTGGCTTGGAATCGGTCCTGACGCTCGATACTATCGCTTCCGACTTCCAGACGGACCTGTCGGCAAGCGACCTGGCGTCTTTGGCGAAGGCTGTTTCGCTGAATGGCGTTACGGTGTATGGGGGTTGCGTTCCTGGTTCCACGTCTTCCGATGGCTCCACCTTCTCGGTATCCAGTAGCTCGCTTTCCACGCTCATGCAGACGGTAGACGCGGGCGGCGACCCCAATGCCGAGGAAACGCTGGCCGATGTCGACCCCACGGGCATTACCGTATCCGTGCGCAATGGCGCGGGCATCACGGGTGCTGCTAGCACGACCGCAAACGAGGTTACGGCGGCGGGGTACACCGTTTCCGAAACGGGCAATACCGAAACGTACGTGTACGACGAGACGCTTATCATCTATTCGTCCGATGACATGGCCGATGCCGCGAAGAACCTCGTGAACGTGCTGGGGTGCGGTCGCGTGACCTCGGCGAGTGCGTATTACTCGTTCAGCAGCGACATTTTGATCGTTATCGGCAAAGACTGGGTGGCGAATTAGCCCGTCCGCATATCCTGGCGTAACGACAGCTAACCGTTGATTGCGCTTCTACCGCGCTATGGTAGAATGCGCCTAGCATAATGAGATTACAGAAGGAGATTCCTATGCCTAATCGTGAAGATGTAGCCGCAGTGCTCGAGCTTATCCGTCCCAGCCTTCAGGCCGACGGTGGCGACGTGAGCCTGGTGGACGTGCAGGAAGACGGCACCGTCGTTGTCGAGCTGCAGGGTGCCTGCCATGGTTGCCCCATGTCTCAGATGACGCTTGCCAACGGCATCGAGCGCATCCTGAAGGATCGCGTTCCCGGCGTTGTTAAGGTTGTTCCTGCCGAATAATCCATCGCTTTCGCGAACCTAAAGCCGCTGGCATTGCCGGCGGCTTTTTTGTTGTCCGGGTTCCCGCGTGGGCGTATTCGGGGTCGCTGTTTGGGTTGTAACTCGTTGCGGGGCCGGGTTGGGATTGCCCCTTGGGGCACCCGCTCCGCTGCTCGCGTGGTTTCGGCCCTGCATGGGCCGAAACCTACGCTCGTGCGCTCGCTGCTTCATGCATTTACTGGCGCTGCTTAGCGCATGGGCTGCGCGACGATGCAACTTCGGCTTTGCCTTTGTTGCCTCCTCGCGCAGCCCATGCGCTAAGCAGCGCTTTCAGTTTTTTGCTTTCAGAGTGCCCCCAAGGGGCAATCCCGACCCGGCCTTGGATGGGCGAGCGGGTTGTGCCCGTTTGCGGTCCTGACGATTCCCGATCGGGAGAACGGTTTACTAAAAGAATCGACGGGCATCTGCTGCCAGGCTGGTCATATGGTTCCCGACTGGCGCCGCCGGTTCGTTCGCGAGAGGGGCAACCTTGCCGAGCCGGCGTCCGCTGCAAGCCGTAAAGCCATGTGGCAGTTGGTTCCTGCCGTGATCGACGTGCCCACGTCGGCCCGTAGGTGCCCAAGATGCACATGCGGGCCGGCGGCCAGTTGCTTCCAACAACGACGCGGCCCTTTTGTTTCGTTGTGGGCCTTGCGCTATCGACTGTCGCGTTTTTAGCGCGGCGTGCGACGAGGGCGCGGTCGTCCGCCACTCGCGAACCAGAGTGCATAGGCGAGAGCAAGGCAGAAAGCGGTGATGATGGCGTATGACACGGGCAGGGAAACGGTGCCGTATATGGTGAAGTTGTACCAGTCGGTGCCCTCGATGCCGAAGCTTAGGCCATTTATGAGGATGTTTGCTGCATAGAAGGTGGCATAGGCGAGCGCCGGGATAAGCCCAAGGGGCACCTGGGATGCCGACAGCACTTTGCCGCTTTGCGCAATCAAGAAGGTCGCAAGGGCACAAAGCGGAACGATGAGGTGGAGAAACAGGTTGCCACCGGTAAGGACCGCGGGATAGCTAAGGGCTGGGCCAAGGTAGAGCATAACGACCATAAAGGTGAGCATAATCCCGTTTACGCTAATGAAGCGCAGAACGTGGAGTGCGGTGGGGAAGGATGCCTGGGCTTTCGAGAGCATGCAGATCTCGAAGATTGCGCAGAGAGCGCAGCAGAGCGCCGCGAGTATGTTAGAGAGCACGGTGAAGTAGCGCAGGCTCCTGAACCCCGTGAGCGAGAGGACGCCTCCGTCGAGGCCGGCGATCATGGAAATCCAAGCGCCAAGGGCGAGCAGCGCGACAAGTACGTCGAGCGTAATGAGCAGGCGCAGGTGTCTCGATGCGGGAATGGCGTGCTTCTGCGATGCGGGCGCGTTTGTATGTTGCGGCGTATGCTTGGCCATGAATCTCGCTTTCTATATCTTTCCTGGCCATGGTATCGCATGCGCATCGTAACGTGCGGTTTCGTTGCCTGCCTGGAAATACCCACCATCTTCAAGGCCGAACATGTTACGCTTCCCGAACCGATTCGCGGGCATTTGCCCGATGACCGCGAGCGTCTGCTTGCGCAGCTCTCTCGTCTTGTGGAAGATGCCAGGGCTGGGAAACTTGATCGGTTCCGTCAGTCGGTGATGAGCCTGTAGGGTCGTAGAGGCTACAATGCTCTGCGGAAGGGCGAAGATATGATTTTAAACACGGGTGCGCGCACCGACATACCGCAGTACTATGCAAAGTGGCTGCTCAACCGCTTTGCGGAGGGCTACGTGCTGGTGCGTAACCCGCTTTTTCCGCACAAGGTGACGCGCTATGCGCTGAATCCCGAGCAGATAGACCTTGTGATGTTCTGCTCGAAGAATTACGCCCCGCTTCTTGCGGGGCTTCCTTCGATTACCGAGCAGTATCCCACCTATTTCCACTACACCATTACCGCTTACGGGCGCGATATCGAACCAGGCGTTCCTTCTATAGAAGAGAGCGTCGAGACGCTGTTGCGTCTCGAGCGTATCGTGGGTGCGCGGCGCATTGCCTGGCGCTACGATCCGGTGCTCGTAACGCCCGCGTATTCGGTCGAGCGCCATCTTGAGACGTTTGAGTATCTTTCCGGTCGGCTAGCGGGGCATGTTGATCGCTGCATTTTCAGTTTCGTCGAGCGCTATAAGAAGCTCGAGACGAATATGCCCGAGTTGCAGGAAGTGTCGGACACCGACAAAGAGCGGCTTGCGCGTGGCATTGGGGAAATTGCCCGCCGACATGGGTTGTGGGTGCAAACGTGCGCAACCAAGGAAAGCTGGAGCCGCTATGGGATTCACCAGTCGGGCTGCACGACCCTCGATATCCTGGGGCGGGCCAACAGCCTCGCATTTCGCAAGCTGAAGCACCCGGGGCTTCGGGAAGGCTGCGGGTGCTATCCGAGCCGCGATATCGGCGCCTATGAGACATGCCCCAATGGCTGTCGTTATTGCTATGCCAACAAGAGCCACGCTGCGGCTGCGCGAAATTATGCGGCGCACGACCCCGCTTCGCCGCTGCTTATCGGAACGATTGGTCCCGATGACGAGATAACCGATGCCGATCAGCGCAGCCTCCTCGCAACTTCCTCGGGCCAGCTTTCTCTTGGAATCTAGCGCGCATCCCGTCTCGGTGACGCTTCCCCAACCTACCTGCGGAGGCGCGGATATGTTCTGCTACAATCGAAGGGAACGTTAGTCCAGAAGCTTAGATGCGCGGGGGCGAGGGTGTATGGCGACGGTAGTGACATGCGAAACATGCGGTTCAACCGATTTCGACTTGCATGACTATTGCTCCGTCATGGTGCTCAGCTCCGAACGCGCATTGTTCACGCTGAAGTGTCCGAAGTGCGGAACGAAGGTCACTACGCTTTCGCCCATACCTCAGGACATGCGTTCAGGTATAGCGGCTGCTGCGCGCAAGATGAATGCGGGCATGGGCGGCTGCGAGACGTCTAATCGATAGACGCGGCCTGCGGGTCGCGTTGCGTCCCCAGGAAACACAATGCTCAACGATCTCTATCACATGCTCGACCCCGTAGCTTTCACGCTGGGGCCCCTATCCGTGCGCTGGTATGGCCTTGCCTATGTCGTCGGCTTTTTCTTTGCGGCGCTGGTCATTTCCCGTACGGCAAAGCGGTGGGGCGTGCGCGTTACATCCGACGACTTGTCCACCATCCTCATCTGCGTGGTCGTGGGCGTTATTTTCGGCGCGCGTTTGGGTTACGTGCTGTTCTATGGCGATGGCTACTACCTGACCCATCCCTTCGAGATCCTAGCGTTTTCCCAGGGCGGCATGAGCTTCCATGGCGGCCTGATTGGCGCGCTGCTTTCCGGTATCGTGGCGGCGAAGATCTGCGGCATTCCGTATACCACGCTTGCCGACCTGGGTTGCATCGCTGCTCCCATTGGCTTGTTCTGCGGTCGCTGCGCCAATTTCATCAATGGCGAGCTATGGGGTGCCCCCACCGACCTGCCGTGGGCCGTCGTGTTTGGCGGCGCAGCTGGTTCCGTACCGCGTCATCCCTCGCAGCTGTATGAAGCCCTGCTGGAAGGCGTGCTGCTGTTTATCATCCTGTTCGCCCTTTCGCGCAAGACGCCCCCGCGCTCCCGCGGCACGTTCCTGGGCGTGTTCATGCTGCTGTACGGCGTGTTCCGCTTCTTGGTGGAATTCGTGCGCCTGCCCGATGAGCAGCTGGGATATCTTCTGGGCACGAACTGGCTTACCATGGGCCAGGTGCTTTCGCTGCCGCTTATCATCGCGGGCATCTGCATGCTCATCTGGGTTTCCCGAACGCACCTGCCTCAGCAAGGCCATCCCGAAGCTAAGGACGAGGCGGAAGACGTGCAGGGTTCCCCCGAAGCGTAGCGTCTGCATGGCGAAGCCGTGCGTCTCAGTTTAGTAACGCGTACGTAGCCTCCTTTCGAATGGCAATTTGCATGCGCTAGCATGAATCCCATGTACATGGTGTCGGAGAAGGAGGAACCATGGCCCTTGCTTTCTATAAATGCGCCAAGTGCGGCAATATTGCCGTGAAGCCCTACGATTCGGGTGCGCCGCTTTCCTGCTGCGGTCAGAAGATGGAAGAACTCACGGCGAATACCGTCGATGCCGCCAAGGAAAAGCACGTTCCCATGGTTACGGTGAATGGCCCGCAAATCGATGTCGTTGTGGGCGAGGTGGAGCATCCCATGCTCGAGGAGCATTACATCACCTTCATCTGCCTGGAAACGCAGAAGGGGTATCAGTTCGCTCCGCTCAAGCCTGGCATGAAGCCTGCGGCATCGTTTGTCGTCGCCGACGACGATGCTCCCGTTGCGGTGTACGAATACTGCAACCTGCATGGTTTGTGGAAGGCCGAGATCTAGGCGTTTCGCCTCTTGGCTTCGAAGCCCGCTGCTCCCTGCGAGTGGCGGGCTTTTGCATTGCAGGCAAGGCATGTTCCCTTGGGGAAGGGGCGTGCTGAGGCGCGTTGTTCGTGTGCGTATGCGGTATCATCGATGCCATGAAATCTGAACGAGTTGATATATGCATTGTCGGCGGCGGGGCTTCGGGCCTTGCTGCCGCTATTACGGCGGCGCGCGCAGGACGTAGCGTCATTGTGCTGGAGTGCGATTACGAACACGGGCGCTCCATCAAGCGTACGGGCGATGGGCGCTGCAACATTGCGAATGTTCATACGCATGCGGGCTTGTATCGCAACGAATGCTTTGTCGAGCAGGCATTTCGCGCCTGCTCCCCCGAACGAGCGCTGGCGTTTTTGGAAAGCTGCGGCTTGGTGCTGCGACAGGAATCTGAAGGCCGTCTGTACCCCCAGGCCAACAAGGCGACGTCGGTCGTGGATGCATTGCTTCTTGCGGCACAACGCGCAGGCGTGCGCATCGAGCTAGGGTGCAGCGTAACGAGCGTGCTTCTGTATGGTGACGCGTGGCAGGTCGCCTACGATCGTATGCAGCTGCCGCAGACGAACAAGCGCGTTACGGCGCGCGATCTTGCAGCCGCCCGCGCGCATGCTCAGACCATGCAGCTGCAGGCATGCAGTGTGGTGTATTGCGCGGGAGGCAACGTTCCTTCGTCGGTGTTGCCCGCCAACGTGCAGGTGCGCCCTTCGGTGCCCGTGCTTGGGCCCCTTGCCACCGATGTTGCCCCCATCGCTGGCCTCGATAAGGTGCGCGTGAAGTGTGCGCTTCAATCGGGCGATGTGCGCGAAGAGGGGGAAGTCACGTTTCGCGAGTACGGCGTTTCCGGCATTGCTGCCTTCAACCTGTCTCGTCTCGTGCGGCCGGGCGACGTCATTGCCATCGATTTCCTGCCTGCGTGCGAAGGTGATTCCGCCGAAGCGCTGCTGCAGCGTCGCCTTGGCGTCATGGAGCCGTGCACGGCGGAGGAATTCTGCGTGGGCATGCTCCTGCCCGAAGTTGCGCACGCGGTGTTGCGCGCGGCGGGCCTGAAGGGGCACGAGCCCATGAGCCAGACGGGCGTGAGCCAGCTGGCTCGCACGTTGAAGGCGTTTCCCCTTGTGGTGAGAGGGCTGGGAGACGAGCGTCTCTGCCAGGTGCATCGGGGTGGCGTTGCCGTGGAGGCGGTGAGCCCCGAAACCATGGAGGTTGCCGGTCAGCCTGGGCTGTACGTTTGCGGCGAAGCGCTCGATGTGGATGCCCCTTGTGGTGGCTATAACCTGCACTGGGCATGGGCGAGTGGCATTGTCGCTGGAGAGGCGGCGAGCGCGCGATGATTAGGGTTCCCAACGTACGATGCTCGCTCGACAGCGAACGAGAGACGCGAGGCGATGCCCCGTTTACGGAAGGCGCGCTCGTGCGTGCCGTGGCGAAGAAGCTGGACGTTTCGCCCAGCCAGGTGCTTTGGGTGCGCACGCTGCGTCGCAGCATCGACGCCCGTAAGAAATCCGACGTGCACTTCAACGTGACCGCATGTGCGTGCCTGCGGGGCGAGCAAGCGGAAGCTGCTGCCGTGCAAAGCGGCAAGGCGCAAGCATATCGCGAACCCGCTCCGCTTGCGTTTCCTCAGTTGAACGTTTCGGACGAATCGCGCCCCCTGGTGGTGGGCGCGGGTCCTGCGGGGCTATTCTGCGCGCTCTACTTGGCGCATGCCGGCTTGCGCCCGCTGCTCGTGGAGCGGGGCGATGCCGTGGAAGAACGCATGCGCATCGTGAATGCGTTCAACGAAGGCGCGCCACTCGACGTGCATACCAATATCCAGTTTGGCGAAGGTGGTGCAGGCACGTTTTCGGACGGCAAGCTCACCACGAATACCAAGCATCCTCTTACGCCGTATGCCCTGCAGTGGTTCGTGGAGGCGGGTGCGCCCCAGGATATCCTGTGGGATGCGAAGCCCCATATCGGCAGCGATGTCCTGCCTGGGGTCGTTCGATCATTGCGCGAGCGCATTATCGATCTGGGTGGCGAGGTGCGCTTTGGTACGCAATTGGTGGATGCGCGTTTTGCGGAAGGAAGGCTGCGCGAAGCCGTTTTGGAAGACGTGCACACCGGCGAGCGTTCGGTGATGCCCGTGGCGCGCATGGTGGTGGCCTGCGGCCATTCGGCACGCGACACATTCGAGGCGATTCGTGCATGGGGTCTGTTCATGGAGCAGAAGCCCTTTTCTATGGGTGTGCGCATCGAGCATCCTCAGGCTCTGATCAACCAGTCGCAGTGGGGGTCGGCGGCTAGTCACCCCGCGTTGCGCAATCGCGCAGCCGATTACAAGATGGCCATTCACGTGAATAAGCGTCGCAGTGCGTATACGTTTTGCATGTGCCCTGGTGGCACGGTGGTTCCCGCGGCAAGCGAGGAGCATTCGGTTGTCACCAACGGCATGAGCGAGCGTGCACGCGATGGGCGCAACGCCAATGCTGCGCTGCTCGTGAACGTCGATCCAGCGGATTTTGGCTCGAGCGATCCGCTTGCGGGCATGTATCTGCAGCGCGAGGTTGAGCAGCGTGCGTTTCGCGTTGCCGTGGAAGCGGGTGGTGCCCCCTATTCTGCCCCTGCTCAGGCGGTGGGCGATTTCCTGGCCAGCATGCATCGTCCCGCCTCGAAGGGTGCGGGCTGCTCAAACGTACAGCCTACGTACGCCCGTGGCGTGGTGCAGGTGCAGCTGCAAGATGTGCTGCCCGCTTTCGTGTGCGAAACCCTTGCCGACGCGCTTCCCCAGATGGAGGCGCGCCTGCACGGGTTTGCCTCGCCCCAGGCCGTTATGACGGCTCCTGAAACCAGGTCGTCTTCGCCCGTGCGCATGTGTCGTGGCAACGATTGCCAGGCATTTCTAGGGACGGAAGCATCGCGCAATCGGGCAGGGGCGACGGGTGTGTACCCCTGTGGCGAAGGCGCGGGCTATGCCGGCGGTATTGTCTCTGCGGCAGCCGACGGCATGCGCGTGGCTCAATGCATTGTGAGCGAGCTTGCTTTGGGCTCTGCCGCGGAAAGCGCGGGGGAGGGTGCCTGCGATGAGGCATGCGCCAAGAGCACTGACGTGGCGAAGGCCGTGGCTGCATTGCGTGCTGGTAAGGCCGTTGCGTTTCCTACCGATACCGTTTTTGGCTTGGGGGTGGCAGTGGAGCATGTTTCGTCGCCCGAAGAGCTCTATCGTATAAAGCGCCGCCCTGCGAACAAGCCCGTGGCGTGGCTCGTGCGTGGCGTGCATGACCTAGGCGTCTATGGTGAAAGCGTTCCCGCGTATGCCTACGACCTGGCGCAACGTCATTGGCCGGGTGCGCTTACGCTTATCGTGCGTGCAAGCGATGCCGTGCCGCAGGCGTATCAGTCGGCCCAGGGCACCATTGCATTGCGCATGCCCGATAGTGCGGTTTCGCGGCAGCTTATGGACCTCGTGGGCTGCCCACTTGCCACGACGTCCGCGAATGTGTCGGGGGAGGATGCCCCCGCAAGCGCCTCGGCTCTGTCTTCTGCTGTCGTATCGGGTGCTGCCGTGGTCGTGGGCGGTTCGGTGCGTGCAAGCGGTGTTGCGTCCACGGTGGTGGACTGCACGGGGGATGCCCCCCGAATCGTGCGTCAGGGCACGGTTGAAGTTAAGGCAAAAACGGCGAAAGCCGACCAATAGGCTACCTGTAGTTGCAAGGAGGACCCCATGCAGGAAAGGGAACAGGTGGATCAGGCTAAGGAGGCCATCAAGCGCGAGGAGTTCTACTTCGATTCCTCCGATGGCGAGACGGGCATTAGGGTGCTTGCCTGGATTCCCGCCACCGCGCCCCGAGCTATCGTGCAGATTGCGCATGGCATGGTAGAGCATATCGAGCGTTACGACGACTTTGCTCGCATGCTTGCCGCGAGCGGATACGTGGTGTTCGGCAACGACCATATTGGCCATGGCAAGAGCGTGGTGCACGTGAGCGAACTGGGAGAACTGCCCGTTGGCGGCAACGACATCATGATCTCCGACGTGGATGCGCTGCGTCGCATTGCGCAGGATCGCTTCCCGGGCATCCCTTACGTGCTGTTTGGCCATTCCATGGGCAGTTTCATCGCGCGCTGCTATGCGGGCCGCCATGGTGCGGGTTTGGCGGGGCTTATCCTGTGCGGATCGGGCGACCAGCCGCGTCCCGTTGCGTTTGCCGGCGAGCGCCTTTCCCGACTTATCGCGCGAGCAAGTGGATGGGATTATCGCAGCCAGTTTCTTCATAACATGGCCGTTGGGTCCTATGCGAAGCGCATTCCGGATGCTACCTCTCCGTTGGCTTGGCTTAACACGTCGGAAGAATGCGTGAAGCGCTATGCCGACGACCCCGCGTGCGGTGCGATGTTTTCCGCGGGTGGCTATGCCTCTCTGCTCTCTCTCGTGCTTGAAGCATCTTCTTCGGGGTGCCTGCATGGCATTCCCTCCGAGCTCCCCATCTTGTTTGTCTCGGGTTCGTGCGATCCCGTGGGAGATATGGGCAAGGGCGTGAGGAACGCTGCTGCGGCGCTGATCGCGTCCGATCACTCCGATGTTGAGGTGCGTATCTACGAGGGCATGCGCCACGAGATCTTGAACGAGCCCGCCCACGAGTTGGTATACGCCGACGTGCTGGATTGGCTGGAGGAGCGTCTGTGAGCAAGTACGTTATCGCGCTGGACCAGGGCACCACGTCGTCCCGCGCCCTCCTTGTCGACCGCGATTGCATCGTGCGCGGCGTGTACCAGATGACCTTCACGCAGCATTATCCCCAGCCTGGTTGGGTAGAGCACGATGCGCTCGAAATCCTTTCGACGCAGCTTTCGGTGCTGCATGACGTCATGGATGCCTTTGCCGTGCAACCGAGTGACGTGAATGCCATCGGCATTACCAATCAGCGCGAGACCACGGTGCTGTGGGATCGTCGCACGGGCGAACCCATTGCCCCTGCCATCGTGTGGCAATGCCGCCGTACGGCACCCATCATCGAAGAGCTTTGCGCCGACCCCGCCCTGCGTGAGCGCATTACTGACACCACGGGACTCATTCCCGATGCGTATTTTTCGGCGAGCAAGATTGCGTGGCTGCTCGATAACGTGCCGGGCGCGCGTGAGGCGGCCTGTGCCGGCGATATCCTGTTCGGAACCATCGATACGTGGCTCATTTGGAACCTTACGGGCGGCGCCGTGCATGCAACTGATTACACGAACGCCAGCCGCACCATGCTCTTCGATATTCATGCAGGCGAATGGTGCGATTGGCTCTGCGAGCTCTTCAACGTGCCGATGGCCATGCTGCCCGAGGTGCGCCCTTCGTCGTCGCATTTCGGCGTCACGGCTGGCAGCGTGCCTGCGGCTTCGCGTGCGGGTTCATTTTCGTTTCCCTCCATTCCCGCGGGCATTCCCATCTGCGGTGTGGCGGGCGACCAGCAGTCGGCCCTGTTCGGACAGTGCTGCACGCGCCCAGGCGATGCGAAGAACACCTACGGTACGGGATGCTTTTTGCTCATGCACACGGGAAACGAGGCCATTCGTTCGAAGAACAACCTGGTTACGACGATTGCTGCCAGCGAGCCTGGCGTTTCGGGCCTGGAGTATGCGCTCGAGGGTAGCGTGTTCATGGCGGGTGCGCTTATCCAATGGCTGCGCGACGAGCTGAAGATGATTGGCTCCGCCTCGGAAAGCGAGCAGTTGGCGCGTAGCGTGCCCGATACCGCGGGAGTCTACATCGTGCCTGCGTTTACGGGCTTGGGCGCTCCCTATTGGGATGCCCAGGCGCGTGGGGCAATCTATGGGCTCACGCGGGGCGCGAATCGCGCACATATCGTGCGTGCCGCGCTCGAGGCGCTGGCGTATCAGGTGAGCGACCTCATGACCAGCATGGTTGCCGACGCGGGCGTGCGTGTGGAAACGTTGGCCGTCGACGGTGGCGCCGCGCGTAATGACTTCCTCATGCAGTTCCAGGCCGACATCCTGGGCTGCAGGCTCGTTCGTCCCGCGAATGCGGAAACCACGGCGGCGGGTGCGGCGTTCCTGGCTGGCCTGCATACGGGTTTCTGGAAGGATATGGACGAAATTCGCAGCAAGCGCGTCATCGAGAACGTGTACTCTTCCCAGATGGATGCCGCTCGGCGTGCTCAGTTGCTCAGTGGCTGGAAGTCGTGCATCGAACGCACCAGGACGAATCAAACCGTTGAATGACATGTTCGGGGCTGAGTCGTCCCTTTTGCTATCATTGAACCATCATTTCTGGTTGAAATTGGGTTCATCGGAGGGGGATGTCGTATGGCCGAGGGAGCTGAGAATTCCGCAAGCAAGGAAGTCGATTCGGGGCGCGCCGACCGCGCGCGCATAACGCGCGGGGCCCAGCTTGACGCTGCCGAAGCGGTTGCTATGGCCGGTGTTGCCATGGAATCCGACGCCGAGGCCGACGAGGCACGGCGTGAGAGCTTCAAGGCCGAGCGCGCGGGTGATCGCGCGGCCGCCAAGGAGGCGCGTGCCCGAGAGCGCGCGGCGCGTAAGAGGGCCAATGCCGACCATGCGGCTGCCACGAAATCGGCGCGCCAGGCCTATCAGGCCATCAAGTTCAGCGCGCCGAATAAGATGGGCTTCATGCGCGTCGTGCAGGTCCTCTTCGCAGTTCATATCTTCTTTACGCTCGTTGGTTTGATCATGTCGTCACGAGACACCGTGGTCTACAGTTCTTCGAACGTGCTCGATTGGTTCATGATCGTCTTCGAGGGCGTGGCTTTCTGGCTGTTCGTGAATCGCTACAAGATCGCGCGTCCCTTCGTAATCGCCATGGCGGTTGTGGCAATCGTGGTGCCCGGCATAGCCTCAGCCGTGGCTGGTGATTTCTCGCTACTCAGCACCATTTTCGGCTCGATCTACTACGTCTTCCTCATCTTCTACTTCATCTTCTCCAAGCGCGTGAAGGCAGTGCTCGTTAACGACGTATCGTTCTATCGGGATAAGGCGGACAAAGAGGAATTCGTCATCAACCGCCGCGGATGGCCGTTCGTGCGCAACCTCATCATGTACTTCATCGTGTTCTCGGTGCTGGGGCATTGGATGGAGGCTGGCATGTGCCAGTTCATTCGCTTGGGCATTGTGCAAGGCGAATACGATCCAACGAATACGATGTTGTGGCGCGATTGGCTTTATCCGTACCCCATGGAGGGCGCTGCGGTGGTCATCATCGCGCTGGCGCTCTACCCCCTGCTCCAGTGGCTGAAGAAGAAGTTCAATAACCGCATCATCCCGTACGTTATCAGCTTCGTTGCCAATGCCCTCGTGTGCTCGCTCATCGAGTTCAGCATGGGCCTCATCGTCAATGCCGATTTGCAGCTGTGGAACTATAGCGACAACTTCGGAAACATCATGGGGCAGGTGTGCTTGCAGAACGCTCTCGCCTTTGGCGTCGCGGCTTCCATCATTGCCTGGTTCGTCTATCCACTGCTCGAGCGTTGGATTGCGCGCGTTCCGCGCGACATCATGAACATTGCATTCGTGGTGATATTGGTCTTTGGCGGAATCCTGTGGTCGCTGTACCTCATCGACCCTCCGCAAAATCATGCGAACGATGGCGCGTTCGATACCCCAAGGGAGCAAACGGCGTCCGATAGAGAAAGCGAGTCCTATCTCTTTTCCCTTACGATGGGGTCATCGACCCTTGAGGAGATGAAAGAGGATATCGAGAATTCGCAGACGCTTACGCCCGAACAGAAGGAAACCGCCCTTCGCCATCTTGACGAGGCGTTGAGTAATCTGAAGGATGTCGAAGCAGATATTGGCGTCGAACAGCTCGAGGCCGCATCGTAGCGCTTTGGGATGTGCGCATATGCGAAGAGGGGATCCGTTGCAAAACGGATCCCCTCTATCGTTTGACTGTTGCTATGTGGCGCGCGGTTTACTTCGTGCCGAAGATGCGGTCGCCGGCATCGCCCAGGCCGGGCACGATGTAGGCGTCGTCGTTCAGGCGCTCATCTACGGCGCAGGTGTAAATCTGTACGTCGGGATCGGCATCGAGTACGGCGCGCAGGCCTTCGGGTGCGGCCACGAGCACCATGAGCTTCAGCTGCTTGACGCCCTGTTCGCGCAGGTAGCGGATGGCGTCGATGGAAGAACCGCCTGTGGCGAGCATGGGGTCGACGATGAGTACGTAGCGGTTAGCGATGTCGTTGGGCAGCTTGCCATAGTACACGTGCGGCACGTGCGTTTCCGGGTCGCGGTACATGCCCAGATGGCCAATGTGGGCCGAGGGGATGAGCTCGAGCATGCCGTCGACCATGCCCAAGCCAGCGCGCAGAATGGGTACGATGGCAACATCGTGGCCTGCGTCGACGTGGTAGCAGGTGGTCTTGCAGATGGGCGTTTCCACTTCGACCTCTTCCAGGGTAAGGTCACGCGTGGCCTCGTAGCCCTCGAACAGGGAAAGCTCTTTCACGAGCGTGCGGAATTGGCTGCAGGGCGTGTCCTTGCTGCGCAGAATCGAAAGCTTGTGGAGCACCATGGGGTGGTCGACGACGGTTACGCGCGGGCCGAATTCTTCGAGCACAGTCATGTTGATACCTTCCTGTTTTGTCGTAATGCTGGTAGTAGTATACCGCGCGTGCCTATAATGGCGCCGTAAACGGACGTATGCATGCCGAATGCATGGCATAAACGAAGGGAAAGCGCACATGGTTATCTCGATGGGCTCCGATCACGCTGGGTTCGAGCAGAAGGAACAGCTGAAGGCATACCTGCAGCAGCGGGGCCACACAGTGCTCGATAGGGGCTGCGATAGCGCCGATCGCGTCGATTATCCCGACTTTGCGCTTCCCGTTGCCCAGGACGTGGCCGCGGGCGAAGCCGAGCGCGGCGTCCTCGTGTGCGGAACGGGCATTGGCATGGCCCTGGCCGCCGACAAGGTGGCGGGCGTTCGCGCTGCCAACATCATTACGCCCCAGTTCGCGGCCCTGTGTCGCGAGCATAATGATGCGAACGTCATTACGCTTTCCGGTCGCTTCGTGAGCTTCGAGACGAATTGCGAGATTCTCGACGCCTTCCTCTCCACGGAATTTGGCGGCGGTCGCCATGCTGGCCGCGTTGAAAAAATCATGGGCCTCGATTAATTCGCCCCACGCTTCTTATATTGTGTCCTGCTGCTATCACTGTCTATGTGTAGTAGCCGATATCGGGGGTTCCTAATCGCCGCGGGAGTGCTAGCATGGCACGCATACTACTTCGAGCGAAAGGAACGCCATGCCATTTCAGTTTATTGACAAGACTGATCCGCAAGTTGCTGCCGCCATCAGCGAAGAGCTGTCGCGTCAGCGTGGTACCATCGAGCTCATTGCTAGCGAGAATATCGTTTCACCTGCGGTAATGGAGGCCATGGGCAGCGTGCTCACCAACAAGTACGCTGAAGGCTATCCGGGCAAGCGTTACTATGGCGGCTGCGAGAAGGTCGACATCGTCGAAGACCTGGCGCGCGATCGCGCGAAGGAGCTCTTCGGCGCCAAGTTCGCCAACGTGCAGCCCCACTCCGGCGCTCAGGCCAACTACGCTGCATACGCTGCCATCATCAAGCCGGGTGACACCATTCTGGGCATGAGCCTCGATAACGGCGGCCACCTCACGCATGGTTCGCCCGTGAATTTCTCGGGCAAGCTGTATCACGTGGAAGCCTATGGCGTGGGCGAAGACGAGCGCATCGACTACGACGCGCTCCAGGCTCAGGCCGAAGAGGTGAAGCCCCAGGTCATCGTTGCCGGCGCGAGCGCCTATCCGCGCACCATCGATTTCGAGCGCCTGGCTCAGATTGCCCATGGCGTGGGCGCCTACCTCATGGTCGACATGGCTCACATTGCCGGCCTGGTTGCCGCGGGCGAGCATCCCAGCCCCGTGCCCTATGCCGACATCGTCACCACCACCACGCACAAGACGCTGCGCGGTCCTCGTGGCGGCCTGATCCTCACCAACGATGAGGCCCTGGCCAAGAAGATCAATAGCGCCGTGTTCCCTGGTACGCAGGGCGGCCCGCTCATGCACGTTATCGCCGGCAAGGCCGTTGCCTTTGGCGAGGCTCTGAAGCCCGAATTCAAGACCTACATCCATAATGTGGTTGTGAACTGTGCGGCTATGGGTCGCGGCATGACGGACGGTGGTCTTCGTCTGGTCTCCGGTGGTACCGACAACCATCTGTGCCTGGTCGACCTCACGCCTGCCGATGTCACGGGTAAGGATGCCGAGCGCGTCCTCGAGGAAGTCGGCCTTACGGTGAACAAGAACACCATCCCCAACGAGACGCGTTCTCCGTTCGTGACCAGCGGTATTCGCGTTGGCACGGCTGCGGGCACCACGCGTGGCTTGAACGAGGAAGAGTTCTACACCATTGGCTCCTGCATTGCCGATGCGGTGTTCGCCTTCGCTCGCGACGATTCCGCCGCGCTGGCTGCTACGCGCGAGCGCGTGCAGGCCATCATCGATGCGCATCCGCTCTATCCCGAGCTCGACTTCTAAGTCGAAACGCATAGTTACGTTTTGGGGTGGCCGGCATGCGTCGGCCACCTCGTTTTATGTCGGTGGGTTTTCGGAAGTGTGAATGCTCTTCTATATGTCGTATGGGGGAGTATAATGCTCGCAATATATCCGAGGCGTAATGGCAGGGGAAGCAATGGAACAGGGTATCGATCGTCCTTCGTGGGACGAATACTTCATGACGCTCGCCGATGAGGTGGCTACGCGTTCCACATGCCTGCGC
Organism: Denitrobacterium detoxificans; assembly: GCF_001643775.1. NCBI lineage: Bacteria > Bacillati > Actinomycetota > Coriobacteriia > Eggerthellales > Eggerthellaceae > Denitrobacterium > Denitrobacterium detoxificans. Next base: position 1,992,486 of record NZ_CP011402.1, on the reverse strand, counting down.
CGTTCGGTTGGCGCGCTCATCGTGAAGGATCGTCGCATTCTGGCAACGGGCTACAATGGCGTTCCCAGTGGCTTGCGCCATTGTTCGGAAACGGGGTGCCTGCGTCAGCAGCTCAACGTTCCCAGCGGCCAGCGTCACGAGATTTGCCGTGGCTTGCATGCCGAACAGAACGCCATCATCCAGGCGGCGCGCTATGGCATCGATATTTCTGGCGCGTGCATCTACATCACTACCCAGCCGTGCGTGGTGTGCGCGAAGATGCTCATCAACGCTGGCATTAGCGAGATCGTGTACAAGAACCCGTATCCCGACGAACTTTCCGCCGAACTGCTTGCCGAGTCGGGCATCAAGATGCGCGTGTATGACGAAAGTGCGAAATAGCGCCCGCGTTGCATGTGAACCTTATGGACCAGATGCGCCCCAGCACATCCGCTGGGGCGCATCTTTCATGCATTTATATATACGGGCTTACGAAAGGCGCATGTAATACGTAACCCTTTATGGGCGATATTATGCATTTCTGTGAAAATACGGCTCACTTATCCAGTTTTTTACGCTTTCTTTGGGGCCACATCCGAAAGTTCGTTATGATACGTACCGTTGTTTTGAGTCTGACGAGAAAGTGTAGACGTGGCGTTACCTATCGTCCTTGGTGTCATTCTGGGAGCCCTTGGCTTCCTGCCTCTGCGAGGCGCGCTTACGGCCGCTCGTAAGGTCACGAGTACGTCTAATTTTTCTCATGCCAGTATTCTGCTGCTGGCGGTTGTCGGCTCATCCATCATTTTGTTCGGTTCGGCTGTGCTCTGTATCGTGCTCAGTCGTAGCAATGTTCTTCCCTTTGTCGGGGGAGAGGTCGCCGGCATCGTAGTCTGCGCCCTCGGTTTCGGCATTTGGAAGGCCGTATCAAGCGGGAAATAGGGAAAGGCATATAGTGGACGCGCTTACTCAGCTAGCAAATTCCGTTCCTGAGCTTCAGGAATCCCTGCAATCTCAGACCGTATTCGGTCCTGTGACCACCTTCACGCTGTGGATGGTCATCGTGTTCGCGCTGGTGCTCGTTCTTGTGCTCACCGCCGCGAAGAAGCTCACCCTGGTTCCGAACAACAAGTTCGTCAACCTGGTTGAGTATGGCTACGAATTCGTTCGTCGCGACATGGGCGAAAACGCCATTGGCCATGGCTACGAGAAGCACATTCCCTTCCTGGCCACGCTTTTCTTCTTCATTCTTATTTCGAACTTTATCGGCCTGGTGCCGGGCTTCAAGACCCCCACGGGCACGCTGAACAATACCTGGGCGCTGTCTCTCATCGCCTTCGTTTACTTCAACTACTACGGCATCAAGACCAAGGGTGGCTGGGGTTACATCAAGTCCATCGCTCCTTCGGGCCTGCCCGTGGTGATGGTTCCCGTCATCTGGTTCTTCGAGCTCATCTCGCTGGTGCTGCGTCTGCTCACCCTGGCCGTGCGACTCTATGGCAACATGTTCGCTGGCCACATGGTGCTCGGCATCTTCGCTCTGGCATCCAGCATCTTCCTTACGTCGGCCATCGCGGGTGGCGGCATCGTTCCCGGTGTCATCTCGCCCCTGTGGTTCGTTTTCCTCATCGCAATGTATGCGCTTGAGACCCTGGTAGCCTTCCTGCAGGCGTACGTGTTCACCATTCTTTCCGCGGTGTACATCTCGCTTGCCACGAGCGCTCACTAGGCCGCCTGCTCGCGGCGTCACGCGAGTCTTCTATCCCGGATCTATGTCGGCGGGTACACAGTCGGCAGATCATATATATCAGCTTGATTGCGAAGCGGTTTCGCAATCGAACAAAGGAGGAACAAGTGGAAACTATTTTCACCATCGCCGCCCTTAAGGTAGTCGGCTATGGCCTCGGCGCCATTGGGCCTGGCATCGGCATCGGCGTGGCCACCTACGGCTGCTGCGTTGCTACCGCTCGCCAGCCTGAACTGGCCGGTCGTATCTTCACCAACTTCATCATTGGTGCTGCTCTGGCCGAGGCACTGGCCCTCATCGGCTTCGTGCTGACGTTCATTATGTAAATTCAACCTTATAACGGATTCATCTGCCGTAATAAGGCTGAAAGGAGCAAGAGAGTGGAATTCAAGACGAACAAAGTACTGGCGGGTGCAAGCGCTTTCGCGCTGGCTACGTCGGTCCTCAGCGTCCCCACTGTCGCGTTCGCAGAAGAAAAGAGCGGTATCGCGGCCATCCTGCCCGATCCTATCGAGTTCGTGCCCATGCTCATCGCCTTCGTCATCCTCTGGGTGATCCTGGCGAAGTTTGGCTGGCCCCTGTTCGATAAGATGCTGGAAAAGCGCGCCTCCACCATCAAGGAAAACCTTGAGCAGGCTGAAGAGGCACGTCAGGAAGGCGAGCGCGTTCTGGCCGAGTACAAGCAGGAGCTTGCCCAGGCCAAGACGCAGGCTTCGCAGATCGTCGCCGATGCCAAGGCTGCTGGTGAAGCCGCCAAGGCTGACATCACGGCTCAGGCTCAGCGCGAGGCTGCCGAAATGATCGCGAAGGCACAGGTTGCCATCGAGGCCGAAAAGAAGGCTGCCATCGCCGAACTGCAGGGCTCTATCGCCGACACGTCGATTGCCGTGGCTTCTAAGCTCATCGCCAACGATCTGACCGACGACGAGCACCGCGCTCTGATCGAACGCTACGTGAGCGAGGCGGGTAGTTTCAATGCCAACTAATCGTCACGACATCCAGGCCGAAGCCGAAGTCTACGCATCCAATCTTCTGGATGCCGCTCAGGCTGCCGGTGGTCTCGACGCCGTGATGGCCGTACGTGCCCAGCTCGATCAGATCGTTGCCTACGATCGTTCGCATGTCGAGCTCACCGATGCCATGCAGGATCTTGCATACACGGTCGAGCAGCGCAGCGAGCTGATTAGGAACGTCTTTTCCGACTGCCGTCCTGAACTGGTTTCGGTGTTGGGCGTTATGGCCGAACGTGGCGATTGGGAAGACCTGGCCCGTATCCGGGCCGCATTCAACCAGCAGATTGTCGACAAGCTGAACGTGAACGTGATCGACGTGACCACGCGCGTTGCCCTCGACGACCATCTGCGCCAGGTTATCAAAGACAAGGCTGCCGCCGAACTGGGCGGAACCATCGTGCTCGTGGAGAGCATCGACGATTCCATCCTGGGTGGCATCATCATGAACGCAAACGGCAAGCGTATCGATGCAAGCATGCGCACCATGCTCTCGAACGCTCGCAGTGTGCTTAAAGAAACTGATGGAGGTGAATGCTAGTGACTGAAATCACCGCACAGTCTATCGACGAGGCACTGCGCAAGCAGCTCGACGCTCTGAACACGAGCGTGGAATCTCGCGAGGTTGGCACGGTCATTCAGGTCGGCGACGGTATTGCCCGCATCGATGGCCTGAAGGGCGCGATGGCTGGCGAGCTGCTCGAGTTCACCGGGGCCAACGGCCAGACCGTTTACGGTATGGCTCAGAACCTCGAAGAGGACGAAGTAGGCGCCGTTCTGCTGGGTGACGTCACCGCAATCAAGGAAAACGACCAGGTGAAGACCACCGGTCGTATCGTGGAAATCCCCGTCGGTCGCGGAATGTTCGGGCGCGTAGTAAACGCCCTGGGCATGCCCATCGACGGCAAGGGCCCCATCGAGGCCGAGGGCATGCGCCCCGTGGAGTTCAAGGCTCCCGGCGTTATCTCTCGTCAGCCTGTGTGCGAGCCCATGCAGACGGGTATCCTCGCTGTCGACTCGATGATCCCCATCGGTCGCGGTCAGCGCGAACTTATCATTGGCGACCGCCAGACTGGTAAGACCGCTATCGCTATCGACGCGATCATCAACCAAAAGGGTCAGGACATGATCTGCATCTACGTGGCAATTGGCCAGAAGGCCTCCACGGTTGCGGGTCTGGTGGAGACTCTGGAAAAGCATGGCGCCATGGACTACACCATCGTGGTCTCCGCCACCGCTTCCGACTCCGCTCCGCTGCAGTACATCGCCCCCATGGCTGGTGCTGCTATCGGCGAGTACTTCATGTACAACGGCAAGGACGGCAAGCCGGCCAGCAAGGACAACCCTGGCGGCCACGTGCTCTGCATCTACGACGACCTGTCCAAGCAGGCTGTCGCCTACCGTCAGATGTCGCTGACGCTGCGTCGCCCGCCGGGACGCGAAGCTTACCCTGGCGACGTTTTCTACCTGCATTCTCGCCTGCTCGAGCGTGCAGTAAAGATGAACGACGAGAACGGTGCTGGCTCTCTCACGGCTCTGCCGATCATCGAGACCCAGGCTGGCGACGTTTCCGCCTACATTCCTACCAACGTGATTTCGATCACCGACGGTCAGATCTTCCTGCAGACCGACCTGTTCTTCCAGGGCCAGCGCCCTGCAATTAACGTGGGTATCTCCGTATCCCGCGTAGGCGGTTCTGCCCAGACGAAGGCCATGAAGCAGGTTGCCGGTTCGCTCCGTCTCGACCTTGCTTCCTATCGCGAACTGCAGGCATTTACGCAGTTCGGTAGCGACCTCGACAAGGCTACGCAGGATCAGCTGAACCGTGGTGCCCGTATGACCGAGCTTCTGAAGCAGGGTCGTTACGTGCCGATGCCCTTCGAGGAGCAGGCTCTGGCCATCTATGCTGGTGGCAATGGCTTCCTCGACGACATCGCGGTCGAGGACGTCGTTCGCTTCCGTGGCGAGATGCTCGACTTCGTGCGTGCTTCCCGTGGCGATCTCCTTGCGCACCTGCGCTCGGAGAAGAAGTGGACCGATGACATCAAGGCGGAAGCTAACGAGGCTATCGAAGCCTTCAAGCAGCAGTTCGCCGGTTCGGCCCAGGCTTAAGAGGCGGTAACGGATGCCAAACCTACACGACATTCAAAGGCGCATCAACTCCGTCAACTCGACGAAGCAGATCACCCGTACCATGGAAATGGTGTCGGCGGCCAAGATTCGCAAGGCAACCGAACGCGTTGCTGCGACCACGCCGTATTCCGACTCCATGGCCGAAATGCTCGGGCATGTTGCCGAAAGTGCAGGTGGCTCGGAAAATCCTCTGTTGCAGGAACATGATGAAGTAAAGAACGTGCTGGCCATCGCCGTGGTTTCCGACCGCGGTCTGGCCGGCGGGTTCAACGCGAACGTCCTTCGCACCGTGGAAAAGCAGATCAAGAAGCTTTCCGCGGAGGGTGTGGATACTCACGTTATCGCGTGTGGCAAGAAGGCAATCTCGTACTTCAGCTTCCGCGGAATCGAATTGGACATGGTGTTCAAGGACCTTTCCGCAGACCCGACGTTCGATGAAGCCGCCACTATCGCGCAGCGTGCCATCACCGGGTATACGAACGGCGACTACGATAAGGTCGTCATCGTGTACAACCACGCGAAGAACGCGGCAGAGCAGACGCTTCGCACCGAAACGATTTTGCCCATCGATGCTAGCGCGCTTGCGCGCGAGGAGGATTTCTCCAAGGCACTCGAGGCAGGCGTGGCGGCCGAGGCCGAAGAGAACGTATCCACTGGCGATGTGGACTTCGAGCCCAGCGCCGAGGACGTACTCGACAGCTTGCTTCCCGCATACGTGAAGATGATGATCTACCACGCACTGGTTGACAGCGCCTGTGGTGAGCAGGGCGCTCGCCGCAACGCCATGAAATCAGCAACCGATAATGCGACCGAGATGGTGGAAACGCTCGAGCGTTACTACAATCGAGTTCGCCAAGGTGCCATCACGACCGAGATCAACGAGATCGTCGGTGGCGCAGCAGCTTTGGAGGAATAAATGGCTGAAGAAAACAAGACTCAAGGGGGTGTCGGTCGCATCGTCCGTATCGTCGGTCCTGTTGTTGATGTCGAGTTCGCTCGCGAGAGCATGCCCGCAATCTACAACGCTCTGACGGTTGATGCAACCACTCCTCTGGGCGACGTTCACGTCGTCATGGAGGTGCAGATGCACCTTCCCGGCGATCTTGTGCGCGCCGTTGCCATGTCGTCCACCGACGGCCTGGTTCGCGGTCTCGACGTGCAGGACACCGGTGCTCCCATCAAGATGCCCGTTGGCCAGGCAACTCTGGGCCGCATTTGGAATGTGGTCGGCGAGCCTGTTGACGGCAAGGAGCTCCCTGACAACATCGAGAAGTGGATGCCCATCCACCATCCCGCTCCCGAGTACGACACGCTCACCACGAGCACCGAAGTGTTCGAGACGGGCATCAAGGTTGTCGACCTGATCGAGCCCTTCATCCGCGGCGGTAAGACCGGTCTGTTCGGTGGCGCTGGCGTAGGCAAGACGGTTCTCATTCAGGAACTCATCAACAACCTCGCTCAGGAGCACGGCGGCACGTCCGTATTCACGGGCGTAGGCGAGCGTACTCGTGAGGGTACAGACCTGTACCTGGAAATGAGCGAGTCCGGCGTTATCAACAAGACCTGCCTTGTGTACGGTCAGATGAACGAGCCTCCCGGAGCGCGTCTGCGCGTCGGTCTGGCTGGCCTGACGGAAGCCGAGTACTTCCGTGACCAGGGTCAGGACGTTCTGCTGTTCATTGACAACATCTTCCGCTTCACGCAGGCTGGTTCCGAGGTTTCCGCTCTGCTCGGCCGTATGCCTTCCGCTGTAGGCTATCAGCCCACGCTCGCTACGGAAATGGGCGACCTGCAGGAGCGCATTACGTCCACCACCACGGGCTCCATTACGTCGGTACAGGCTGTATACGTACCCGCCGACGACCTTACCGACCCGGCGCCCGCTACCACGTTTACGCACCTCGACGCCAAGACGGTTCTCTCCCGTTCCATCGCCGAGCTGGGTATTTACCCCGCCGTCGACCCGCTGGAGAGCACGTCTCGCGCTCTCGACCCCGAAGTCGTTGGTCAGGAGCACTACGACGTGGCTGTTGGCGTCCAGGAGATTCTGCAGAACTACAAGGACCTGCAGGACATCATCGCCATTCTTGGTATGGACGAACTGTCCGAAGAGCAGAAGCTCACGGTTAGCCGCGCCCGTAAGGTGCAGCAGTACCTGGGTCAGCCCTTCCACGTTGCCGAGCAGTTCACCGGCAACCCGGGCGTCTACGTCAAGATGGAAGACACGGTGCGTTCCTTCAAGGAAATCCTCGACGGCAAGTGCGACGATATCCCCGAGCAGTGCTTCACCTATAAGGGCGCTATCGAGGAAGTGTACGCTGCGTACGAGAAGATGAAGAAGGAAGACTAATGGCTAGCATTACCTGCGACATCGTCACCCCGGTAAAGAAGCTCTTCGGAGAAGACTGCTACATGGTGGTCGTGCCGGGTGTGGAAGGCAACATGGGCTTTCTGCCCGGACATGCACAGCTGATGTCGACGCTGGCCGACGGTGTTGTTCGCGTCTACTCCGATGCCAACACCGTGTCCTCTACGTACGCGCTGCAGGGCGGTTATGTGCAGGTGACCGGTGAAAAGGTCATCGTTCTGGCCGACCGTGCCGTACCGGTCGAGAGCATCGACCTGGAAGCTGTGCGCGCGCAGATCGCCGAGGCGGAAGAGGCCATCAAGGCCGAAACCGACGAGGCTGCCAAGGCTCTGGCCGAGGCTGATCTGGCGTGGTACAAGGTGCAGGAGCACGCTGCCAGCGGCAACGTTGCTGCGTAGTCTCCACTGCATAGCTTGAAGCGAATGGGCACCCTTCGGGGTGCCCATTTTTTGCGCCGTGCACTTACGCGCATGTAGGCGATTAGCCTGCGCTAGGCCGTTGGGATCCCTGCGTGGACAGTACACCTGTATGATATGAGCCTAAAATGGTAACAATCATTGTTCGAAAGCCCACGCCTCCTATAGCTGAATGTATAATCACGCTATCTTCATAAGCACGAGAGGGGCGTGGTGTTATGGGTATCAGTCGTAAGCTTGTCTCCGTATTGCTCGCATGCGTGTTGTCGATTGCCTGGGTGCCCGCAATGGCGTTTGGCGTGTCGGACGATCTTGGGGGCGCTACTGGCTCAAGCGTTGGCTCTGACCAGTCTGGGGAGCTCGGGTCCGATGAAGCCGATGGGCTTGTGGCCCAGCCGGAGGGACAGAACGAGCTCGGGCCCCAATCAAATGAAGCAGGAGATGGTAGCGAGCTTGCGCCCGCGTCCACGGGGTCTCTTGAGACGCAATCCGTCAATGATATGGCTACCTTCACGTATTCGTATACGGGCGAATCCGTTGACATGCGGGTTGGCGATGGTGGCGAAAATATGACCGATTTGCCGCAGGGCTCGTTCGAAGGCTATTCAACCACGTACTATTCCGCTGAGAATAAAGTCGTTTTTCATTTCTCTGTGCTCTTCATCGATCAGATGACGAGTCTGACCATCAACGGCGTTGATTACAGTAGTTACATTCCCGATACGAAGCAGGAAAAGCTCGACGCGTTTACGTATCAGCATACGGAATTCGATGTTACCGTTTCGAGGTCTAATACGTACGAGATTGCTACGTCAACCGTTCGCGATGATGATCCCGCAGTAGGTAATTTCCTCTGGTCGTATCGCGACGAGGACAAGGGGAACGATGATTATATCGATCGCGGCAAAATTGAGTTCGTGAGCGTCGTATACGGTGGCGTTACGTACGGAGCCGATGATCTTTCTGAGGGCTCAATCATGGATTGGCGCGAGAGTGCGGAAGGCGATGGCGGAGCGGTGTTCCCGGCGGGCGCTGTGCTCACGGTGAAGCTCATCCCCGATCATGGCATGCAGCTCGTGTCGTTTGGTCCCAATGGGCAAACGTTTACGGCGGGCGATGACCCCGCTGTGTATACCTTCGAAGTTGCGAAGGGCAATTTCCACCTAGCGGCCCATTTTGACGAGGTCGATGATGCGGTGGTGTCTGATGATGATGCTATTTCGGGCGGGTCGATTGTGCTGTCCGATAAAGACGTCGATTCTGGTTCGGCTATCTTGTCCGTTGATAGTGCCAAGGTGAGCGACGATGAGCTTAATGCGCTGCAGACGGCTGCAACGGGGGCTGGGGAGTATACGGTGCAAAGTGTCGTTGACCTTTCCTTGAACCAGGTCATCTACAAGGGCGTGAACGATGCGTCGACTGCCTGGACGGCCTCTCTTGGATCTGATGAGCCCCTTGAGGAGAACGCCGTTGTTTCCCTGAAGCTGGCTGACGGCGATCAATACGGTTCTGTCGTGGTAGTTCATCAGGAGCATGACGGCACCTGCGTGGCAGTGCCTACGCAGTATGATTCCGCGACGCAAACGGCTACGTTCGAGACGGATGGTTTCTCGAATTACGCCATTGCCACGACGAAGGCCGAGGTAAAGTCTGCGGCAGTGTATCGCCTGTATAATCCGAATTCGGGCGAGCATTTCTTCACGATGAGCGAATCGGAATATGAAAACGTGAAGGCGGCGGGTTGGAACGACGAGGGCGTTGCATGGCAGGCTCCGCTTGAGGGTGCTGAGGTGTATCGCCTGTACAACCCGAACGGGGGAGATCATCACTTTACGATGAGCGTCGAAGAGCGCGATATGCTGAAGAAGCTTGGCTGGAACGACGAGGGTGTTGCCTTCTGCAGCGCCGATGAGAGTGGCGTTCCCGTTCATCGCCTCTACAATCCGAATGGTCTTGCGGGGAACCACATGTTCACGGCAAGCCAGGACGAGAGCGATTTCGTCAAGGCGGCGGGCTGGAACTACGAAGGCATTGGCTGGTATGCCGCCAATCCTGAAGGGGCGCTCGATTAGGGTTCGCCTGTGAATCGTCGCGGGCGCGGGGCGGGGTTGCCCTTCGGGGCACCCGCTCCGCTGCTCGCGTGGGCAAGGCCCCAGGCGGGCCTTGCCCTACGCTCGTGCGCTCGCTGGTTCATGCTTTCACTTGGCGCTGCCCGGACTTTCCTTGGCGTTTCGGAAACTGCGTTTCCGCCCCGCCTTCGGAAGGTCCGTATGCAGCGCCTTTCATATTGGCTTTCACAGTGCCCCTATGGGCAACCCCGCCCCGCGCCCCACGCGGATCCAATTGCATCGACCCTATCCATGCGCCCTTACGGCTTGTCGGCCTCCCATCCAAGCGGGACTTCTATAAACCGGGGCGGATTGTTGTTGCGTCGCCTATCGTGAAGATTATTATCTCGTTGCCTGCCTCGATTTCTCTGATGATGCGTAGTTTGACGAGGTCGCATGCTTGTATTTGCATAACCGCTGCTTAGGGTTTGTTGTTCGTTGAACGCTTTCCGAAATGCTCGATAGAGCTTGTTCTCGAGTTGGTTTTGCTTAATTCGAGGAGGCGTGAGCAGGGAGCGTGGCAAAGTCGAATGATCTGAAGTTCGTCGGGGCGGTATAAAGCGACAGTGCTTAGCGATAAGCCGTAGTCGTTCAATTGGACTCGATAGACAACCGCGGGCAATGTGCGGAGCCGGCCGATTCCCAATCGGCTACGTCACCCGAAGAGCCTACCAGCGCTCCGCCAGCGATTGAGGGAGAGGTGCAACGGGGCTGCTACAGGTTGAGCGACCTGGAATAGCATCTAATCGGCCGGAGCCGGTAGCCCATAGGGGCACTGTGAAAACAAAAGATGAAGTTGCTTGGCTTAGCCAAGCAACCCTTTAAATACATGAACCAGCGAGCGCACGAGCGTAGGTTTCGGCCCGTGTGGGGCCGAAACCACGCGAGCAGCGGAGCGGGTGACCTGAAGAGCATCACCGGCAGGGCAGCTGCGATCGGAAAAGCAAAAAAGCAGGCCCATTTCTGGACCTGCTCAAATTTCGTGGCGGAGAGCTGGGGATTCCGGCGTTCGCTTCGCGAACCCCGACCCCTCCCTCGCAGGCTCGGTCGGGCGAATTCCTAAAAGCCGTCCACTGGACGGCTTTCTTAACGGAATTCCACCTCATCGGTTCGAATCCCCAGTAACGGATCCCGAATAATAAAAAACAGGCCCCTTTCGGGACCTGCTTAAAAGTCGTGGCGGAGAGCTGGGGATTCGAACCCCAGATACCCTTTTGGGGCATACTCGCTTAGCAGGCGAGCACCTTCGGCCTCTCGGTCAGCTCTCCGCGGATGCGTCTTAGACGCGGTACGCTATGATACCGTGACATTTCCAAACATGCAAGCATTCGCTTTGCGTAAAACATAGGGTCTGCGCTTTCGGGTATAATCAGGCCAAATTGAACCAAAATCGCACGTAGAGAGGGGAATCGGATGCTTTCGCGATTCAAGTTGTCGCAAATGCGTCGTAATGATGGGCCCGTATGCGCCAGTGCGGGGCGCACAGCGGCCACGTGGGGGATGGGAACCCATGCGCTGCGCTCGCTTGTTCTTGCCGTATGCCTCATGGCTCTGGTGCTCCTTGCGTGCGCGATCGCTCCTTCGCATGCCTACGCCAAGGACTACACCATTCCGAAGGTGGATATTACCGCCGATGCGCAAAGCGATGGCTCGCTGCATGTGGTCGAGCAGCGCACGTTTAGCTTCGATGGCACGTTTTCCTGCATCTGGTGGAATATGCGTAGCGGCAGCTTCACGGTAAACAGCGTTCAAATCGGCGAAGTGGACAGCAACGGCGACGTTGCGCTGATTGATATGCCCAGCGTAGGCTTCGACCTGTCGTGGCGCGATGCAGGCGGCCCGGGTTACACGTCGTACTCGGTCGATACGGGCAAGAACACGGTCTACGCGTTCTTCAACGCTACCGATTGCGATGTCGTTATCCAGATCGACTACACGGTAAAGGCGGGCGTCACGCCGTATAAGGACTGTGCCGACCTGTACTGGCAGTACATTGGCACCGATTGGGCGGTTGCGAACGAGAACGTTACCTGCACCATCACGATGCCCGTTCCCGCTGGGGCGGCTCCCGTTATTGGCTCGGACGTGTACGCCTGGGGCCATGGCCCACTTACGGGTACGCTTGCCTTCAATGACTCCGCTACGGCCGTAACGTACAAGGTCGACAAGGTGAAGCCGGGGGAGTACGCCGAAGCGCGCGTGGTGTTCCCTCGTACGTGGCTTACGAACATCAGCTCCGACGCCCTGGAATCCACGGGTGACACGGCATTTCTCGATAGCATCCTGCAGGCGGAAGAGGAATGGGCCGACGCGGCGAATTACCAGCGCATGTACTCCCAGCTCTACATTCTGTTCTGGGCGTTGCTTTCGGTGGCGCTCATCGTGTGGGCTGTCGTGATGTACTTCCGACATGGCAAGGAGCACAAGCCCACGTTCACCGAGGACTACTGGCGTGACGTGCCCAATCGCAACGTCCATCCTGCCACCATTGGGCGCCTGTGGCGTTTCGGCAAGGAAGATTCCAACGATTTCATGGCCACAATCATGTACCTGTCGCATGCGGGTGTGCTCACCATTGCGAAGGGTACGTACCAAAAGAACAAGAAGACCGTCGAAGATTATTACATCACCATCAAAGACGAAGAGGCCGATGCGCTCAGCGATCCTATCGACAGGGAAGCCATCAAGCTTCTTCGCAAGGTTTCGAACGGGAAGAACCCCTTCTGGCTGGGTTCCATTCGCGATTATGGCAAGGCCCATCCTTCGGCGTTCAACAATGCCGTGGAAGCGTGGCAGGGCAAGGTAACCGCAGCCCAGAACAAGGCCGATTACTTCGAGGAGAACGGCAACAAGTGGCAGGGCCGTCTCATCAGCGTGGCGCTGGGCTATCCTATCATCTGCTTTTTGATTACGTTCTTCATCGTGGAGAATTACATTCCGCTCGTGTTTTCCATCGTTACGGGCATTGCGCTGTTTGCCCTGTCCAACTTCATGACGCGACGCACGCAGAAGGGCCTCGACGATTACATGCGCTGCAAGGCGTTGCGTAGGTGGCTGTGCGAATTCTCGGCGCTCGACGAGCGTCCGCCTACGGACGTGAAGGTGTGGGGCGAGTTCATGGTGTACGCCTACATCTTCGGCGTGGCGAAGGAAGCCCTTGCTCAGCTGCGCAAGGCCGTTCCCCAGATCTTCCAGGAAGACGATGACCTTATGGGTCAGAACAGCTGGTACGTGCCCTGGTATGCCATGTACGGCACGCGTCATGGCGATTCGTTTGCCAGCGTGTTCGATACTACGTGGTCGAATACGGAATCCATCGTGAGTTCGGCGCTTTCGTCCAGTTCGTCGAGTGGCGGCTTCGGCGGCGGGTTCTCCGGCGGCGGTGGCGGCGGCTTCGGCGGCGGTGGCGGCGGCGCACGCTAGCCTTATTTCGGCGCCATGCGAATTGCTGGGAGCGAGGGAAACCTCGCTCCTTTTTTGTGCCTCGCGGCTAGCGGCTTCGTCTGATTGCCAGGTGGCAAGTTCTGTGCAGGGCTTTCGCGCTTTTGCATGCCAGTCTTTCGGTTTTGCTCCATTGCGCTATAGTGAGCTGAACATACCGATAGAGAGAGGAGCGCGCATGGTAAAGAAAGACAACGTGATTCTTATCGGCATGCCCGGCGCGGGCAAGAGCACGCTGGGTATCGTTGCGGCCAAGATCATCGGATACGACTTCCTCGATGCCGACCTGCTCATTCAGAAGCAGAGTGACAAGACGCTGCAGAAGATCATCGACGCCATGGGTCCCGACGGGTTCATCCAGGTGGAAAACGAGGTACTGTGCGGCATCGACGTGCATCGCACGGTGGTTTCCCCGGGTGGTTCGGCAGTGTACTCCGAAGATGCCATGAAGCACCTTTCCGAAATCGGCACCATCGTGTACTTGAAGGTATCGCTCGACGAGCTCATGGGCCGTTTGGGTGGCCTGCACGAGCGCGGCGTCGTCATGAAGGACGGCATGGGCGGTCTGGCGGATATCTACGAGGAGCGCATTCCCCTGTACGAGAAGTATGCTGAAGTGACCATCGACATGGATGGCACTACGGTACGCGAGGCGGCGGCCAAGCTGGTTGATACGCTTTCCATGAGGGGAGCCATTTAGCCTGCAGGGTAGCGCACCCTGCGCGTTCTCTGTGGTAGAATGCCTTGTGCGCCTCCGTAGCTCAGGGGATAGAGCACCGCTCTCCTAAAGCGGGTGTCGTACGTTCGAATCGTATCGGGGGCACCAGGAATACAAAGGCCGAGCGCTTTGCGCCCGGCCTTTTCTGTTGCGTGGCCCCGTTGTGCTCGATGAGGAGTGTGTGTTCGACCGCTAGGAGTTTGCGTTCGCCAGACGATACGAAGCTGTAAGAATTGCTTCAGTGGTGTTTAACGATAATGGATGAAGATGGTTTCAGGTCGACATCGTGGGCCGAAGAGGAAATCGGTCTGCGTGTTCGGATAGAAAGCTCCATTCGCAAACTCTAGGAGGTTCTTTCATGAAACAGTACCAGCTCTTCATCAATGGCGCGTTCGTGCCGAATGGCTCGCGAGAGATGGCGGATGTCATCAACCCAGCCACCGAAGAGGTCATCGGCCAGGTGCCGAAGGCTACCGAAGCCGATGTGGCCGCCGCCGTAGACGCCGCCTACGAAGCCCAGAAATCCTGGGGCAAGCTTCCCGCCGTGGAACGTGCGAACTATCTGTTCGAGCTTGCACAGCTGGTTGAGGATAACCAGGAGCTCTTCGCCCAGACGAATACCGCCGAAATGGGAAAGCGCATTTGCGAATCGCGCGATGAGGCTGGCTGGCTGGCGGAGTACCTGCGCTTCTATGCACGTCAGGCGCGCCATATCAAGGGCGAGATCATTACGTCCGACCGTCCGAACGAGAACATCTTCCTGTACAAGAAGCCCATTGGCGTATGCGCGGGCATCATGCCGTGGAACTTCCCGTTGTTCCTCATTGGCCGCAAGGTAGCTCCCGCGCTGGTTGCGGGCGACACCGTGGTGCTGAAGCCGTCTAGCGACTCGCCCATGGGGTGCTATGAATTCGCCAAGCTCGTTGAGCAAAGCTCGCTGCCGGCGGGCGTCATCAACGTGGTTTCGGGTGGCGGCGCCCTGGTAGGCAACGCCCTTTCCGGCAACGAGAAGGTGGCGCTGGTTACCATGACGGGTTCCACGCCCGTGGGCAAGCAGATCATGAAGAACGCCGCCGATCATGTGGCGCGCGTATCGTTGGAGCTGGGTGGCAAGGCTCCGGTCATCGTTATGGCCGACTGTGACCTCGATGCCACGATCGAAAACATCTTCAACAGCCGCTTCCTGAACTGCGGCCAGGTTTGCAATGCTGCCGAGCGCGTGTACGTGCAGGCGCCCATCTACGATGAGTTCGTGGCGAAGATGACCGAGCGCATTGCTCGCGCCACGTACGGCGACCCGCTCGACGACAGCGTCGACATGGGTCCCATGGTGAACCGCCGTCAGGTGGAAATCGTTATGGACCTGGTGAATAGCGCCAAGGAAGAGGGCGCGAAGATCGTTGTGGGCGGCAATGCCCCCACCGACAAGAAGGGCTATTGGATGGAGCCTACGCTCATCGTCGACTGCAAGCACGAGATGCGCGTCATGACCGAGGAAATCTTCGGGCCCGTGTTGCCCGTTGCCAAGTTCGAGACGCTCGACGAGGCTATCGAAATGGCAAACGACAGCACGTATGGCCTTACCAGCTCTATTCACACCACCGACCACGATACGGTGATGCGTGCGCTGAACGAAATCAACTTCGGCGAGATCTACGTGAATCGCGAGCACTTCGAAGCGTTCCAGGGCTTCCATGCGGGCGTTCGCCAGTCGGGCTTGGGTGGCGACGACGGCGAGCACGGCCTTGAGGAATTCCTCGAGACGCACGTTGCCTACGTCGATTGGAAGTAACGGCATAGCTTGCGCGTAGCCCGCGAAGCGGTAGTGCTCGAGCGACGATGCATATGAAGGCGAGGGCCAGCTGCGGTATGCGGCTGGCCCTTTCTATCGCCGCAGCGCGGCGAGTTCGTTTTTCATTTCCGGGGAAACGCGACGGCTTTCGCGGGCCTTCTGGATTGCCTTGTTGTGGGTCCAGGTGTCGAGAGCTCCTCGTTCCAGTACGTCACGCGCATCGGCGGGTTGTTTGACGAGCGCTTCGGCAATGTACCATGCGCGCATCATGTCGATGTAGTATTCGCCTGGCTCCACGTTCACGACGGCTTCCATGAAGGCGCGGTCGTATTGTTCGTCGAGAAACCAGCGCATGAGCACGCCGATGCCGAAGCGCGTCATGTACGTCATGGCTTCGCGTTGCCCGCGTTCCATCCAAGATAGGGCAAGCGCGGCGGTGCGCTCGGGTTGTTTGGCCAACGTGGCTGGACGCATTTGGTCGCAGGTCGCCCAGTTGTCGACGTAGGGCAGGAAGGCTTCGAGCGCCTCTACAAGGGCGTCGTAGTCCTTCAGGCCGTTCAGCACGAACGCATGCAATTGGCTTTCCTCGAAGGTGCGATGGGGAAGCGCGTTCAGGAACAGCTCGACGTCGTCGCGCTTGGCGAGCGTTTTTGCGAGCTTCTTGAGATCGGGCGTTCGCACGCCGATGATTCGTTCGGGGGTAATGGTTGGCATGAGGGGCGCCATGAACTGGGCGTATTTCTTATCGTGCAGGCTTTGCAGGCTCGATTCGATGTCGTGGGCGATGTCGGTCTGGCGTACGTCGATGTCAAATGCCTCCGCAAGCAGCGCTTCGAAGGGCTGCTCGTTGGTAACCGCTTCGAGCATTCGTTCCTTTTCGCTGCGCGAAAGTTGCTTGAAGTGCCATTCCGCACTCATGGCCGCATGTTTCGATGCGAAGCGTGCGTATGTTACAAGCTCTACGGGGCGACGGCATTTGGTGTACTTTGCGCCTTGCCCAGCGTTGTGTGTTGCGACGCGTGCGTCAACATCGGTGGAATAGCCGCAGTACAGCGTGTCGTCGGCGCAGCGAAGCACGTAGGTGAAGTATGTTGGGCTCTGCTTGGTCATGTGGGTATTGTACCCCGCCGTGCTTGCGCCTCCGCGACGAGGGGCTGCCTGCGTGCGATCGCCGTCTTACGCCATTCCCAGGAATTTTCGGATTTCGGGGGAGTGGCTTTGGTCGAACAGCTCGTTTGCGGGAACGACACACTGAAGCCGCCCGTTCAGGATGATGCCGACGCGATCGGCGAGTGTTTGCGCTTCGTGAAAGTCGTGCGTTACGAATACGATGGTGCACCCAAACTGGTTGTGAATGCAGCGAAGCATGCGGTACATGGCCTGTTTCGTGGTGGGGTCGAGCGCGGAAAAGGGCTCGTCGAGGATGAGAATGTCAGGCTCTAGTACGAGCGCGCGGGCAAGCGCGCATCGCTGCGCTTCGCCGCCGCTGATGATTCCGGGAAGCCGTTTGGCAATGTGTTCAATTTCGAAAAGCTCGAGCATTTGGCTCACGCGTTTGGCTATTTCTTCGCGGGGCACCTTGTGGCGTTTCAGGCCGTATGCGATGTTGTCGCGCACGGTCATGTGGGGGAAGAGAGCGTAGTCTTGATACAGAATGCCTAGGTGACGCTGTTGAATGGGCAAGCCATCGACGTCTTTGCCATCGAGCAGGATGCTGCCATGTTCGATGGGGTATGCCCCTGCAATGGATTCCATGAGCACGGTTTTGCCTGAGCCCGTTGTTCCCAGGATGGCAAATACCTCGCCTGGTTCAATATGCAGGTCGTTCACGTGCAATGTGAACTCGCCGCGTGTGACCATCAGGTTGTGCACGTCGATAGAACCGGGCATCTAGTCGTCCTTTCGGGGGCGTTTACGATTGCTCACGCGGGCGGCGCCAATGGGCTTGGTGAGAACGTTCGATATGACGAGCGTTGCCGCAGACACCACGAGCATGATCATGGCGGTGGCCATGGCTGTGTCGGTGTTGCCCGTGGAAATGGAAAGGTACACGCTGCCAGGCAGGGTTTCGGTGCGCATGCGCGTAACGCCCACCAGCATGAGCGTGGCGCCGAATTCTCCGATGCCACGCGCCCAGGTGAGCACGAACGTGGAGATGATGGTGTTGCGGCAGAGGGGCAGCAACACGGTGCGAAACGTCTGGAATGAGCTCGCGCCAAGCGTCTTCGCGATGAACTCCATGCGTGGGTTCACGTCCTTGAACGCCGTGAGCATCATGCGAATGGAGAAGGGCAGGTTCACGATAAGCTGGGCGAACACAATCCCAACGGGTTGGAATACCACGGCAAACCCAATGTCTTTCAGCGCCTTTCCCGCAGGGGAGGAAAACATGAGCAGCAGGGCGAAGCCGAGCACGATGTACGGAAGCGACATGGTGAGCTGCATGAGCGTTTCGGCGGCGCGTTTGCATGGCATGTTAGTGCGCGTGAATGCGTACGCCGTTGGCAGCGCGATGAGCAGGCAGAGCGCCGTGGAAATGGTCGATGTTGCAACGCTCATCTGCAGCGAGAAGAGAACTTCCGCCGAAGAGACGGCTTCGGAAAGATGCGTAACGCCACCTGCGATGATGGTTAGGATGGCGCACCCGATGAAGAGAAGCGGAATGCAGGCGATGGCAATGCATACCGCTCCAAAGCGGTCCTTCAGTCGTCCCGCATGCTTTATGGGAGGTTTGTTTCGTCGATTCATGGCAACATTTGGCCGGGGCGCGAGTGGACGCCCCGGCCAAAGGGGAGGTGCTATTTGCCGGCCAGTTCGTAGCCGTACTTCTGCCAAATGTCGTTGGCCGTGCTGGTCTGCAGGAATGCGTCGAATGCGTCGGCTGCGTCCTTGTTGGCAACGCTGGTAAGGCGTGCGGCGGGGACGGTCTTTACGTAAGCGTCCATATCGCTCGTTTCCAGGATGGAGGCGCCGTCGGCCTTTACGTTTTCCTTCCATACGATGCCTGCGTCGCCTTCGCCCGACGCCAGTGCCGTGGCGATTTGGGGAGCGGTCGTGGTGGTGGTGATGGCGTTCTTCCCCTGAAGGGTATCCCAGATACCGGCGTCGGTAAGTGCCTTCTTGGCGATCTTGCCGATGGGCGTGGAATCGGGGTCGCCAATGAGCAGCGTGTCGCAGTTCGCCAGGTCGCCCAGTGCGGTAATGCCCTTCGGGTTTGCGGTTGGCACGGCGATGACGGGGATATGCTTTACCAGGTCGGTGCTGGTCTCTACGTAATCCGCCACGGGCTTCAGTTCGTCGGCGGAGCCAGCGATGAAGTAGTCGCCCTCTTGCGTGGTGGTAATCTGCGTTTGGATCTGCGCGGCATTCGCGAAGGTGATGTTCATCTCGCAGCCCGTTTCGGCCTTGAATGCATCGGCGATTTCCTGGAACGGGTCGGTCATGCCGGCGCCGCAGTAGATGTTCAATGAGCTTCCCGCGAGCGATGCGGTAGTTGCAGCGTTGTCCCTGTTGGCGCTTGCCGTTTCGGTTTGCGTGGACTGCTTGGCGCAGCCAACGAATATGCCGCCTACGGCGAGCGTGAGGGCGGCGACGCCCGAGTACTTGAGTATGTCACGACGTGTGTACTGGTTTGCAAACGGTTCTTCCATGTGTGCCTCTCCCATTGTTCTAATATGCTCGTATGAGATTATTCCGATACGAGGTTAAACACGGATAAATATATACCAATATGAGGATAAAATCAGTACGAAATTGATGAATGCATGCCCGTTCTTGGGTGCGGAGAATTATGCCTGCATGCTGCCCTATTTGGACTGCTGTGAGCCTATCCAGTTACGCGTGCATTCAATGAATGCCTTTGCGGCGATGGATGCTTTTTCGTAACTACGTACCGCGATGGCAACCTGGCGGTGCATGGGGATTTCCGGCTCGAGCATGGCTAGGTCGTACGGCATATCGCGCAGGAGCAGCTGGGGGAATAGCCCATAGCCCAGCCCCTGGTTCACCATGGCCATAACTGCATAGTCGTTGTCGATCTCCATTTTCACGTGCGGTTTCACGTTGTGGTTTTCGAAGAGCGCATCCATTTCCGTGTGCGTGTCATTGCGAACCTTGATGTACGGTTCGCTTTCCATGGCCTCGGTGGGGAAGAAGTCGGCGCTGGCCAGCGGATGGTCCTTTGCCACCACGAAGTACATGGGGTCTTGCGCAAGGGGGATAGTGAAGAAGTGCTTCGACGTGGGCAGCACCAAAAAGCCGCAGTCGTATTCGCCGTGCCAGAGAGTTGCCTCCTGCGCGTCTTGCTCCTCGTATACCGCGATGTCGAATTCTACGTTGGGGTGGTCTTGCTGGAACTCACGGATGATGTGGGGAAGCCAGTGGATTGCGATGCTGGCGAAGGCCGAGATGCGTACCGTACCGCCTTCTACGTGGCGTACGTCGTCGAGGCGCGTTTGGAGGGCGCGTTCGGCGTTGCAGACGTCTTGAACCCAGGGGAGGAGTGCCCGTCCGTCGGGCGTAAGGCGTGCGCCGGCATGGTCGCGAATGAACAGCGATGTCCCCATTTCGTTTTCGAGGGCATTGATGATGTAGCTAATGCCGGCCTGGGTGTAGCCCAGCTCTTCCGCTGCCGCTTTGAAGCTGCCTGTTTCGGCTGCTTTTACAAACGCTTCATACTTCTGGTTCATTGTTTGCCCACTTCATATTGATAAACGAGCACGTCAAGAGGTATATAAGACTCTCTTGTATATGCTTAGAATACTCTCGATATACTTTTTTATGCAAGCGCGATAGTATGAGCGTAGTAAGTCAGCGCATAGCGCGTTGCACGAGCCAAACATCAGTTGCATATGCGGCAAGCGGGGTAGCCCCTGCTTAGGTTCGTGCGCGCAGGAAGGCAAAGCGGTGTTCAACAAGAGGTGGATATTTATCGGGCTCGTTGTCATGCAGACGGCCATCTATGGGATGGGTAACGTCGTCATGAAGATCGCCTACGAGGGTATCTCTCCCCTGTGGTGTGCCGCCTTGCGCTTTGGCATTGCGTTTGCCGTGTTCATGCTCGTGTTCGGGCGCAAAGTTGTGCCCCTGCTACGCGGCGTCCGCCTAGGCGCCTGGCTGCCTTCGAGTGCCTTCATGGCCGTGAGCTATCTTGCGTGCAGCCTGGCCGTCAACCTTACGAGCGCTACGAATGCCGGCTTCTTCATTGCTCTGCCCATGTTGTTCACGCCCGTGTTGTCCCTTCTCGTGACGGGGAGCAAATTCGGCAAGAGTACGGTGTTTCTGCAGGGCATGGTCATAGCGGGTTTGTATCTGCTGTGCTGCAATGGCGGTGCGCTCCAGTTCGGATGGGGCGAGTTGTTCGGTCTGTTCAGCTCGGCCACGTTCGCTGCCTCCTTGGTGTTCGGCGAGCGCGGTTTGGGCGAGGTTGATCCCATTGCGCTTTCCACGGCCCAGATAGGCGTTACGTTCGTTGCTGCCCTGGGTGCCGCAATCGCATTCGAGCCGATGCCCGTCTTCTCCGCGGTGCCTGTTGCCAGCTGGGCCTCCATCGCCTTCCTGGGTTTGTTCGGAACCTGCCTGGCGTTCTTCCTGCAGAACTTCGCTTTGGCCCACGTGCCTTCCGCTACTGTGTCCGTTATCTTGTGCGCCGAGCCCGTCTTTACTGCAGCTATCAGTGCCGTGGCGCTGGGGGAGGTGCTTACTGGCCTCGGGGTCGCCGGTGCCGCCCTCATCGTGGCCTCCACCGTTGTGGCTTCGCGCCTCGAATCCAAGCCCGCTGCTGAACAGGGGCAGCTTTCTGCTGCTGAAGTCTAGTCTGGTCCCGCGGCCGACCGGCATATGCCCTTCGGGGCACCCGCTCCGCTGCTCGCGTGGGCAAGGCCCCGCACGGGCCTTGCCCTACGCTCGTGCGCTCGCTGGTTCATGTTTTTACTTGCGCTGCCTGGGTCTTCCTTGGCGTTTCGGAAACTGCGTTTCCGCTCCGCCTTCGGAAGGCCCATTTGCAGCGCATTTGTTTGCTTTCACAGTGCCCCTGCGGGCATATGCCGGTCGACCTTACCCATTTAGGGTTGTAGCGCCAGCGACTACCTCATTCGCAACGAGCTGGCTTGAAGCAAGGCGCGACCATGTAGGCTGCCCGACCACGATGAGTGCGGCCCTTTGTAAATCTTTTCTTTGTTGCGGCTCTTATTTGCGCTGCTGGCCATCCTCTGTTGTAGCCAATTGGGTTTAAAGGTTTAAACCTTCTCAGCTTCGGCAGCGCGGGCTCCGCGGGATTCGTAGCGCTCTCGAGGGGTTGGTTGGCTAACGAGTGTGTACTGCCTCGTGTGGACATACGCGTTCCAACAAGACTCTTTGAGTTGCGACTAGCGTTTCGTGTGATGTTGAGGGGATAGCCAATCGTGGTGGCCCCACCCGAATCCGCGCTAGCGGACAGGCGGCGTCCCTCCCCGAGGCACTGTGAAAGCAAATAACGAAGTTGCTTGGCTTAGCCAAGCAACCAGTTAAATGCATGAACCAGCGAGCGCACGAGCGTAGGTTTCGGCCCGTGCGGGGCCGAAACCACGTGAGCAGCGGAGCGGGTGCCTCGGGGAGGGACGCCGCCTGTCCGCCCGGGAGCGAATAGATACGAAAAGGGCCAACCCCAAAGAGCTGGCCCTAAAGCAATCACGCGTAAGCGTTAGTTGGAACTCGATGAGCTCGAACTGGAAGAGTTAGAGCTACTGGAGTCACTCGACGAGCCAGAGCTGCTCGAAGAGGAGCTGGAAGAGCTTGCGGGGCCCGTGCTGACGTAGATGGAGATGGACCCATCGGAGTTCTTCTTCTGGTCGATGACGACGCCCTTGGCAACGCTGCTGCTGGACTGATCGACCACATGTACGTCAAAGTCGCTCAGCTCGGAAAGCGCTTCCGACTGGGTGAGGCCAATGACGTCGGGAACGGACTGCTGTCCCAGCGATACCACGTAGGTGACCTTGGTGCCCTTTTCGACCTTCGTGCTCTTCGAGGGATTCTGCGAGATGATGCAGCCCTTGGCTACCGAGGTGGAATACTGGGAATCACCTGCGGTGCCCGTTAGGCCAACAGCCTCGAGTGCTTCCTTGGCTTCGGATTCCGTCATGCCGGAAAGATCGGGTACGGAAACGTTCTGAGAGCCCTTGGACAGGTAGTACGTAACGGTGGTGCCCGCGTCTACCTTCGTGCCGGCGGTAACGTCCTGGCGGGCTACCGTGCCTTCGGCGGCGCTGTCGGAGTATTCGGAGGTGCCTTCCTTGGCGGTGAGCCCCAGCTTGCTAAGCGCGGCTTTCGCCTGGTCGGCCGTCATGCCAGAAAGGTCGGGAACTTCGATTTGCTCCTTGCCCTTGGAAACGTTCAGGTTCACCGTGGTGCCTTCGGCGGCCTTTGTGCCAGCCGAGGGGTCGGTGGAGACCACGTTACCTGCGGCAACGGTATCGCTGTACACCTCGGTGGTGGTGCCCACTTCGTAGCCGGATGCCTTCAGCGTTACAGCAGCTGCCTGCGCGCTCTGGCCCGTTACGTCGGGAACCGTGCCCTCCTTGTTGCTGGTAATGAGGAACACGGCTGCGGCAATGGCCGCAACGACAACAATGAGCAGCAAGGCTACCACGATGTTGCGATTGCGCTTCTTCTTGCGCAGGGCCTCTTCGTCGACGGCCTTCATGGTGCGCGCCGCCTGGGTGGGGGCGCCCGTAGCGCCGTCGACGGCAGGCATGACCTGCGTACCGTCGGCCATGGGCGGTACGAATGCGCCTGCCATGACATGCGTTGCGTCGGCCATGTTCACCGGGCGACCGGCGAGGTAATCGTTCAGCGCATGCTTCATGTCGCTTACCGTGGCGAAACGCGCCAGCGGATCCTTTTCCAGGGCGCGCATGATGATCTGCTCCAGACCGGGGTCGACCTCGGGGTTGATTTCGCTCGGCGGAACGGGGTATTCGCTCACCTGCTTCATGGCCACGCTTACGCTGTCGGGGCCATCGAAGGGCAGCTTGCCCGTAACGGCCTCGTACATGACCACGCCGAGCGAGTAGATGTCACTTGCGGGAGTGAGGTCTTTACCCTGCGCCTGTTCAGGCGAAATGTAATGCGCAGTGCCCAGTACGGCGGACGTCTGCTGCTTCATGGAGTTCTTCGCGCGTGCAATGCCGAAGTCCATGACCTTCACGTTGCCGTCGGGCTGGACCATGATGTTCTGCGGCTTCACGTCGCGATGAATGATGTCCTGGTTATGCGCCACGGAAAGAGCCTGGCACACCTGGGAGCCGATTTCCGCGACCTTGCGCTGGCTAATGGCGCCGCGCTGCGTGATGGCCGTCTTCAGGTCGCTTCCGCGTACGTATTCCATGACGATGAAGTACGTATCGCCGTCGTGGCCCCAGTCGTACACATTTACGATGTAGGGACTCTGCAGGTTGGCTGCCGATGCAGCTTCCTGGCGGAAACGCTGCGTGAAATCGGCGTCGGCGGCGTATTGGGGGAGCATGACCTTCACCGCAACGACGCGACCGAGTACGCGGTCTTGCGCGCGGTATACTTCCGCCATGCCACCGATGCCAATGCGGTCGGTGAGCTGATAGCGGTTATTGAAGACTCTGCCTACCATGTTTCCGTTCACGTATAAACTCCTTTTGGGCACATGCTAGCGAGATATTACCTTAACGCTAGCATACTCCATTTACAGTGCTCCTTGTACTTTCAAAGCGGTGCTTAACACATTATTTGCTCGCGTAGCGGCATTCGTAGAGCCATCGTTTTCTTCGAGAACAATGGCGATGACGACTTTGCAATCCTCGGTGGGGCCCATGCCAACAAACCAGCTGTTGTCGAGTTCCTTGTCGGTCTGGGCCGTGCCCGTCTTGCCTGCGATGTTCACGCCCGAGATAGCGGCGCCCTTGCCGGTTCCGCTTTCCACAACGCCCTGCAGCACTTCGAGCACGCGATCGGCGGTGCTGGTGGACATGACGTTGGCATATACGGTGGGCGAGGTCTCGCTCGCCTTTTCGCCTTCGGCGTTGTACACGCTATCTACCAGGTACGGCTGCATGATGGTGCCGCCGTTGGCGATGGCTGCGCCTACCATGGCCATCTGCAGGACGGTTGCCTGCGGGCCGGCGGCGCTCTCGTGTTCGCCTACGGGCTGCCCAACTGCGGCCCATGCGGTTTCCCACGTGGTCATTTCGCTGGGGTCGGGCATGAGCGACATCGAAAGCGGAAGCTCGAAGGCGGTGGTGTTGTTGAATCCGTACTGTTCGGCGCTACGCACCAGCAGTTCGGGGCCAATCTGCACGCCCACCTGGCCAAATACGGTGTTGCTGGAAACTTCGGTAGCGCGGGCGAGGGTGATCTCGCCGTAGCTGGTGTCGTCGAAGTTGGTAACGGGCGCATTGCCAATGTCCATGCTGCCCGGGGCGTCGTACACGGTGTCTTCGCTGGCAATGCCGTTTTGCAGGGCCGTGGCCAGCGTGAGCATCTTGAACGTGGAGCCGGGGGCGTATAGCGCCTGGGTGGCGCGGTTGTAAAGCGCGTCGCTGGAAGACGAATCGGTGCTGTTGGAAAGCAGGCTCTCGAATTCCGCGGCGTCGTAGGTGGGCGAGGAGGCCAGTGCCAGCACGGCGCCCGTTTCGGGGTCGAGTACGACGCAGGCGCCCGAATAGCCGTCGAGCGCGTCTTGCGCAGCCTGCTGAATCTCGGAATTGATGGTGAGCTTCACGTCATTGCCGCTCGTGGAGATGCCGGCGTAGTTGTTGATGACGTCGGTCCAGGTGGCAAAGTCGGTGCTGCCGGAAAGCGTGTCATTGCAGGCATTTTCGATGCCGCTTGTGCCGTACTTCGTGCTCGAGTAGCCCACCACATGCGAAGCCAAAACGCCTGCGGGGTAAATGCGCGTGTACGTGCCATCTTCGTTCTGAATGCTTTGCGCCAGCACCACGCCATCGCTCGTGGAAATGGTGCCACGTTCGCGCGTGGCTTCCTTGGCGGTGGTGTGGTTGTTCGTGGAGAGGTTCTGATAGTAGTCGGCGTTGACCACCATGAGCAGCGTGAGGTTTGCTACCAGCACGGCGAACATGAGGCAGATGACAATCATGAGGCCCGTGAGGCGCTTGCCCAAGGCCACGCGGCCCAGCACGCCCATTTGCGCGTGGGCGGAACCGCCGATGGCGCCGGTCATTTCGCGGCCTACGCCCGTGGCCTCGTCGCCGCATTTCAGGAGCATGCCTACGGCGATGAAGCTCGCCAGCAGCGAAGAGCCGCCCTGGCTGATGAAGGGGAGCGTGAGGCCCGTAAGCGGAATGAGGCGCGTGACGCCGCCTACGATGATGAATGCTTGCAGCACAATGGAGGCGGTGAGGCCCGTGGCGATGAAGGAGCTTACGTCGCTCTTGGCGCGGGCGGCGGTTACGATGCCGCGCACGGCGAACGCGACGAACAGCAGTAGCACGCCAGCAGCGCCCAGAAGGCCCGCTTCCTCGCAGATGGCGGCGAAGATGTAGTCGCTTTCCACGACGGGGATCTTGTCGCACAGACCGTTGCCGATGCCCACGCCGAAGATGCCGCCGTCGGCCATGGAGTAGATGGCCTGGCAGAGCTGGTAGCCCGTGCCCTGCGCATCGGCGAAGGGGTCGAGCCACGTGCTCACGCGGATTTGCACGTGGGAAAACGCGCTGTACGCGAATACGCCGCCGATGGCCAGCAGGATGATGGCCACGGCAATGTAGACGCGCTTGCCCGTCGTGACGTAGAGCATGGTGAGGAATACGAAGAATACGACCAGAGCGCTACCCAGGTCCTTCTCGAAGATGACGACGATGAGCGCCAGGCCCCATACCAAAAGCATGGGCAGCAGCGTGCGGATGTCGGGCAGACGCAGCGGCCCCAGGCGCATCGTGAAGACGGAGAGCATTTCGCGGTTCGCGGCAAGGTAGCCCGCAAGGAACAAGACGATGAGGATCTTCGCGATTTCACCAGGCTGGAAGCTGAACGAGCCCACGGAGAGCCAAATACGGCTACCCGAGATTTCGGTGCCGATGCCCGGCAGCATGGGCGAGAGCAGCAGCAGGATGCCGAAGATCATGAGGGTGTACTTGTAGTTGGCCGTTCGGTCGATGTTCTTCATGAACACGAGCACGCCAATCATGCACACGATGCCCAGGAACAGCCACATGACCTGGCGAATTGCCATGTCGGGCGCCAGGCGCGTAATGAATGCGATGCCAATGCCCGAAAGCGCGAACGCAATGGGCAGGATGGCTGGGTCAGCTGCGGGAGCCCATTTGCGTACGGCTAGATGAGCCACGGCGAAGGAACCGAAAATGCCCAGGGGAACTCCAAGTGTTTCCACGCTGAGCGTTTGCCCCTCGTTCATGACGATCATGGCGTAGAGCAGAATGACGATGGGCGCTGCGATGAGCAGCAGCAGGAGTTCGGTGTTGCGGCGCGTCATTAGGCAACACCTTCTTGCGAGCTCGATGCGCTCGAGGTTGCCGAGTTGGTTGCCTCTTCGGTTTCCTCATTGCTCTCAGCGGATTCGCTCGAGGAGCCCTCTGCGTTTTCGGAAGACTCGTTCGAGGTGCTTGCGGAGGCAGATGCCGCCTTCGATTCCTCGATGTATTCCTCGTAGGTATCGACCAGCTGATTTGCCTTGTCGAGGTTGTCGACGCGTATGACGCCTTCGGAAAGGCGATTGGCAACGCCGGGTTCCAGGTCGCTTACTTCCACGCTGGTCACGTGGTCGAGATGCGACAGGGAAACGCCCAATACGGAATCGGGCACGCCTTGGTAGACTGCGACCTTGCCGTCCTGGGAAGCCAGGTAGGCGCAGGTTTGGCTGTAGTGGTACGCGCCGTAGCAAATGCCCAGCACGGTAGCAATGATGGCAAGAATGATGACGATCGCCCAAGCGCGTCCGCGGCGGCGCGTCTTCTTCACGCGCTGCTCTTCGTTGCCCTCCACATCGACGACCACGACGGTGACGTTGTCTTGCCCGCCTGCGGCGATGGCTTCGTTCACCAAGATGCTGGCGCACCGTTGCGGGTCGCGCGTGCGCATGAGAATGGTCTCGATTTCGCTATCTTCCAGCATGCCCGTAAGGCCGTCGGAGCATAGCAGCAGGCGGTCGCCCGTGCAGACGTCGAGCTCGTACAAGTCGGGCTGCATGGAGGGGTCGCTGCCCAATGCGCGCGTGATGATGGAGCGCTTGGGGTGGACGCGGGCTTCCTCGGGGGTGATCTCGCCAGCTTCGATCATGTCGGCCATAAGGCTGTGGTCGCGCGTGAGCTGTTGCATCTGCCCCTGGTGGAGCAGGTATGCGCGGCTGTCGCCCACTTGGGCGATGGCCAGGCGTTCTCCGCGTAGCACGGCGGCGGTCATAGTGGTGCCCATGCCTGAACGGCCCTTTTCCTGGGCTGCGTTGATGACGGCGTAGTTGGCGGTGATTACGGCATTGCCCAGCGCTTCCGTGTCGGCTTCGCTGGGGGCTTGCCTGGCCAGCGTGCGAACGGCAATTTCGCTTGCCACTTCGCCTGCGGCGTGGCCGCCCATGCCATCGGCCACAGCGTAGAGGGGTGGGGCCACGATAAGGCTGTCTTCGTTGTGCTCGCGAACGCAGCCGATATCGGTGCGGCTGCCGAATTTCGCGGAAGGGGCGCGTCGTACCTGCGCCTGAGTGCGTGCGGCCGCCATTATGCGAACCTCGCCCTCATTACCACGTCGCCGATGGTGACCGTGTCTTTGTCGCGCAGGGCGGTGGGCTCGAAGATGCGGTGCCCGTTAACCGTGGTGCCGTTGGTGCTGCCCAGGTCTTCCACGAACAGGTTCTGGCCCATGAGGGTGAAGCGCGCGTGGCGCCCGGAAACGTACCCTGCGCCAATGACGATGTCGGCTCCGGGGTTGCGGCCCACGATAACCGGGCCGTGTACGGCGATTTGCACGCCGCGCAGTTCTTTTGGACCGCGTTCGACGGCGATTGTCCAGGACTTTTCCTTCTTACGCTGTCCGCGTACCAGGCCAATGCCCGTTTTCATGATGGCGAACAGGAACAGATACAGGAGCGCCACGAAAAGAAGGCGCCCGACGAGCAGAGTTACGTTGATCAAAGATGATCCCTTCGTTTAGTTCTGCGTGAACATGAGGTCGGTCATGCCCAGGGAAATGCGGTCGCCTTCGTAGAGCGGCTGCGAGGTGATGCGCTGGCCGTTCACGTAGGTGCCGTTGGTACTGCCAAGGTCGGTGATGGTCCATACGCCGTTGCCATCGCAGGTGAATTCCGCGTGGCTGCGGCTAGCGTTGATGTCGTCGACTACGATGCCGCAGCCGCTGCTGCGACCCATGACCATGCGCGATACGGTGAGCGCATAGGTGCGGCCGGTTGCCGTGTTCACCAAGCGTGCGGGGTAGACCGCCGCTGCGGGCGAGGCATCGTTGAACGTGCGCGTTGCGGGAGCCTGCATGGGCTGCGGACGCGCAGGTGCGGGAGCGGGCGTGGGGCGTGCCGGAGCTCCAAAGCCTGCGAACTGGTCTTCCTCGGGGAAGCCTCCTGCGTATGCGGGGTCGAGCGGCTGGGAGGTGCGACGCCCGTATCCTTCGCGGCCCTGGGCGGAAGGCGTGTAGGCTGCGCCGTTTTCCTCGTAGTTTTCGAAATCCTGGCTATTGAAGGTGTACTCGCCGTAGTCGATGGAACGGTCGATTTCCTCTTCCGGCACGTAGGGAAGCGGTTCCTTGTGCGGAGGCTGCGCCATGGATGGCTCTGCCGTATAGCCGCCACCAGCGGGAGCGTATGCTTGCTGCTGCTGGTAGGGGGCGTCGTAGCCCATTTGCGGCCCGCGCTGGGGAGCGTATGCCTGCTGCGGTGCAAAGCCACCCATCTGGGGGCCACCTGCCAGACCGTAACGCGCCATTTCCTCTTGGCGAAGCTGCGAGATGATGGGCGCCGAGACCATTTCGGCGATGACGTCGAACTTGCCGTGGCGCAGCTCTTCGTCAACGATGAAGCGCACGAGCGGCTGTCCGTCCATGACCAGGCCGTTCTCGTTGGCCTTGGCGGCCAGGTACGTTTCGGTTTCGCCTGCCAGCGTGGGGTAGTACCCGAACAGGCGCTGGTCGTCGTCGGGGTTCACCAGGATGGTGTACAGCGTGGGGGCGTATTGGCGGCCCGCGCCGACCATCTTTTCGCGGCGCATTGCCTTTTCAGCCTTTTTCGCTATCTGAACAGGAGAGATCGGGGCGTCGAACATCTTGTTCGCGGCGCCTTCCAGGCCGTCTTCCACATGGCCTTCGAATCGCGAGAATATGCCCATGAGTGCTCCTTGTATGCTTCGTTACTGGGTACTTAGTATACGGAGTCTATATTGCCACAAAAGGGTATCAGCGGGGCATTTTCAATGCAACTTACACGGGCGTACCCGCCTTGTAATCAGGCGGGCGTACGTTTTATTCCTTGATCCAGGCGGCGAAGAGCGCGATGGTGCATGCCGCTGCCAGGCCCAGGGCGTCGGTGAGCATGGGCGCTACCGATGGTTGCCCATTTGCCATCCATGCTGCCAGGCAGGTGCCTGCAATGAGAATGAGGCCGGCGATGATGGTGCCCGTCATGTACCAGGCGCGCGTCCCGCGCAGCGAGAACCCCGAGGCGGTGAGCGCCGCTGTAAGCCAGGTTGCGCCGATAATCCAGGTGGCGGGGTTGGAGAGCATGAGCCCAAGCCTTCCTGAGTAGCCGCCGTCGATTCCCATCCAGAACGCAACGGGGTTCCAGAATGCCAGGCTCGAGCTTCCCAGCGCGCCAAGGAAGAGGGCGCAAGCAAAGCAGAAAATCGTCGTGACAAGGGCATCGCGGACGCGCAGGTTCAATCCGCATACCAGGGGAGCGAGCGGGCCGCAGCCCACCGCGCCGCCCGCGGGTACGCATGCTGCGGAAGCGCCTGCTTCCAGGATGTGGGAGCGTTCGCCCTCTTCGCGGGGCTCGCCCAAGCGAGCATGCCCGCTAACGGCCCACCAGGCGATGGAGATGCCCACGAGGAGCATGCCTGCCCCTGTGGCGTTGCCCGCGATGAGCGCGCAGCCGAAGATGATGGCGGCAACGGCTATGCCCACGCTGGGCAATGCGGCCCCCAGGGCGATGGTGAGTGCGACGAGACCCCAGAAAAGCGGGGAGTTCATACCGTTGACGGCTGGCATATTGGCGCATGCAGCAAAGCCGAGAAGTCCAGACCCCATGCCCGACCAGGCGCGATATACGATGCGGCGCGTGCGTTCCTGTAGGCGCTCGCCAAGGGGCAGGCTGGGCGTGGCGGGTTGCTTCGCTTCGCCTGTATCTTCGCAAGCGGCATCCACGATGCTTGCGAGCTGCTTGTGGCCCGCGCGGGGCGAACCCAGGTGGGGAAGGAACTCCTCGGCAAACTCCTCTACGGAGTCGTAGCGTTCGTTACGATCGGGATCGAGTGCGTAGAAGAGTACGTCGTCCGCTTCAGGCGACAGTCCGTCGAGGCAGAGCGACGGGAGTACCAGCTCCGCTTCCTCGATGGCCGTCTGCGCGCGTTTCAAGTCGGGGGCAAAGAAGGGGTTCTCGCCTGCGATCATCTCGTACGTGAGCGCGGCAAGCGCCCATTCGTCGCAACGCTCGTCGAGGGGCTCCAGCCGCATTTGCTCGAGCGGCATGTAGCCAATGGTGCCACCGCCTGCTTTCGAGAATCCCTCCGCGTCGGAAAGCTTCGCAAGGCCGAAGTCGGCTACCTTTACTTGTCCCTGATGGTTGATGAGCACGTTGTCGGGCTTGATATCCAGGTGAAGCACCTGGTTTTCGTGGGCCGTCTGCAGCGCGTGAGAAACGTCTTGGAAGATGGCCGCCATGACGTCGGGCGTGAGGTCTTGCGGGAACTCGTCAAGAAGACGCGTGAGCGTGATGCCGTCTACGTACTCCATAATGAGGTAGGCGGTGCCGTTTTCGGCTTCGAAGTCGATGATGCCCACGATGTTGGGGTCTTGCAGCATGGCTGCGGTGCGGGCTTCGTCGAGTCCGGGAATGTCGCTGGCGGAGATGGGCGATCCATCTGGATCGAGCAGGGAAGAGGCATCGCCGTTTTCCGTGGCTGCCAGGATGCGCTCGTCGATCTGCATGCTCTTTACGGCAACGCGGCGCTTGATGCGCGTATCGAAAGCGACTTGTACGGTACCGAACCCGCCGCGGCCAGCTTCGCCCAGGGGTTTGTATCGGTTGAGTATGAGTTCGCCTTCGGCCACGTGGTTCCTTCGTTTGCGGTGCGTTTTAGTGGTGCATGCCAAGGCATGCGGGCTTTTCTTCGTGATGTGGTCCACGATTTCGCCCGATAAACGCTGTGTTGGCGGCGAATCGTGCGAAAAATGTGTACCAGGCCATAATAACTTGTTTTTAGCGCTTGCCAAGGGCGACGGCGTACGCTAGTATTCTTTCCTGCCTGTTCGCGGCAAGCGAACGAAGCACCATGCGGGTGTGGCGGAATTGGCAGACGCGTACGGTTCAGGTCCGTATGGGGGCAACCCCATGAAGGTTCAAGTCCTTTCACCCGCACCAAAATGATCGGCGGCCTACGGGTCGCCGTTTTTGTTTTTCTGCGTGAACGCGGCTTCGTCCTCTGTTCACGCAAAAGGGGCACGAAACCGAAGTCCCGCGCCCCGTTGTTTGCTCTGCGCTATTGGGCTACTGCAGCAAGTTGGCGATTTCGCCCAGCAGCGGCTCGAAGCTCACGCCGCGGTTCTGGAAATCGGGCTGGTGGCTGGTAACCTTCATGGCGCGTACCACGAAGTCGCTGGCGAAGCGCGTGGCCTCCGCAACGTCACGGCCGGCCATAACGGCGGCCATCAGGCTGGAAGCGAATAGGTCGCCCGTGCCGTGCAGCATGTAGGGGAGCAGTTCGTTTTCGGTGACGGTGAAGTCGACCGATTCGCCCTGCACGTAGTTGTGAATCTTGCCGTCACCGTGGTCGATGCCCTTCAGCACGACATTCTTGGCGCCTTTTTCCAACAGGCCGTCAATCATGCTGTGGACGGTATCTTCAGAGATGTCGGCACCAGGCCATTCGATGCCCAGGATAATGGCGGCTTCGGTGAGGTTGGGCGTGAGGATGTCGGCGCTTGCGGCCAGATCGCTCATGGCCTGGCATAGTTCCGGCGTGTAGGTGGGGTACACCTTGCCATGATCGGCCATAACGGGGTCTACCACGCGAATGGCGTTCGGGTACGTCTCGTAGACGTCGCGAATGCGGTCTACCTGTTCGGGTGCACCCAAAAAGCCCGAGTACACGGCGTCGATATCCACGCCGATGCCCTTCCAAGCGTTCAGGTAGTCTTCCATGATTTCGGTGGTGTCGTGCATATACCATCCGGGGAAGGCCGTGTGGCTGCTGAACAGGCCCGTGGGGACGGGGCATACGTCGCAGCCCGCTGCCGAGAGAACGGGGATTGCCACGCCGAGCGAGCATTTGCCGTATCCGCACAGATCGTGAATGGCGGCGATGCGAGGAATGTAGGCGCCTTCGCGCTGATAGAGCGGCTTGTTCAAGGTAATTCCTTCCAGTTTGGTATGATTTCGGCACATTCTACGACTAGGGTACGTTGCAATCAATGCCAAAGTGGCTTCGGTTGCGGTTATTTACGTAAATGACTTTATTTGGCTGTAGCGCGGTGGGCCCGTTCGCGCTTCCCCTTCGGAGCACCCGCTCCGCTGCTCGCGTGGCTTCGGCCCCGCACGGGCCGAAGCCGACGCTCGTGCGCTCGCTGGTTCATGTTATTACTGGATGCATCGGACAGCAATTGTCTCTATGCTTCTGTATGTTGCAATTCCGCCATGCAAGCAGGTCATTTGCACTCTGCTCAACTGGTCCCCTGGTTTAAAAGGAGCCTATAATCCGCTCAACGCCCAGCCTGGATTTCAGGGCATGCGGTGAACCTCTCAGCTTGATGTGGGTCAAACCTCCCGACTTTGGCCCACCCGCGCATCCCCCTTCGGGGCACTGTGAAAGCATTCCAAATACGCGCTATGTTCGATATGGCCGCGGAGAGCGGGAAGCGAAGCTTCACGCAATTCCGCGGCCATATCGAACAGCGCGAAGTAAAAGCATGAACCAGCGAGCGCACGAGCGGCTCCGTCGATTCCTGCCGGCGGGAACGGAGGCGCAGCCGAGCGTTCCCGTCCGGGAAGCAACCTCGCGGAGCCGCGAGCAGCGGAGCGGGTGCCCCAAAGGGGGATACGCGGGCGGGCCTGCGGCGACCTGCAACCCGCACCAACAAGAAAGGGGCGCCCGTCGGACGCCCCAAAAGTTCCAGCAATGTGCGTTGGGAGGATTATTCCTCGTCGTCATCATCGTCGTCGAAGAAGCTCCAGTCGTCTTCCGACTTTTCGTGATTCTTGTAAATCTGGCGCGTACGGCGTTCCATGATGACGCACGCAATGAGGCAGATGACGATGGTTGCGGCGAACAGTACGCCCAAGCCAGCGTACGATTCGAACAGAAAATGATATACAGCCTCGAAATCCATGCATGCCTCTTACGTTGTAGTTTCAAAGGATAGTTGCTGAATAGAGTATACTATTCCATCGCATTAGCCCAGCGGATTTCGCGGTGCTCTGCCGCAAAACACAACAACCGCGGGCGTGTAGAACTATCAGCTCTAGCAGGAGGCATCATGCTCGACGCACGTTTCGTAAGAGAAAACCCAGAACTTGTCGCAACCGCGATGAAGAACCGCAACTTCCCCTGGGATTCTTCACGTTTCAGTGAGCTTGACGAAAAGCGTCGCGCTGTCATCACCGAAGAAGAGGCCCTGCAGGCCGAGCGCAACGCCATGTCGAAGAGTATTGGCGCTCTCATGGGGCAGGGCAAGAAGGACGAGGCCGAAGAGGCCAAGGCCAAGGTTCGCGCAATCAACGAGAAGCTCGACGAGCTTGCCGTTGCCCATCGCGAGGCCGAAGAGGCCATGCATACGCTGCTCATGAGCGTTCCGAACATTCCGCACGAGTCCACTCCCGTGGGCAAGGACGAAACGGAGAACCCCGAGGTGCGCCGCTGGGGCACCCCGCGTGAGTTCGACTTCGAATACAAGGCTCATTGGGATCTTGGCACCGACCTGGGCATGATCGACTTCGAGCGTGCCACGAAGCTTTCCGGTAGCCGCTTCGTGCTGCTGGGCGGCATGGGCGCTCGCCTGGAGCGCGCGCTCATCAACTTCATGGCCAACACGCATGCGAGCCGTGGCTTCAAGGAATGGTGGTGCCCCAGCCTGGTGAACCGTGAGACCATGACGGGTACCGGTCAGCTCCCCAAGTTCGAAGAGGACCTGTTCAAGACCAAGGACGAGAGCCTGTATCTCATCCCCACGGCCGAGGTGCCGCTTACGAACATCCACGCCGGCGAAGTGTTGGAAGCTTCCGACCTCCCGCTGCGCTACACCGCGTTCACGAACTGCTTCCGCGAGGAAGCCGGCAGCGCGGGTCGCGACACGCGTGGCCTCATTCGCCTGCATCAGTTCGATAAGGTCGAAATGGTGAAGTTCGCCAAGCCTGAAGAGGCTTATGACGAGCTGGAAAGCCTTACGGAAGAGGCGGAATACATTCTGCAGCAGCTGGGCCTGCCGTATCGCGTCATCACGCTGTGCACGGGCGACCTGGGCTTCTCTGCCGCCAAGACGTACGACCTGGAAGTGTGGCTGCCGAGCTATAACGACTACAAGGAAATCAGCTCCTGCAGCTGCTGTGGCGATTTCCAGGCACGTCGTGCGCACATCAAGTATCGCGACCCCGAGAACTTCAAGGGCACGCGCTATGTGAACACGCTGAATGGCTCGGGTCTGGCCGTTGGCCGCACCATGGCTGCCATCATGGAAAACTATCAGAACGCCGACGGCACCATTACCGTGCCCGAGGTGCTCGTGCCCTACATGGGCGGGGTTACGGTCATTGAGCCGGAGTAATTCCAAGAAGCCCACGCCCCGCAAGCGTTCGAAGGCGAGCGAGGCCAAAGAGAAGAAGGTTCAGGCAAGCGCGCAGGAGGAGACTTCTGCGCGTGCGCATGCTAGGCCCAGCGTTCGCAAGTCCGTGGGCGAAGATGCCAAGCAGCAGGCGCGTCGTGCAACGGTGAATGCTCGCGAGCGTGTCGCGCAGATGCGCTCGCAGCACGAGGCGCGCGAGCAAAAGGCGCAGGCGGCGGCAGAGGCGAAGCCTCAGCAAGCGTCCAAGAATGCCACGCCCAAGCGGGCATCCAAAGTATCGAAGCGCATGAAGATCGTGCTCGCTCTTGTGCTGGCGGTGGTGCTAGCCGTGGGCGCTACGGTGGCATATTGCGTCTGGGATATCTGGTACCGCTACGACGATGCCGCCGATATCCAAGGCGAATGGATTTCCCAGGAGGGTGCCGCGCTCATTATCGATGGCAGCCAGATGCGGCTTACCGATACCGTATCGTATGCGTATACCATTGACACGCAGGCGAAAACGATATCCTTTACGTACGCTAACGCGCAGGGGCAGGCCGCCTATCATTTCAGCCCCGACCGGCAGCAGCTGGTCATCGAAGATGGCGGAACGACGGACTGGATGGTTATCCTGGGCGTTGCCAGCGACACCGCATTGACGGAAACGCCAGGGGCGGGCACGACGGTGCTTACCCGCGTGAACTAGAAAGAGGACCCATGGAAGAAACGATGTCTCAGGCTCCCATGCAGGAGCAGGAAGGCAAACAGGCAGATAACGCCCCGCGTGGAAAGCACTCCGTGGCGGGTTTGCCGCTTGTCATCGACCATATTACCGTGCGTTCCGATCGCATGGTGTGTCGCGTGCGCGTAAGCCCTGCACTGCGTTACACCACGCCGGGTATGGCGCATCGCGCGTTGGAAAAGATGCCCAGCTTGGCGCATCATTCCTGTGTGAATGAGAATGGCGATACCTTCGCAAGCGCCATCGAGCATACTCCTTTGCCCCATTTGCTGGAGCATGTCACGATCGACCTGCTTACGCAGCGAACGGAGCGTTCCGACTACGTATACGCGGGCGTGACCGAATGGCTCGACGAAGAGCGTGGCGTTGCGCGCGTGCAGGTATCCATGCTCAGCGACATTGAGTCGTTTGCCGCGTTCCGCGATGCTGCGAATTTCATCAATAACCTCATTGTGGGTGCGTAGCGCATTTGTTCAGATAGAGCGTAAAAAGAGCCACCGGCTTTGTGCTGGTGGCTCTTTTCGTTGCTATGGAAGGTCCTGTTACTTCAGGAGCTTGATCTTTCCCACGAGGGGCAGTTCCGTGAGCTCGCCATGGTAGGCCTGAACGGTGCCCATGATGCCAACAACGAGCAGGAAGATGGCGAGGATGCCGCCAATGAGGATGATGGACAGGAAGGCCGCAATAATCGAACCGATGAAGATGACGAGCGCCTGGTTCAGATGGTGCTTGATGAAGGGGTCGGTGTCCTTGTCGGCCACACATGCGGCGAAGATGAGGGGAAGCAGGCCCCAGTAGACGCTCATGGCCAGGGCGCGCGAGGTGCCGGTGGTCTGGGCGTAGACCTTCTGGTTGGCTGCAGGCTGGTAGTTGGGCTGCTGCGGTGCCTCGTAGGTGGCGTTTGCCTGCTGGGCGCTTTCCTGGTTGGGTACGGTCGTACCGCAGGAATCGCAGGTCGAGCTGCCTTCGGCAAGTTGCTTACCGCAATTCGGACAAAACATAGTTACACTCCTTGCTTCGATGATGCGCTTTTGTCGCGCAAGCAGATAGGGTATCACAACCTGGGAAAATGCAACTCGCGAACGTAGATGGTTGCGAAGGGCGTACTGCTTCTTTTCAAGGGCTTGTATGGTGCACCGGGCGGTTGCGCACGGGTAGATGATTGCCCTTTTCGATCTTTTCCCTTGGGATGGCAAGAATGAATATGTTTCGGCATAATATGCCCTTGACCAGGCAATGCAACTGCTGGTTGCCAGCTTTTGGCAGTTTGCCAAGCAGGGTGTATGGCCTTTTGCCGTTTGCAGCCGCATTATTCTCGGTGCGCGCAACGAACGACAACGCAAAACCGCTAAGGAGTTAGAAATGAAGTTTAGGGACAACCTGTTGCACCTCCGTCAGCAGCGCAACATGACGCAGGAACAGCTTGCCATGCTGCTGGGCGTTTCCCGCCAGTCGGTGGCGAAATGGGAATCCGGCCAGTCGACGCCCGATGTCGATAAGCTCATGCGCATGGCCGACTTGTTTGATTGCACGCTCGATGAGCTGGTCTCTGGCGATCTCACGCAGCGTGAGGTCGACGCGCGGGAGGTCATTCCCGAGGGTACGCCCGTAGATGATGTGTGCGGCTACGATGTCCACATGCGTTCGTTCGCCCTGAAAGTCGCGACGGGCGTCGCCATTATCATTGTCGGCTTTGCCCTGGCTGCCCTGTTTGACGCGCTGGCACTGGGCAGCGTGTCGGAGGCTGCCTCCCCGGCGGCGTTCTTGCTGTGCGTTGCCCTAGGCTTGGCGTTTATCTTGCCGGCGGGCATGGCTCATTCGTCGTTCGCCAAGTCCCACCCCTTCGTGGAGGACTTCTATACCGAGAAGCAGAAAGCTGCCGAGCAGCGTAGTTTCGCTCGCTCCATTACGATTGGCATCGTGCTCATCGTGCTGGGGGTGGCCACTGCTGCGGTTGCGGATGTCTCCTCGAACGATCTTCTGCGCGAGTCTGGTGGTGCGGTAATGCTCGCCTTTATTGCAGTAGGCGTATGGCTCATTGTTCACGGTGGCATCATTCATGGCCTGATGGACGTTGAGAACTACAATCGCGAGCGCGAGGACGAGAAGAACGAGTACAACGACCCGCGTATTTCGCGTGCCTGTGGAATCATCATGCTGGTCGCAACGGCGCTCGGCCTGCTGATGCTCTTTGGTTCCATGGCCGCTTCTGACATGGGCAATGCGACTCTCACTACCGTCTGCTCGTACTTCTGGGTAGTGTGGCCGATTGGCGGTATTCTGTGCGCCATCGTGTCGGTAGCCATGAGGAATCCCGAGGCCAAGTAGCTGCCAAATCGCATGCGCGTCAAAAACGAGGAACCGCGCTCAGCCCACGGGAAGCGCGGTTCTTTTTTTACGGGGGTGACGCTAGCTGTCGCGTCTTCCACGGAATTATGCGCCAAGAGAAAGGAAGGGTCGTGGAAGACTGTGTGGGCAGAGGCGCGAGCTATGCGTTCAAGCGCTCCACGTTGCCGTACGCGAGCTCTTCGAGCATGCAGTACAGAGGTTGCACGTTGAATCCCTTGGGAAATTCAAGCACCTTCGAATCGGTGGTGGGATTGTAGGCTTTGTAATACGGACTGGTGAAGTAGCTGAACGACAGTTCGGCATGATCGAAACCCGCGCCGCCAGTTTCCAGGCGCACGTCGATGACGCTATTCAGGTTGATGGAATCAACGCGTACCTTGGTACCCGTCATGCCCTTGTGGTCGATAAAGATAATTCTCTTGTTGGTGAACATCATCTTGTCGCGAAGGAGTGCAAAGCAGCTGACGAAGGATTCTCCAGGCATGAGATACATACCGTATTGCCTGGTAGCGTCTTCGGGGGACAGAGAGGAGTAATTCCCCATGAGGCCCTGCATGATACCGCCCGCGCCTTGGTTGCGAACGCTGCTTTCGTCGCGCTCCATTGCTTCCTGAACTGCGCCCTGCGCTTGCTGCACGGCTGAGTTTGCGGCGTCTTTCACCCTGTCCATCAATGCCATGGTGTCTCCTTTGCTACGTATTCGTGTGGCATTGAGCAAAGAATACGATTTCGTAGCTTGGGGACTGTACCGTAAAGCGGACAGGCCGTTATTGGGCTACTTATAAGTTTAGTGCTCTTGTGCCATTTCGGATGCATCTGTGGTGCAAAGGCTATTTTGCGCGGGGAGTGCAATGTGGCTCGCCGGGGGCTTTGCTCATTGCATGCCGCAGAAATTGCTATTTATACACTCCGAGTTAATGAAACTAGCGTCTCGCAAGGTGAAACTTGGGGCTGGCGTATGAAAACCACGTACAACAAAGGGGGACTTATGAAAAACGCCGTAAAGCCGCTTCTCATCATCTCGTTGATTCTGGGGGTTCTGAATTTGATAGGGTTTGGAGTCTACTATGTGTATATCAGTGCTGGCGCCAGTACGGCGCTGAGCGCAACGGGATTGGGCGGGTTGTCGTCTATCGCTCAATACAGTATCGATTACGCGTTTTCGCGTCTTGTGCCGTGGGCGATTGTGTCGGCGGTTGCCCTTGCTATGAACATTGCCGCTTTGGCAAAGCGCGACATTGCGTTGCTCGCTCTCTTTGCGGGCATCCTCTACTTCGTGGCAGTATTCATTGCGTATGGCGATTTTTGGATGGGCACCATCTTTGAAGCGGTTTTGTGCGTCGTTGCGTTCGTGATTCAGTTCATGGCTAGCAAAAAGTCGGAAGAGTAGACAGTTGGGGCGCAATGCCCCAACCTCCTGCTTTTGACCGTCAATTCCTATTATTACGACTTGTAAACCGCACGTCTCATCTGCGAAGAGTATTCTATAATGGCTGAAAGCCCTCGTGGCACTACATTGGCACTGCAACCGTAAACACGGTGAATAGGAGGCAGCAATGAGTGGAAAATTCGGATGGTTTGTAGCAGGTGCAGGCATCGGTGCGGCGCTCGCGCTGCTGTACGCTCCTCGCACGGGCGTGGAAACGCGTGCGTTGGTTGCGGATAAAGCCAACGATGCTTGGGGCAGCGCTCAGCAGTTCGGAGCCGAAGCTCAGTCTCGCGGCCAGCAGATCTATGCCAATATGAAGGTCAAGGGCCAGGAAGTATACGATAGCGCCAGCGCGAGTGCTCGTACGGTATACGGCCAGGCTTCGGAAGCCGCCCAGGGCGCCATCAACGATGTGTCCGATCGCATGCGTACGGCCACGGGCAACGTGAAGCCCGTCTTCACCGAGCGTAACGACGAACTGCGTGAGAAGATCGATGCCGCGCGTGCGCGCATTGCTGCGCAGGTGGCCAAGAACGCCGAAGAGGCGAAGGAGGCAGAGGCTCCTGCCGAGCCCATTCAGGCAGAGGCCGAGGTTGCCGATGCTGCGGAAGAGCCGAAGGAAATTGCCGAAGGCGCTTCCGAAGAATAGTATGTAGTGGTTCTTTTTGGGCGGCACCTCTACGGGGGTGCCGCTTTGTGATTGTTTGGGGGTCCGCATGGCGGCAAGAACGTACAGTACCAAGGCGCTTTCCGGTACGCGCGTAGTGGGCGGAAAGAGTGGCACCAAGCACATTGGCAAGGTGCGCTACTTCGTGTTTCATCCGTCCGAGAAGCGTTGCGTGGGCTTTCTGGTAAAGCGTCCCGATTTGGCGCTCATGTTCCGCCGTAAGGACGAATTCGTTGCGCTCGACGGCTTCGAAATGGAAGACGGGCGCATTCGCATTCACGACGAAGACAAGTATGCGTGCGGTCGTCCGGCCATCAAGCGCCTGGGGCTCGACTGGGATCGTTGCACCATCTGGGAGCACATGCCCATCCTCACGGTAAGTGGCAAGGAATGCGGTACGGTGGGCGACATCGAGTTTCTGCAGTCCAGTGGCAAGATCGTGGCTGTTCGCCCCGACAAGGGCTCGCTCGACGCGGCGCTTCTGGGTCGCACGGTTATTCCCTCGAAGATGATCAAGGGGTTCCGCCTGGGCATTGGCGGTGTGGCGGTTGCCACGCAACAGCAGGTGGGCGAGCAGTTGGAAGACGACGACGCCCAAACGGGCGCCATTCTGGTTTCCGACGAGATCTTCAGCCTTCAGTCGGAGGGCGGCCTTGCGGAAAAAGCGGGCGCGAGTGCCGCGATTGCGCAGGAGAAGATCCGCGAGGTTGCCGAGTCCGCTAAGCCAGGCATGAAGAAGGCGGCGAAGGCCACGGGCGAGGCCGTCAACAAGGGCGCGTATCTTACGGGGCGCCAGCTCACGCGTGCCAAGGGTATGTTCTCGGCGTTCAAGGAAGAGTACGACAAGGCTGTTTCGGGTGACGATCAGCCGAAGTCGGGAAAATAGTGTGCAGGAGTTTTCGTGGGTGAGCAGATGGGGCAGAAGAAGCAGGAACGCACGCGGAATGCGGAGGCCGTAAACGTCTTTGGGCATGTGGTTCCCAAGGCCGACCTGTTCAAGCTTTTGGGGCTCATTGCGTTTTTCGTCGTTTCTATTGCGGCAGTTGTGGCCGTGTGGCCGTTCATTGGCGAGCTTTTTGAAGAGGGTGGCGTGGAGCGCGTCATCGCCAAAGTGCAGGATGCCGGTGCGTTTGGCGTGTGCATTCTGCTTGCCATGCAGTTGCTGCAGGTCATTGTTGCGTTTATTCCTGGTGAAGTCGTGCAGATCGCTGCGGGTATGTTGTATGGCCCTTGGTTTGGCGCGCTTATCATCCTTGTGGGCTGCTTTATCTCCAGCTTCATCATTTACCTGATCGTGCATCGACTGGGTCAGCCATTCGTGGAGGACATGGTTCCCACGAAGCATCTCGAGCGCTTTCGGGCGTTCGAGAAAAGCGGCAAGCTCGACATCATGGTGATCATCCTGTTCCTTATTCCTGGTCTGCCGAAAGATGTTTTTACATATCTGGTGCCCCTTACCGAGATGCCCATGGGGCGCTATTTGGCCATTACCACGCTTGCGCGCATTCCGGGGGTCGTTATGTCAACCCTTGCCGCGTCGGGCCTGGCCGAGGGCAACTTCGCCATGGGCATTGCGGTGTTTGTCATCGTGGGTGTGCTTGCGGTTCTTGGCTTTGTCTTCCGCGAGCGCATTATGGCGCTGGGCACGCATGGGAAAGGCGGGGGAGATTCGCATGAGTGAGCAAACGTATGCGCCTCATCGAAGCCGCGTCGTAGCGGGGCTGCTTGCCCTGTTCTTCGGGGCCCTTGGCTTGCATAAGTTTTACCTTGGCTATTTTGGCGCTGGCCTTATGATGATGGGCATGTCTTTGGTGCTTGGCATTTTGAGCTTCGGCATTTCCGCAGGTGCCATGGCTGTTATTGGCATTGTCGAGGGCGTTATCTACCTTACGCGCACGCCCGAGGATTTTGAAATGTTGTACGTTCGCGATCGTCGCGAATGGTTCTAAATTCCCCTTCTCTTCTTGTTTGCGCGTGCATTCTGGTTGCTTTCGCGTATTCGTATTGTTCCCCTTCCGTAACAATAGGGCTATAATTTCTCCGTTTTTAGAGTCTTGAAATGGAAGGTTGGGTAATGGACGAGTTCTTCAAGATTTCCGCTCGTGGATCGAGTGTGCGAACGGAGGTTATAGCCGGCCTGACGACGTTTCTTACCATGGCATATGTGGTCGCCGTCAATCCGGCTATGCTGCAATTGGTGGGCATGTCGTTTAACGCGGCGCTCACTGCCACGTGCTTCGGTGCGGCTATCATGACGCTGATCATGGGCCTGGTTGCCAACCGTCCTGTTGCTCTGGCCACGGGCATGGGCCTGAATGCCGTGGTCGTATACAGCATCTGCTTGGGTACGGGCGTCGACTGGCGCGTAGCCATGGCGTGCGTGCTGCTGGAAGGCCTGGTCATTCTGCTGCTGGTTGCGTTTGGCCTGCGCGAGGCCATCCTGAACGCCATTCCCACCAGCCTGCAGCATGCCATTGGCATCGGTATTGGCCTGTTCATTGCCTTTATTGGCCTGAAGGGCGGCGGCCTTATCGTTGATAGCAGCGCCTCGCTCATCACCATGGGCAGCATTCGCCAGCCTGTGGCCGTGGTGTCTATCCTGTCGATCGTGCTAGCCATCGGGTTTACCGTGCTGAAGGTACGCGGTGCCCTCATGTGGTCCATTCTCATTTCCACGATCGTGGGCATTCCGCTGGGCGTTACCGTGCTGCCTACCGATTGGAATTTCGGTCTGGACTTCAG
Source organism: Denitrobacterium detoxificans (assembly GCF_001643775.1). Classification (NCBI taxonomy): domain Bacteria; kingdom Bacillati; phylum Actinomycetota; class Coriobacteriia; order Eggerthellales; family Eggerthellaceae; genus Denitrobacterium; species Denitrobacterium detoxificans. The sequence goes on along the minus strand of NZ_CP011402.1, from coordinate 1,948,892 downwards.
CGCTTTCGCCGCTCCCATTCAGACCACGCCCGAAGGCACCATTGCCATTCTGCAGGTGTTCCTGGAGCCCGTTCTGCTGATGTTCGTATTCAGTATGATCATGAGCGACTTCTTCGATACCATCGGCACCGTGTTTGCCGTGGGCGAGAAGGCTGGTTTCGCCGAGCATAACGGCCGCATCATCGGCCTGCGCAAGATCCTGGTTGTCGACTCCATCGCCGCTGCCGTTGGTGGCTGGATTGGCGCAAGCTCCATTACGAGCTACGCGGAATCTACCGCCGGTGCTGCCGCTGGTGCTCGTACGGGTCTTTCCAACGTGGTCGTTGCCATCTGCTTCGTGCTGTGCGCGTTCCTGGCTCCCATCATCGGCATGATTTCCAGCTCCGCTACCTGCGGTGCCCTGGTTGTTGTTGGCTATCTGATGATGAGTTCGATTGCGGATATCGATTGGAAGGATCCCGCGATGGCCATCCCGTCGTTCTTGACGATCGCTGGCATCCCCATGACCTACTCCATCACCGACGGCATCGGTTTCGGCTTCATCTTCTACTGCTTTGTGATGTTCGCCATGGGTCGCTTCAAGGAAGTACATCCGCTCATGTGGGGTACGTCGGCTGCGTTCCTGGTGGCATTCTTCATGATTTAGTGTCCGCGCTGCGGGGCGGGGGATGCCCTTGGGGGCACCCGCTCCGCTGCTCGCGTGGTTTCGGCCCCGCACGGGCCGAAACCTACGCTCGTGCGCTCGCTGCTTCATGCATATACTTGGATTTTTCGCCCAAGGCGAAAAATCGGGCCCAGCTCAGCTGGGCCTTTTTGTTTGCTTTCAGAGTGCCCCCAAGGGCATCTCCCGCCCCGCAGCGCTACCCAATCCGCTTGTGCCCCCAGAAGCGCGCGCTTTGGGGCGCGCTTTCCCAATCGGGAATCGCCTCACGGGCGCAGGCGCCCGTACGGCGACGTCACGACCCAGCGGGCGGAACTCAGCCGCAGCAGGGCGCAAGGCGAAGCGAGCGCCCGTGGCTCCAGCTTGCGAACCGGCGAGCGGAATCTAGTCGCAGCAGGGCGGACAGCGAAGCGCATCCGCCCGTGCGACCGCTCCCAAGTGGGTTCCCGGTTTCCAAGAGGTCCCGCACGGATGGGACGGGCTGTAGCGCAACCACCGGTTGTAGGGCCGGCCCGCGTCCCCCTGCGGGGCACTCTGAAATCATTCTATTGCGCTGCTCAAGGGGCTTCCGAAGGCGGAGCGGAAACGCAGTTTCCGCTCCGCCTTCGGAAGCCCCGGCAGCGCGAAGTAAAAGCATGAAGCAGCGCAGCGCATGAGCGATGGTTTTTGCCCCGTTGAGGGGCAAAAACCGAGCGAACAGCGGAGCGGTGCCCCGCAGGGGGACGCGGGCCGGCCCCGGGACGGAACGAGGGGGTAGAGCTACAGCCCGTACCAGCCGATGCCCTCGTACTTCCAGCCAAGTTTGCGCAGCCCATCGCGCTCGGATGCGCTCGTCGTGTAGTGGTGCGACCCGGACTTGGCGTTCGGGTTGTACAGGCGGTAGAGCGGCGTCGTCTTGTTGTCGTCGGAGTACCAGCCGATGCCCTCGTACTTCCAGCCCAGCCCTCGCAGCCAGTCGCGCTCCTCGGCGCTGGAGGTGTAGTGGTGGTCGCCGCCGTTGGGGTTGTACAGGCGGTATACGGGCGTGTTGCTCGTTGCGGGCGCCGTCCAGCCGATGCCCTCGTACTTCCAGCCAAGTTTGCGCAGCCCATCGCGCTCCTCGGTGCTGGCGGTGTAGAAGTGCTCGCCGCCGTTCGGGTTGTACAGGCGGTACATGCTTTGCTTGCTCGTACCGCTGGAGTCCACGATTTGGAACGCGGCAAGACGCGAGCCCTTGTAGTAGTGGCCCGTGGCAATGACGTACACCGTTGCGGTGCCAGGGTTGATATTGTTGACGTACTGCAGGGTGTAGTCGACATCCTTGCGCAGGGTTACGCCCTTAACGATGACCGAGGGGTTGGGCGTTACGGCCTTGCCCGTGTATGCCTGCGGGGAAACGACGTTGATAATCACGTCGGTTTCGGTGGTTAGATCCACAACGTTCGCGATGAAGACGGGGAAGTGGCCATTCACGTTGTTCGAATCGAAGTGGAAGGGCGTGCCTAGCGTCGTGTCGGCAAAGTCGACGCTCTGCATCACTTCCGACGTTTGCTTGGTTATGCCGTCCCCATCGAGCCTGCCCGCCGCTTGCGTGCAGGAAAGCTCCAGGTAGTGCGTATTGCTGAAGGATGCGTTTCCATTGGCAACGTCGCCACAGATGGCGCCTGCCGCGGTTCCCGTAAGGTCCACTTCGTTGTACGTTACGAGCCCCGTGTTGTAGGCACGCTTTACGGTAAGCTGTCTCGTCGCCCAGCCCACCAGGCCGCCGGCATACGGTCCGTCGGCGGCTAGACCCGATACGGTAACGTATCCCGTGTTGTATGCGCTTTCCACGCGTACATTGTACCCGCAGCCTTCCAGGCCGCCTGCCATGCCGCGTGCCGTGATGTTTCCACTGTTGTACGACGTCAGAAACTCGCTGCTGCTTGCGCAGGATTCGCCATTCGCGTTGCCTGCAAAGCCCAGCAATCCGCCTACGCGCGTAGCGTTGGGCGCTTGAATGTTCCCGGTGTTGGCGCAGTCTTGGAACACGACGTGCGCGTTGGGGAGCGCGCGCCCCAGCATGCCTCCCACGCCTTCGGTTTCCAGTCCGTTGGTAACAGACCCCGACGTGAAGCAGGAATTGAACGTGAGCGATCCCTCTTTCATGATGCCCACGAGTCCTCCCAGATCGGCCGCAGACGCGGAAACGGCTACGCTACTGCTGACGTTGTAGAACGTTGTCTCTCCACCGTTTACCGACTCTGCGAGGGCGGGTCGCGACATGGTCCCCTCAAGGACGAGGTCCTTGACCTCCGTTCGTCCGGGCGAGCCCGTGATGGCATTGAACAGCGGCTGCGTGGTGCCTGCATGCATGGTGATGGTGTGCCCGCCGCCATCGAAGCTTCCCGCAAAGGGCGACGCAATGCCAATGGAGGGCACCAGGGGCGAGGTTTCGGTGTCTAGGTCCAGGTCGGCGGTCAGCTTGTAATGCGCCGAGCCATAGGTGGGGAAGTCGTTTTCGATGCAGTACTGCATGTAGGCAAGCGCGCCTACGGAGTCGATGATGTAGGGGTCGTTTTCGGTGCCTGTGCTTGCATTGGCGAACGAATCGGGGCCTGCGGCAACGGCAAATTGAACTTGCATGCTGCCGCTGTAGTTGCCTCCGGGCACGGCTACCGCGTCAACGCTGCCAAGCGGTGCCGTGATCTTTGTGTTGTTGCTGCTCCAGTCTAGCGTATAGTCCACGTTCTCCTGTAGCTGTACGCCTGCGGAATTGGTGATGGTGATGGAGGGGCGCACTAGATTGTTGCCGCCGAAGTTCCAGGTGCTCGTGGCGGTGTACGTGCAATTGCTCGTACCCAGGTTGGCGGCTATGATTCTGAATTCATTGGGCCCACTTTGCGTGCCCGCATAGGCGCCTGCACCCACAACGGTGAACGTAGCGGGGTTGCCATCCGTGGTCACGTTGATGTTGTTGGCGCCCGTAATCGTGTAGTCGGACTCGGGGTCCAACTCGGTGTCATTCAGCACGACCCGGATATCGGAGGGCAGAACCGCTTTGCCTGTATACGTAACATCCTCGTCGGAACAAAAGATATCGGCATCCTCCAGATTCACGGAGGGCTCTTCCTGGCCCAGCTGCCAATAGAGCACGGGGTATCCGTAGTTGGGCGTTGAGCTTTCGTGGCCGTCGCTGAAGTATGCCCCCAGCTTGCTTGCGCCTTGTCGCTTCAGATCGTCGAACGAGAGGGGCAGGGCGTTTGATTGGCTGATGGTGGGGGCAACGAGTCCTCCGGTATTGGCCCCTCGCGCGCCGTCCCAGCCTGCGGCTGCGTCGCCACGGAAGTAGCAGTTCCCAATGCGGATTTCGCTGCCTGCTTCGCCCACGCCCACCAGGCCCACCAGGCCGCCTACGGTAGCGGACCCGTCGGCTTGGCTTTGCTTGCCCATGAGGCTTGCACTATAGGTGTTCATGATGGCCAGGCGGTATAGTCCGCCTTGCGTACGTCCTACGATGCCTCCCAGGTACGCCGTTCCACCTACGGGGGTTCCAATGACGGTGTATTCGAAGTCGTTTTCCGCGGCGCTGAAGCAGTTCGAAATGGTCAGTTTGCATCCGCTATTCGCGCCCACAAGGCCGCCACCTGCGGCGGAAGCGGAAACAGTGCCCGTGTTGCCGCATGCGCTGATGGTTACCTCGCTCGGGGAGCTTGCGGATGTCGACTCGCAGAGGCCCACAAGCCCGCCGGCGTTGCCAGCGTTTTCGCCCACGCTGCCTGCTCTAATGAGCCCCGTGTTGGTGCTTGCGGCGTTGAAGTCCAGGTAGTTGCGCGATGCGTGCAGCGAGAGGTTACAATCGAGCGCATATCCCACCATGCCGCCTGCGGCCTTCATACCGCTTACGGGCCCGCAGGTTTTGCATCTGTCGATGGTGAGAGTCCCCGTCGCCTTGCCAACCAGGCCGCCAGCGATGCCGTTACTGCCGTTTGCCGTGGCTGCAACGGAACACGTGACGCCTTCGAACGTAACGTTGCCATCCGCAACGCCCAGCACGCCTGCGGCGATTTGTCCCACGCCTGCGGCCGTGGTGGTGCCCGAAAGGTTGAAATCCTTGAACGTGGCGCTATGTCCCGCTGCTGTGGCTCCGAAGAGTGACGCCATTTTGTAGGTCAGGGTCAAGTCGGTGATGCCAATTTGTTTGAGCTTGATGGAGTGCCCGTTGCCGTCGAAGGTGCCGCAGAAGTACGCGTAATCGACTACGCGTTCGTCTCCTTCGCCGATGGTCGTATGCTCGCCCCAGCCAATGGGTGACCAGGCGGTTTCTTTCGATGCGTCAATATCGGCGGTAAGCGCATAGTGGGCCGTCTGCGCGGCAGTGGGCGTGTACGTGCCGCCCGAGAGCTCTCCGGGCTTGTTCACCTCGCTCATCATGTAGCGCAGCTGGGCCACATTGGCAATCTGATACGGATCGCTTGCCGTGCCCGTGCCCCCTGCATACGAGGTGGCGGGTTCGGTATCCGCAAAGGCGGATGCCGGTAGAAGAATCATCACGATTGCGAACGCAGCGCAGAGCAGGGCGCCCAGGCCCACCGCGGAACGTGCTGCTTCCCGTGACTTCGGACTATTCAAGTGCGACTGTACGTGCATAACGACCCCCCATTGCCGCGCGTGAAATGCAATCTCAATTCTATCATTTTCACAGTTCAGGTGCAGTAAACAGCTGGTTTTCGACTTCGCGACAGCCTGTTATTCAGGCTGTTTTAAGGCGTGGTTTGTAGAGTCGGGTACAGTCAACGAGAGGAATGACGATGACTGATGCAAGTAAACCAAGCCCGAAGCCCATTGCCATCTTCGAGCGCACGGAAAAGAAGTACGTGATCACGCGTCGTCAGTTCGACCTGCTCATGCAGGCGATTGGCGATAAGCTCCGTGACGACCAGTACGCGCGCAGCACGATTTCGAGCCTGTATTTCGATACGATGGAAGACACGCTCATCAATCGTTCCATGGAAAAGCCCTTCTACAAGGAGAAGCTGCGCATTCGGTCGTACGGTCCCGCAGCGGCGAGCGACCTGGTGTTCGTGGAGCTCAAGAAGAAGTTCGACGGCATCGTGTACAAGCGTCGCGTGCAGCTTCCGCGCGACTTGGCCATCGCCTATATGCAAGGTGATGTGTCGTACCGGGAGGCCGTGCGCGTGGCGGCAAGTTTTGGCGCGCTGGATGCCGAGGAGGCGCTGTCTCCCAGCAAGTTGCAGACAGTGCGCGAAATCGACGCCACCATTGCGCGCTACCCGAAGCTGCGTCCGCGCATCATGGTCGTGGTGAATCGCCTGTCCCTGAAGAGCATCGACGGCAGCAACATTCGCTTCACCTTCGGCTTCAACGCGCGGTGGCGTCATCAGAACCTGACGTTTGACCAGGGAGAAGGCGGCCATCTCATCTATGGCGAAGATGAGCGCAACATCATCCTGGAGATCAAATGCCAGAAGGCGTACCCCCTGTGGCTGGTGCGCGCGTTGTCCAACTTGCGGATGTATCCGCAGCCCTGTTCGAAGATTGCGGGCGCCTATACGGCCCTTGTGCCGGTGGCCCAGGTGGGTGGCAAGCGCGTTCCCATCTACCAGAAGCAGCCGCTTGAACGCATTCAGACGAAAGACCGATACGGCGCGCCTGTCGCGCGTCGCGTGAAAGGAGCTCATTGTGCTTGATTCCCTGTTCACCAGCGTGCTAACCGCTAGCACCGATTCGACGGCTGCGGCAATGTCCGGCGTCGATTTCTTCCTCTGCTCGGCCGTCTCGCTCGTGCTTGGCGTGGCGATCGCGTTCATCTATATGTTCAAGCACTCGTATTCGAAGAGCTTCGTTGTGACGCTCGCCCTGCTGCCCATCATCGTGCAGATGGTAATCAGCCTGGTGAACGGCAACATTGGCGCCGGCATTGCCGTTATGGGCGTGTTCAATTTGGTGCGTTTCCGCAGTATTCCGGGTAGCGCAAAGGACATCGGCTCGGTGTTCCTGGCCATGGCAGTGGGCCTGGCTACGGGCATGGGCTACCTGGCGCTGGCGTGCGTGTTCACGGTCATCGTGGCCATCGCGAACATCGTATTCGTGCTTTCCCCGCTGGGCAGCCAGATGGGCGAACGCGTGGAGCGTGCCCTTACCGTTACCATCCCCGAGGACATTGACTACACGAACCTCTTCGACGACCTGTTTGAGCGCTTCACTTCCAAGCACGAACTCGTCAATACCCGTACTACCAACATGGGCAGCCTGTACAAGTTGGAATACCTTGTCACGCTGAAGGATGCGCGCGCAGAGAAGACGCTGCTCGATGCCATCCGCACGCGTAACGGCAATCTGACCGTCCAATGCGGTAGGCCCACCATGTTCCAGGAAAGGCTCTAACAATGACTACACCCAAACACGCTCGCTCTGGGTATTCGATGTCGGATACCAGTGCGCAGCCGCAGGACCGCTCGAGCGGCGCGTGGCATGAGCACGAATCGGCGAGTACGTACCCCACGGTGGATTCCCCACAGTTTCATGCGATGGGGGCAAGCCGCCGGTTTGCAAACCGTACGCCTGTTGCGCGGAAGCGCACGGTGCGCGATCGCCTTAACGCGCTTGCGCACCCCGTGCGCGCCATGGCCGTGGCCGGTCTCACGTTGGCCCTGGTTGGCGTGGTGGGATGCTCCGCTCTCTCGTCGCTTGCGTCGAGCAGCGATTCCAGCTCGTCCACGAGTTCGACCACCACGACGGAAAGTACGGCGACGCATGCCAAGGAAGCCGTTGCCGCCGATACTGCGTCGATGACGTTCGAGTATTCCAATCGCGATAGCGATGCCAGCTACGATGCATCGAGTGCCACGACTATCACGCTTGGCGATTCCTCTGCCACGGTAAGTGGGTCGGGTGCTACGGCCGATGGCTCCACGGTGACCATCACCACTGCTGGTACGTACGTTATCTCGGGTAGCGCAAGCGATGCCCAGATCGTGGTGGCTGCGGCGGACGACGAAAAGGTGCAGCTGGTACTTGATGGCGTGACCATGAGTTGCTCCAGCGGGCCGTGCATTAACGTGCAAACCGCTGACAAGGTGTTCATTACGCTCGATAGCGGTTCCACCAACACGCTTTCCGATGGCAGCGGCTGGACTCTGACGGGTGAGGATGGCGAACCGAATGCCACCATCTACAGCGAATGCGACCTTACGATCAACGGCAGTGGATCGCTTACGGTGAATGCCACGGTGAACCACGGCATCTCCAGCAAGAACGACCTTACCATCACGGGTGGCACGATTGACGTTACCTCGGTGGGCGATGGCCTGCATGGCAAGGATAGCGTGCAAATCGCCGATGGCGATATCACCATCGATTCTCAGTCCGATGGCATCAAGTCCACGGAAACGGACGAAGATGACAAGGGCTATGTCTCCATCGATGGCGGCACGATTGCCATTACCGCAGTTGACGATGGCATTCAAGCGAGCAAGCTCGTACGCATTGCCGGTGGCGAGCTGGAGATTGACGTCGAGGGCGACGCCATTCACGGCGACTACGATGTGCAGATTGCGGATGGCGAGCTGGTCATCAACGCAGGTGACGACGGCGTGCATGCCGAGTACAACCTGAGTATCGAGGGCGGTCAGACCACGGTCGAGACGAGCGTCGAGGGCCTGGAAGGCCAGTGCGTGGAGATCTCGGGCGGTGAGAACCTGGTGTATTCCAGCGATGATGGCATCAATGCCGCGACCGCCACTACCGATACCGCGACGACCGATGCTACTGCCACGACCGCAACGAGCACAGCCGCAACGTCCGATAGCACCCAGACGACGGGTGAGGCCCCCCAGGCGCCGAGCGGCGACGCAGCGGGTGGCACGGCTCCTTCGGGTGACATGCCAAGCGGCGAAGCTCCTAGTGGCGAGCTTCCCAGTGACGCGGGTGGTACGCCCCCCGATGCCTCCGGCTCTACCGGTGGCGACATGGCTGGCGGAAATGCCGGAGGCGGCATGGCTGGCGCGTCGAGCGCCTGCAACATCACGATTTCCGGTGGCTCCACCACGCTTGTCTGCACTGATGATGGCGACAGCATGGACTCCAACGGCAATATCGAAATGACCGCGGGCGAGCTGTATATCTCGGGCGTATCGGGCGGCGATAATGGCGCTATCGACTATGAGTCCACGGCTACGATTACGGGCGGAACGGCGTTCGTCGTGGGCAACTCGGGCATGGACGGTGCGTTCACCAGCGATAGCACGCAGCCCTTCATTGCGGTAAGCGCCAGCGGGCAGGCCGGCTCGACGGTTACCGTGGAAGACTCCTCGGGCAATGTGGTGGCTAGCTATACCTCGGTCAATGGATTCAGCTATGTAGTCGTTTCCAACGCAAGCCTGGTGGATGGCCAAGAGTACACCATCTTGGTGAATGGCCAGGAAGCTACCACGGCAACGGCCAGTACCGAGGCTGCTACGACGACCATGGGCTCTGGTGGCGGCATGGCTGGCGGTAATGGCGGCGGCGGATTTGGCGGTCGCGGTGGTGGCGACATGGCCAATGGCGGTGCTTCTTCGGGGCAGGGCCAGCAGTCCGGCACGACGCAGACGACTACCGTATAGCGTCTCCTTGCATAATGCGGGGCGGGGAGGAGCGCCCCGCATGCTTGGGCGGTTGACCTTGGGGTCAACCGCCTTTTTGCGTCCTTTTTCGGCAAAAAGCCAGCCCGATATGCTGGCATCGCGTACAATGGTCTGGTTACATCGGTAACAGTATGACCTTTCCTTAAGGAGGAACCACATGCCAAGCATTACTCGTGATCAGGTGAAAGTCCCTGCCGACGTTATGCCTGAGGTCCGTGAAACCTACATCGACAACTATCTGAAGGCAACCCGCAACACCGGTCGCCTCATGCTGTTCGCCTGCGACCAGAAGATGGAGCACCTGAACGGCGACTTCTACGGCGAGGGCATCGATCCCTCCGATAACGATCCCGAGCATCTGTTCCAGATTGGCCAGGAAGGCGTCATTGGCGTTCTGGCTGGTCAGCGTGGCCTTATTGCTCGCTATGCTCCCGATTACCCGGAAATCAACTTCCTGGTGAAGATGAACTCCAAGACGAACCTGGTGAAGACGGCTCAGGACGATCCGTATTCTCCCCAGCTGCACGACCTGGAAGCCGTTCTGGCCATGCGCGAGGCTGGCGTCAACATCGTGGGCCTTGGCTACACCATCTACCTGGGCAGCGAATATGAATCCACCATGCTGGCCGAGGCTGGCGAGCTCATCGCTCAGGCTCATGCAAATGGCCTGATCGTGGTCCTGTGGATCTATCCTCGCGGCAAGGCCGTTGCCGACGAGAAGGCCCCCGCGCTCATCGCTGGCGCTGCTGGTGCCGCCCTGTGCCTGGGTGCCGACTTCGTGAAGGTCAACCCTCCGAAAGACACCGAGGAAGCTACCAGCGCCCAGAGCCTGGCCATCGCTTCCCAGGCTGCTGGCCGCACCGGCCTGGTGTGCGCTGGCGGTTCCAAGGCCGACGCCAAGGAGTTCCTGTCCAACCTGTACGATCAGATTCATGTGGGCGGCGCCTGCGGTAACGCCACGGGCCGCAACATCCACATGCGTTCGCTGGAAGAGGCCGTGCGCCTCACGAAGGCCATCAGCGCCATCACGCTGGCCGACTACGAGGTCGACGACGCTCTGGCCGTTTACAACGGCGAAGCCGATTTCGCGCTGTAGTTTAGCTTCATAGCGTATGGGGCAACTAGCTCATGCTAGCTGCCCCTTCTTGTATTCAGGGGCGTTTCAGGTTCGTTGATACAATAGGGATGTATATGTATGAGGGGAAAGGACCGACATGCAAATACTGGTTGTAGAAGACGACATCCGCCTTGCTGATGCCCTTGCCACTATCCTGCGTAACAATGACTATCAGGTTGACGTGGTGAACGATGGCGAAGAGGGCCTGTATTACGCCCAGAGCGGCATCTACGACTGCATCGTGCTCGACGTGATGCTTCCCCATAAGGACGGATTCGAGATTTCGCAGCAGCTGCGTCGCGAGAAGAATCCCGTGCCCATTCTCATGCTCACTGCCCGCAGCGCCATCGCCGACAAGGTGGGTGGCCTGGACAGCGGCGCCGACGATTACATGACCAAGCCCTTTGCCCCCGTGGAACTTCTTGCGCGCATTCGTTCGCTTACGCGCAGGCAGGGCGATGTGGTGTTCGAGTCGTTGGACTTCGGCAACGTGAAGCTCGATCTGGATACGTGCGAGCTTTCGTGTGGCGCGAAGAGCATTCGCCTTTCGCAGAAGGAATTCTCCATCATGAAAATCCTGCTGGCGAATCCCTCGCGCGTTACGTCAAAGGAAACGCTTATTACCAAGGTGTGGGGCTACGATTCCTCTGCGGAAGACAATAACGTGGAAGCGTACATTTCCTTTCTGCGCAAGAAGCTCGATTTCGTGGGTTCGTCCGTGCATATCGAAACGCTTCGCAAGCTTGGCTATCGCCTAAGGGACGACAATGGTGAAGACGCATAAGAAACGCAAGGGGAACACGGCGTTCGAAGGCTTTCGCCGGAAGTTCGTCGTTACGAACATGGCGTTCGTGCTCGTCGTTTTGGTGGCGGTGCTTTCTGCCGTGGGCGTGGCCAATTATTCGCAGCGCGTAAGCGAAGTGTACGATTCGTTGCAGCATCGCGTGAGCATCGATGTTGCGCAGTCGAAGGCGGGTAATTCTGCTGGCGGAACTACGAATTGGGGGAGCGTACCCCCTGCGGGAGTCGAACCCATTAACGCGGATAACACTTCCGTTTCCGCAGGAAACGTGGGGGAGGGTACCCCCTCGGAACAGACTTTGGAAAATTCTTCGGAAGCAGATTCTGGGCAGAGCGCGCAGTCGGGGAACGCGACGGAAGGTGATGCGTCCCAGCAGCCGTCGGGCGCGGAATTCGTTGACGGCAACCAGATGGGTCGCGACGGCATGGGCAGCCAGATGGTGGCAACGTCGTCGTTTTCCATCGATGCCGAAAGCGGCGAGGTAACCGCAATTTCCGACACGCTTGGCATGGATTCCGATGTGCTCGCGTCGGCTGCTTCCGTTGCGCAAGATGCCCTTGCGGCATCGGGCGAGTCCATGACCCAGGGACATGCCGATGGTCTGGGGTACTACTATCGCATCGAAAAGACCGAATCGGGCTACATGCTTGCTTTTGCGTCCGATACGTACGTAAGCCAGGGAACGCTTTCTCTGCTGGGGCCCTTCCTGCTTGCGGGCTTGGGCGCCTTGGCGGCCTTTTTCGTCGTGAGCGTGCTGCTTTCCAACTGGGCGGTACGCCCCGTGGAGCGTGCGTGGCGTCAGCAGCAGCAGTTCATCGCCGATGCCAGCCACGAGCTAAAGACCCCGCTTACCGTGATCATCGCCAACGATTCCATTCTTGCCTCCCAACCCGATGCCACGGTGGCGTCTCAGATGCAGTGGATCGAAAGCACGGAAACCGAAGCGCGCCTTATGCAGGGCCTGGTAAACGACATGCTCTATCTGGCCCAGATGGAAGATGGGGAGCGAGAGCACGTGCTCAGCCGCTTGGACTTCAGCGACGTGGTGCAAAATGTCGCTCTGCAATTCGAGAGCGTGGCATTCGAGCGCGGCGTGCTCATTGAAAGCAGCATCGTCCCCAACATGGAGGTCAAGGGCGATCAGATGCGCCTGATGCGCATGGTTGCCACGCTGGTCGATAACGCGTGCAAGTACACGGAATCGAATGGTTCGGTGCGCGTTACGCTCGAAAAGCGCTCGCAGGTCTGTCGCCTTTCAGTGCATAACAGTGGTACGCCCATTGCGCCCGATGACTTGCCGCATCTGTTCGACCGGTTCTATCGCGCCGACAAGGCACGTACGTCGGGCAAGGGCGGATACGGTTTGGGCCTCTCCATTGCGAAGAGCATTGCCGAAGACCATGGCGGCACTATTCGCGTAGCCAGTAGCGCCGCGGAGGGTACGACGTTCACGGTGGAATTGCCGCTCGCATAGTAGTCTTGCTTACCTGTTGCAGGCGCCCTGTCCCGTATGGTGGGATAGGGCGCCGTTGCGTTTTCCCAGGTCATATCTGCCGTTTTAGGAGAGGCCGTTAATTGGTCCCTGTGGGGCGTCTTTTCGGGCTGTATTCGTTCATCCATTCTCCATTTGGAGCATGGATTCGCATGCTTTTTAGCAATGGCCAAGCGCTGTACCGCCTGTACAATCCGAATGCCCTTGCGGGTTCCCATCACTACACCACGAGCGCCGAGGAGCGTGACTTCCTGGCGAGCCTGGGATGGCAGAAGGAGGGCGTTGGCTGGTATGGCGTGAAATAGCGTACGTGCGCGGAGCTCCTTTTCGGGTGCGGTTTTCCTTGATGGGGAGCATGCGTGTGATGTTGGGGTGTTCGTCCAACCGGGCTAGACAGCATGACCGATTGGGGTAGAATTACCCATTTAGTAAGGCTGGGCTAACTATAGCCATGTGTATATAAGAGCGGGGTTCGCGCTCCGTTATGCGATAGAAAGCAGGGTATGAACGAATGAATAACGAGTCGATGGTTATGCGCGGCGGCCGCGTTGCCTTTTCCGCCGTTTTGGCTGCGACGTTGGTTGCCGGTACGGCGGGCGTTGCTCCGGTAAGCGTTGCTTCAGCTGCTACGGTTTCCGATAGCACGTACGGCACGCTCGATACCGCTAATCTGCCGAATGGCACGTATACGGTGAGCTTCTCCACCAACCGCCCCGATTACATCGAGGGGCTTTCAAGCAGCGCGGGCAAGGTTTCCATCACGAATGAAGGTTCCAGTAGCCGTCAGTACACCATGACGGTGCCTGCCACGGAAAGCGACGCCGTGTATGGCGTGACCATGACCATCGTTCCCATGAAGGAACTGGGTGGCGGTCCTGTTTCCGCCGATATGCGCATTTACTATTCACAGGCTGTTGACAAGGGTGGCGACACGGGCCAGATCGCAACGTCCGCCAAGGACTCTGGCGTGTCCACCAGCGGTAGCGTTCTTCCCAATACCGGCGACGAGCTGCCCGCGGGTGCCGTGCCTGCTGCGGCCGTTCTTGCGGTTGGCGCTGGCGCCGTTGCCGTTGCTGCGCGTAGGAAGATGAACGAGCAGTAAGCCTGTCTCGTTTTTCGCAAGTTAGTTGCAAAGGAATCAAGCTATGACTCACCGAGTGAAACTCACTTCTCTTGCGGCGTGCGCCTTCGCATGCGCCTTGGTTGCACTCGCCATTGTGTGCCCCCGTGCCGCTTGGGCAAACGCTGCGGTCTACACCGCTACCGCTACGCCTAGCTACACCAACCCCGTTACGGGTGCCGTGGAAGATAGCGGCGGCGAAAGCGGCCAGACCCTGGGTGCCACCATGGTTACGGGCATCGTGCAGCCCGAAGCCTTCGTGCAGGATCAGGGCAACGGCGAAGTACTCGTATCAGTGCGTTTCTACGAGGCGGATCAGATTGGCGATGTTACCGTTGCCGCTAGCGCTGATGGCTCTTCGTATGGTGCGTCGCAGCAGGCGGAAAAGCTTTCCACCAATGCCGAGACCAATATGGTCGACCTGCAGCTTACGGCAGCCAACACCACGCCTACGCTACGCTTTGAGATGTACGTTACGCCCATGGGCCGTTCGGTTACGTTCTTCGTGACGATATCCGACTTGGCCGAGGGCAATACCGCTGGCTTTGCCCAGACCATCGATGTAGACGCGCTGAATGCGGCCTCCGCGGACTCCTCCAGCGCTTCCACGGGTTCCGAATCTAACGCCTCTTCGGAGGGCAGCGTTTCCACCTCGGGCGATTCTGTTAAGGGTGTGTCCGAGTACAACGCCGATGGCAACCAGGTTAAGGACGGCGCTGCCGACAATGGCGCCGACAGCCTGAATTACCCGCTCATCATTGGCATTATCCTGGCTGTGGTGGTCGTTGCGGGCATTATTGTGTACGTTGCGGTGCTGAAGCCGAATCGCGCCAAGCAGGATGCTGCTGCAGCTGCCGCTGCCGCCGCAGCCCGTGGGCCCCATCAGGGCGATCAGGACTAATCTTGCTGTGCATTTCTCGCAGGAAGTTCGTTGGCTGGGCAGCTGTGGCATGTGCCGCGGCTGCCTTGCCTGCGTCGTTGTGTGGGTGCGTGAACCAGCATCCGGAACTCGAAGAGGGCGGTAGTCCCAAGCTCGTTATGACGAGCCCCGCGGGCTTGCATATCGCCGATAAGCTCGAGCTCGATCTTATTGGCATCCCCACCACGACGTCCGACGTCCCCGAACGCTATGCAAACGTTACTCAGGTGGGCACGGCTATGGCGCCCGACCTAGAGCTTCTCGCCAGTATGCATCCCACGTGCGTCATCTCGCCGAATACGCTGCAGTCCGATCTGCAGCCGAAGTACGCGGGTATTCACGTAGGGTGCATATTCCTCGACCTTACCAGCGTTGCCGGTCTGTACGATTCCATTGATTACCTGGGTCGCAAATTCGACCGTGAAGAGCAGGCGGCAGCGCAGCGCGCGGAATATGAGCAGTTCATGCGTGCGTATAATGCCACCATTAGCGACAGCACCGCACCGCGTGTGTTGGTGCTCATGGGCGTTCCCGGCTCGTACATGGTTGCCACGGAAAACTGCTATGCGGGCAGTTTGGTGCAGATGGCGGGCGCCGAAAACGTCTACGCCGGCACTACCGAGGAATTCCTCGATGCCAATACCGAGGACATGCTTTCGCGCGACCCCGACATCATCCTGCGTACCGCCCACGCTCTGCCCGACGACGTGCGTCAGATGTTCGCCCAGGAATTCGAGACGAACGACATCTGGAAGCACTTCAGGGCCGTGCAAGAGGGTAGGGTGTACGACCTTACCTATTCGAACTTTGGCATGAGCGCCACGTTCTCGTACCCCGATGCGCTCAACGAATTGCGC
The DNA here is from genome assembly GCF_001643775.1 of Denitrobacterium detoxificans. Taxonomy (NCBI): domain Bacteria; kingdom Bacillati; phylum Actinomycetota; class Coriobacteriia; order Eggerthellales; family Eggerthellaceae; genus Denitrobacterium; species Denitrobacterium detoxificans. The sequence goes on along the minus strand of NZ_CP011402.1, from coordinate 1,933,318 downwards.
ACGTATCTCTATGAAAGCGCCTAGGCGCGGAAACCGGAAGGTAGCATGCATCATCTAGCGAAGAAGAGGCGCCCGCGCGCCGAGGTGCCCAGCACGGCGCGGCGTGTTACGGCGTTTGTCGTAACGGCGGTGGCGCTCATTGCGCTGTTTTTCGTGGCAGTGAACACGGGTAGCTTGAAGGTGTCGCCCGAGCAGCTTATCAACGGTCTGTTCGTGTCGTATGACGATAGCGTAGCCACTATCTACGACCTGCGCTTCCCGCGTATTTTCATAGCGCTGGTGGGCGGTGCTGCATTGGCGTGCAGCGGCGTGCTGTTGCAGGCGGTTATCCGCAACCCGTTGGCCGATCCAGGAATAATCGGTATTTCCGCAGGTGCGGAATGTTGCGCCGTGCTTATAACAGCGTTTTTCCCCATGCTGTTCTACTTCACGCCCATTTTGGCGTTTTGCGGTGGCCTTCTGGCATTCGGCATGGTGTATACGCTTTCGTGGCATGCGGGGCGTATCTCCCCCTTGCGCATCATTCTGGTGGGCGTTGCCGTGAGTGCCATGTTCACCGGCATTGCTGCTTGCCTAAGCGGCTCCACGGGTGGCGTTTCTTCGAGCGTTACGAGCATCGTCGAGTCGAGCATCACCATGAAGACGTGGGATGATTTTGCCACGTTGGCGGGGTACGCGGTTGTTGGCTTGGTGCTTTCCCTGCTTGTGTTCAAGCGCTGCGACCTGCTTTCCCTGGAAGATAAGACGGCGCGCTCTCTGGGCGTGAACGTTAATCTCAATCGCTTGGCCATTTCGGCTATCGCGGTGCTCCTGGCCTCTATTACCACGGCCATCATTGGCCCCATTAGCTTCCTGGGCCTGATCGTGCCTCATTGTGCGCGCCTGCTGGTGGGCACGAGCCACAAGGTGCTCATTCCGTACTCCATGCTCTTGGGTGCGTTTTGCCTGCTGCTTGCCGATACGCTGGGACGCACTATCGTTGCTCCGTATGAGATTTCCGCTGCTGTGATCATGTCGATCGTCGGCGGCCCCGTGTTCATCTTCCTGCTGCGGAGGGCGCGTGATACCTATGGCGCATAACGTTTTCACCGTACAGGACCTCACGTTTGGGTACACGCGCGACAACCTGCTGTTTGAGGATTTGTCGCTCACCATTCGCGAGGGGTGTATCACCACGCTCATCGGTGCGAATGGCTCGGGTAAGTCGACGTTGTTCAATTTGCTTACGAAGAACCTCTCGCCCATGTCCGGTCAGATTTTTCTGCGTGGCGGCAACGTAGCCGACCTGCGCTTGTTCGATTTCGCCAAGCTCGTGGCCATTGTGCATCAGACGAATACCGCTCCTTCCGACCTCACCGTCGAGGATCTGGTTTCGTTTGGCCGCTTCCCGCATCGTCATGGCACGTGCACGGCGCATCGCGCCGAAGCCATCGAGGAAGACGAGCGCTGCGTGAACTGGGCTCTCGACGTAACCAACCTGCAGGACGTGCGCAAGCGCGCAGTTTCTGCCCTTTCGGGTGGCCAGCGTCAGCGCGTGTGGATCGCCATGAGCCTGGCCCAGGGCTCCAGCGTGCTCTTGCTCGATGAGCCTACGACATACCTGGATATTCGCTATCAGCTGGACATCTTGGAACTGGTGCGTACGCTGAATCGCGAATACGGCATGACCATCATCATGGTGCTGCACGACATGAACCAGGCACTGCATTACAGCGACGAGGTCATCGCCCTGGCGCATGGGCGCATCGCCGCCCAAGGTGCGCCCGAGGAAATCGTCACGGGCGAGCTGTTGCGCGAAGTGTATGGCATCGATTTGGACGTGGTGTCCGTGAACGGCAAGCCGTTTGTTTTGAATGTGGGTAAATAGGGCCGCGACCTGCGTGCGCGGTTGTGCGAAGGCGGATGCGAAATGATTAAGACCCGGCTGCTCAAATTGCTGGCAGATTCGAAGAAGTACATCGTTTACCAGGTAATTTGGAAGTGGATTTCGCTCATTGCGCAAATCGTCATCGTTTTTCAGGTGGCTGCGTTGTTGCAGGCGGCGCTTGATGGCGCGCTTTCCGTGCAGGCGGTTGCGCTATGCGCGCTGGTGGTTGTTGTGGGCGTGGCCGTGCGCATCTTTGCGGGACGCGCGGAAACCCGTGCATCGTACCTGGCCAGCGTCGACGTGAAGCGCGTGCTGCGTGACAAGGTCTATCGAAAGCTGCTGCGTCTGGGTGCTTCCTACCGGGCCGATGTGTCCACATCGAAGGTGGTGCAGCTGGCGGTAGAGGGCGTCGAGCAGTTGGAGACGTACTACGGGCTCTATCTTTCTCAGTTGTTTTACGCCCTGCTTGCGCCGCTTACGCTGTTTGCGGTGCTCTTTTTCGTAAGCCCCATGGCTGCAGGCGTGCTACTGGTGTGCGTGCCGTTCATTCCGCTTTCCATCGTGTTGGTGCAAAAGATTGCGGGCCGCTTGTTCAAGCGCTACTGGGGAAGTTACACCCAGTTGGGCGATGGCTTTCTGGATAACCTGCAGGGCCTTACCACGTTGAAGATTTACCAGGCTGACGAAGCTGCTGCCCAGCGCATGGACGAGGAGGCCGAGGATTTTCGCAAGGCAACGATGCGCGTGCTTACGATGCAGCTCAACTCCACGTCGGTTATGGATATTGGTGCCTACGGCGGCGCTGCCCTGGGCATGGTGGTTGCGTTGTCGCAGCTGTTCGCTGGGAACATTTCCGTGGCTAGTGCCACGGCCATCGTGCTTTTGGCTGCTGAGTTCTTCCTGCCCATGCGCCGCTTGGGGAGCTACTTCCACGTTGCCATGAACGGCATGACGGCGAGCGATGATATTTTCGCCTTGCTCGACCTGCCCGAACCTGAATCGAAGGGGGTGCAGGTACCTCAAGGCCCCGTGTCCTTCGAATTCCGCGATGTTTCGTTTTCCTACGTAAGCGAACGCCCCATTCTGCGCGGCGTCTCGCTGGATCTTCCTGCGGGTTCGTTTGTTTCGCTGGTGGGTACGTCGGGGTGTGGCAAGAGCACCATTGCGGGCCTGCTGGCGGGGCGCAACCGCGGGTATTCCGGCAGCATCCGCGTGAATGGCGTAGAGCTCTCGCAGGTAGATGAAGCAAGCCTTCATGAGAACATTACCCTGGTCAGCTGTGATGCGCATCTGTTCAAGGGTACTGTTCGCTCGAACCTCATGCTGGGGAACCCCCAGGCAACCGATGAGCTCATGAATGCGGCGCTTGCTTCGGTGAACCTGCTGGAATTCCTGGAAGAGCAGCAGGGTCTTGCTACGCCCGTGTCAGAAGGTGGCAGCAACTTTTCCGGTGGTCAACGCCAACGTTTGGCCTTGGCTCGCGCACTGCTTCACGATGCTCCCGTGTACGTGTTCGACGAAGCTACCAGTAGCATCGACGTGGAGAGCGAAGAGGACATTATGAGCGTCATCCACGAACTGGCAAAGACCAAGACGGTCCTGCTCATTTCCCATCGCCTGGCGAATGTGGTTGATTCCGACGTCGTCTATCTGCTGCGCGATGGCCGGATTCTCGAACAGGGTACCCATACCCAACTGATGCAGTTCGACGGTGCGTATGCGCATCTTTTCAACGCACAACGAGAGCTCGAGGAGTATGCGACGGTTTCCACCGCGCGCATGGTCGTGGAAGAGGAGGGGGTGCTTGCATGAGCACGCAAGAAGTGTCTTCCAAGCGTTCTTCCGGCATAAGCATCATGGGCCGTCTTATCGGCCTCGTTGCGCCCCTCATGCCCATAATGGTGCTTGCTATCGTGTTGGGCGTGCTGGGTTTCCTGTGCGCCATCTTCCTTACGATTCTGGCGGCGTTGGGCATTGGCGATGTGGCCGCGCAGGCGTTGGGGCAGTCCTCCTTGGGCGGGCCGTTCGTCGCAGATGCCGGCCGATTGTTTGCCGTCATTGTCGTCATCGCCGTGGCCAGGGGATTCCTGCATTACGGCGAGCAGTATTGCAATCACTATATTGCCTTCAAGATGCTCGCGCTCATACGTCACAAGGTGTTCGCACGCCTGCGCTTGCTGGCTCCGGCAAAGCTGGAGGGGCGCGACAAGGGCAACTTGGTTTCGATCATCACCAGCGACATCGAACTGCTCGAGGTCTTCTACGCGCATACCATTTCGCCTATCGCCATTGCCGTGCTCACGTCGCTTGGTATGGTGGGCTTCATGGCATGGGTGCATCCGCTTGCCGCCGTGGTAGCGCTGGTGGCCTACCTTGCCGTTGGCCTGGGGATTCCACTATGGAATGGGCGTCGTGGTGCGCAGCGCAGCTATCGTATGCGCAATGCGTTGGGTGACCTGAATAGCTTTGTGCTCGATTCGCTCTACGGACTCGACGAGACAATCCAATATGGCGGGGGCGAAGTTCGCGCGTGCCGTATGGAAGAGCGTTCGACGGAAATTGCGGGCATGAGCGGGGAAATGAACCGTGTGGTCGCGGGACAGCTTTCGGTGACGAGCCTGTTCATTCAGGTGTTCTCCTGGACGATGCTCTTCGTGATGCTGTCCGCTTTTGCGAATGGTCAGGCAACGTTTGCTCAGGTTCTCGTGGCTACAGTGGCCATGATGAGTTCGTTTGGTCCGGTGACGGCGCTTTCCAACCTTTCGAGTACGCTGAATGCCACGCTTGCCGCTGGCCAGCGCGTGCTTGATCTGCTTGACGAAGAACCCGAAGTACGTGAGGTGTGCGACGCTATGCCGGCAAGCGGGGAAGGGCGAGCCTTGCTCGAAGAGGCGGCGGCGCTGGAAAACGTTTCCTTCTCGTACGAGGGCGAGCGCGTGCTTGAAGGCTATTCGCTGCGCATGCCCCGCGGTCGCGTTGTGGGCATACATGGTCCCAGTGGTTCGGGCAAGAGCACCATCTTGAAGTTGCTCATGCGCTTTTGGGATGCCGACGCGGGCAAGGTGAGCGTATCGGGGCGCGATGTGCGCGAGCTTAATACGTCCGATCTTCGTTCGTTCGAATCGTGCGTTACGCAGCAAACGTGGCTATTCCGCGACACCATTGCCAACAACATTGCGGTGGGCAAGTCTGGCGCTACCCGTGAAGAGGTGGTGGAAGCCGCCAAGAAGGCGTCTCTGCACGAATTCGTGCAAACGCTTCCGCATGGGTACGATACAAACGTGGGCGAGATGGGTGACAATATGTCGGGCGGTGAAGCGCAGCGTATTGGCTTGGCACGTGCGTTTTTGCACAATGCTCCATTGTTGTTGCTCGACGAGCCTACGAGCAATCTCGACTCTCTGAACGAGGCCATCATCCTGAAGTCGCTTCGCGAGCAATATGCGGGCGAAGCGGTGGTGCTTGTGTCGCATCGCCAATCCACTATGGGTCTGTGCGACGAGGTATGCGAGATGCATCCTGCTCACCATTCGTAACGTTTTGGTCTCGTCTGTGAACGTTATACGGCTCCGGTCTGGCCCTTTCACTAAAATGGTGCCATTGGTCGTTCTGAGAAAGGGAGTTCAATATGTTTATCACCACTTGCGATTCCGTTCCCGGCCGTCAGATGGAGGTCCTGGGCCTCGTACGCGGTAATGTTGTCACCTCGAAGCACATTGGTCGCGATGTTATGGCTGGCTTCAAGAGCATTGCAGGTGGCGAAATCAAGAGCTACACCGACATGATGAACGAGGGTCGCGCCATTGCCGAGCAGCGTATGATTCAAGAGGCGGAAGCCCTGGGCGCCAATGGCATCGTGGCCATGCGTTACGCTGGCTCGACTGTCATGGAGGGCACGCAGGAAATGCTCGCGTATGGCACTGCCGTGCGTCTTTCCTAGGCATAACTCAGACATATCGCATGGCATAAGGCTCCGCACACAGCGGAGCCTTTTTCTGTCTATAAGCCTCTGAGCTGGTTATATTACCCTCGTTTATGCCTGCATAATCCATTGCAAATTGCTTCTGGCGCATGGCAAACCTACGCTAGTTCCATCCGGGGTCATACGGGAGGCCCGGTTTTGGAATGGAGGAAAGAATGGAACTTACTCGCAGGAATTTTCTTGCTGGCGCTATGGTTGCCGGTGGAGCTATGGCCGCTGCCATGACGGGCTGCGCGCCTGCAAAGACCCAGAAGGACGAGAGCACTTCAAGTGGCGATACGTCCTCTGCTGTGAAGAGCGAACACAATCCGTCTGAAACGCTTACGTGCGATCTGGTTGTCGTTGGTTCGGGTACGGCAGGTTGCTGCGCTGCTGTTCGCGCGGCTCAGCTGGGCCTCAAGGTGGTCATGCTCGAAAAGAATGCCGTGTATGGCGGTTCTTCGGGCTACGCCGAGGGCCTGGGCGCTGTGAATTCGTACATGCATCGTGAGCAGGGCCTGCAGTTCGATACGAACGAAGTGTTCCTGCGTACGCAGGAATACCATCACTGGGCCGCCAACAGTGCCGTTCTTCATCGCTATATCGATAATTCGGGCGCCACGATCGATTGGTTGCACGACGAATGTGGTATCAACTTCTATCAGGCCACGGTGGTGTCGCCAAACTCGTATCCCAGTTGGCACTTGCTGGCCGACGCGCAGGGTAACGTGGAGCGTGTGCAGAAGGGCCTTATCAATCCCATGGTGGAGCTCGCTCAGAAGCTGGGCGTAGACGTGCGCAAGGAAGCTCCCGCCACGGGGCTTATCGTGGAAAACGACGAAGTTGCCGGTGTGTATTTCCAGGAAGCCAAGAAGGAATACGCGTTGAAGGCGCAGAACGTCATTTTGGCCACAGGCGGCTACAGCAACAATAAGGACCTGGTGGAGGAATTCTGCCATGCCGATTACGACAAGATCTGGAACTGGGGCGCTGCTGGTCGCGATGGCGATGGCATTACCATGGCCCGGCAGGTGGGCGGCGTGCTTCGCAATCCGTCAAACCTCATGTATGGCTCCACGCGCATCCCCGGATGCTCGGAGTTCGAAGAGCCCGCTAACTGGGTGTTTTCCTGGCAGCCTGCCATGCGCGTAAACGAGCAGGCCAAACGCTTCTTCAACGAGGAAATGTGTGCCGACTTTTCCGCCGCGTCGAATGCCATCGTGGCGCAGGAAGCGTGCTATACGATTATGGACCAGGCATACCTGGACCAGCTGTGCGATGTGGGCATGACCATTGGTCTTGTGTCTGTGGGCCATGTCGCGGGCGAGCCCATTCAGGGCGGTCGCCAGGCCGTAGAGGAAAACATTGCCGCTGGTAATGTGTTCCGCGCCGATACGATCGAAGAGTTGGCCCAGAAGCTCGAACTTGATCCCGAGCAGCTGGCCGCAACGGTGAAGGAATACAACGATTGTGCTGCGGCAGGCGCCGACCCCGTGTACGGCACGACTCATTTCGCGCCGTTGGCTACGCCGCCGTTCTATGGCGCTCACATTCAGCGCGCCATCTTCACGAGCGTTGGTGGCTTGGATGTCGATGAGTACCTACGTGTGCTCGACGTCGACAAGCAGCCCATTCCGCATCTGTTTGCACTGGGCACCGATGCCAGCAGCTATACGGGCTTCTGCTATGACGTTGACGTGATGGCTGGTGCCGAGCAGGGTTGGTGTGCCACGGGCGGACGCTTGGCGGCAGAGTTCATTGCTAATGCATAGAGCATATTTGGTATACCATCATGTGCTGACCTTCCCCTCCCGGTCGGCTTGATGATAGGGACGGTGACGCTTTCTGCAGGGCGTCGCCGTCTTGTTATGGAAAGGTGCTTTTATGGATATCTTTCGCATGCGATGCTTCGTGTCCGTTGCGCAGACCCAAAGTCTGTCGAAGGCGTCGCACGAGCAGTTCATCACGCAGCCGGCCATGTCTGCTCAGATGAAAGCGCTTGAGTCGGAAATGGGTACGCAGTTGCTCCGCAGGGGGAGAACCATCTCGCTTACGCCTGCGGGGCAGGTTGCGTTTGAGCGTTTTTCTCGCATAATCGACGAGTACGATGCCGCGCGACGCGCCATCGCTCTTGAGGGCGATCACATGGGCGGTCTGCTGCGCATAGGATTTCATGGTCCGGTGAGCTGGGCGGGTGTGCCCGACATGGTGCGTGCGTACCGTGGGCAGAATCCAAACGTGGAAGTGGATATCGAAATTGATACCTGGAATAACCTAATGAAGCGCCTTGACGATGGCAAGCTCGACGTGGCATTCATGGAGCTTTCGGAAATCGAGGGTCAGTCTGCTATTCTGGCTGATCCTCTGTTCGAAGAGTGCGTATGCGTGGTCATGCCGCCTTCGCATCCGCTTGCGGGCAGGGATACGGTTTCGGTCATGGATATCGTAGATGAACCCATGATGCTGTTCAGCCCCGAAACGTCTCCCCGATTCTTTAGAAAACTTTATGCTGCATTTGAGCGCATTGGCATTCATACTGATAAGGTGGTGCGGGGTAATCATCACGAGGCGACGATTTCGCTGGTGCATGCGGGGTGCGGCATTACGTGCATGCCGCAGACGTTTTGCCGCGAGTATACGGGCATCGCATCTGTTCCGTTTTCCGATTTGGCGACGCATATGCGGTATGGCGTGGCGTGGAATAAGGCGCGCGTGTCCTCGGTGGGAAGCTCGTTCGTCGATTTCGCGCGCGGCTGGGTATGGCCGCAGTGTGCTTAGCGAATGGTGATGGGCTTGCTTTGGTAGGCCACGTGTACGTTGGCGGGGTGGCTGGCGCGCGTTACAGCTGCACGCAGCGTTTCGCCGGGCATGCGGTAGTCGTTGGAATTTTGCGAGATGTGCAGGGCGGCAACATGCTCGAGCCTGTCGCTTAGCAACTCGGCAAGTTCGGCGGCCGATTGCTCGTTCGAAAGGTGCCCTCCGTCGCCCGCGATGCGCGCCTTCACGTAGGCAGGATACGCGCAGGCTCGCAACATGGCCGGGTCGTGATTGCTTTCCAGTCCCAGCAGACGAACGTCGCGCAGCGCTTCGTGCGCTTCTCCCGTCACGATGCCCGTATCGGTCATGAAACCCAGCGCGTCCGTTTCGGTTTCGAAGCGGAATCCGCATGATCCCATGGCGTCGTGCGAGGTGGGGAAGGGTGTGATGCGCATGCCGGCCAGGACAAAGTCGTCTTCGGTTGCCTTGAACGTACGGAAGTCGTGGTTGTTCGCGAGCTCGCGCAGCGTGTTGCTGCCGTCAATGGATGCCTGTTGCGCAAATACCGTGGGGTTTACGCCGCTTTTTGCGAGTTTCCGCAGGCAGACGCCTAGTCCGCTGATATGGTCGGTATGTTCGTGCGTAATGAGGACCGCTTGAAGCTTGCATGGGTCGAATCCGCATTGTTCGCTGCGCTCGATGAGCGCCTTGCCGCTAATGCCGCAATCGATGAGCACGCCCATGCCCGTTGAAGTGTCTTCTACGATGGCCGCGTTGCCCTTGCTGCCGCTGGCCAGAATATGCAGTGCAAATAAACTCATGCGGCATAGGGTATCATGACCCTGTGCGCAACCGTAAGAAGGGGAGTCCGGCTTGCTCGTTTTAATCGCAACTTTGTTTGCTCTTATTGTGGTCATCGGGGGTGTCATCTACGGCATTCGCGTGCTTGTGGTGCGTTCGGGTTTTGGCCGTACCATTCGCCACCTGGTGGAAGAGCAGCGTCTGAGCGACGACGTGCGTCAGGCCATCGACGATGCGCAGAAATGGCGTGATGAGCGCAAGCTCTCCATGCCTCACGTGAGCAAGAAGAAACCACACCTTACGCGCGTGCAGCGTGCGAAAGTGCGTGCTGCGCATATTGAACGTCGCGAAGACTTCCTCGACAAGCTGCACATTGGCTGGTATCAGATAGTCTTGCTGTTCTTTGTGGGTAGCGTTCTGGGTCTTTTCCTGGAAGAGACGTGGATGTTCGTCACGGCTGGGCTTACGCAAAGTCGCGTGGGCTTGGTGTGGGGTCCGTTCTCTCCTTTGTATGGCGTAGGCGCCACGTTGCTTACCGTTATCACGTTCTATATGCGCCGTAAGCACTGCGCTCCATGGCAGGTGTTTTTGGTGGCGTTGGTGGTGGGTGGCTTGCTTGAGCAGATCACCGGTTGGTCTATGAGCACGTTTATGCACGCCTCTTCGTGGGATTACTCGAATGTACCGGGTGCCATAACGCAGTGGGTGGCCGTGCCGTTTCTAGTGTTCTGGGGTGCGTTGGGCCTGGTGTGGTATGTGTGCATCATGCCCGAATTGCTGTTCATCATTGGCGAGCCCACTACGCCCCGTCGCGTGATACTCGTGTCGCTGCTGGGTGTCTATTTGGCGCTCGACGTCTTCATGACGCTGTCGTGTTTCAACCGCGTTGCCGAACGTCACGATGGCATTCCTCCCGCAACGGGCTTCGACGTGTGGATCGATCAGAACTATACCGACGAGTTCATGTCCGATCGCTTTCAGAACATGAACTTTTCCTAGGCCATTTCCCCGATTTCTTCTGGTTCACTATCGCGCGCTGGAGTGCAATGCGCTAGGATATGCTCTATTCGAGTGGAGTGCCTGCATGGGCAGGCGCGAATTGGGCAAGGAAGGAATCGCATGTCCGAACAACAGGATATCCTGACGATGCCCCACGAAAAGATCGAACAGATTCAGATCGAGGGCATCAAGCAGACCGTCATCAACTGTTACGAGCACATTCCCTTTTATAAGCAGTCGTTTGACGACGCAGGCTTCGATCCGTATGCCGTGCAGTCGCTCGAGGACTTGCAGAAGGCTCCGTTTGTAACCAAGCAGGATCTGCGCGATGCCTATCCGTATGGCATGCTGGCCGTGCCCCAGAGCGAGGTGCGCGAGATTCACATGTCCAGCGGTACCACGGGCGTGGCGACCGTAGGCGCCTATACCGAGCACGACCTTCAGATTTGGGCCGATTGCTTTGCGCGTGGCATTCGTTATGCCGACGGCACGCCCGATGACGTATTCCACGTATGCTATGGCTATGGCCTGTTCACGGGTGGCTTGGGCGCTCATTATGGCGGCATCGCTGCGGGCTGCACCACCATCCCCATGTCGGCAGGGCAGACCGAGCGTCAGATTCGCATTCTGCGCGAGATGGGGTCTACCATTCTGGCGTGCACGCCCAGCTATGCCATGCACATTGCCGATACGGCTATCGAAATGGGCATCGACCCGGCCAAGGAATTCACGCTGCGTGCGGGCATTCACGGTGCCGAGCCCTTCAGCGATAACTTCCGCGCTGAACTGGAGCGCAAGCTGAACTACAAGGTGCTCGACGTGTATGGCCTTACCGAGACGATGGGCCCGGGCGTGGCCGTTGAATGCCTCGAGCAGAACGGCCTGCACATTGCGGAAGACCACTTCTACTGCGAAATCATCAACCCTGAAACGGGTGAGGTTCTGCCCGACGGCGAATGGGGCGAGCTGGTCATCACTACGCTCGACCGCGAGGCGTCGCCTGTGGTGCGTTATCGCACGCGCGACATCACGCGCATCATTCCGGGAGAGTGCGCATGCGGTCGCACGCACCGTCGCATCGACCGCCTGCATGGTCGCACCGACGACATGCTCGTCATTCGCGGCGTGAACGTGTTCCCCAGCCAGATTGAAGACGTTATGCGTACGTTCCCGCAGGTAAGCAGCTGGTACGTTATCGAGCTCACGCGCAAGGGTTCCATGGACGTGGTAACGTTGAAGGTGGAACCGGCAGCCGATTTCGACTTCGACGAGATTGCCGCGCTGGAACGCGTGCAGCGTAGCATTCAGTCCGAACTGAAGAAGGCCCTGGCCGTGGCCGTGCAGGTGCGCATCGTGGAGCCGAAGAGCATTCCGCGCAGCGAGGGCAAGGCCAAGCGTGTCATCGACAAACGAGAGGGGATTCGCTAATGATCGATCAGCTTACCGTTTTCCTCGAGAACTCCGAGGGTCGCTTGGATGCTCTGGTGCGCACGCTGGGCGCTGCGGGCATTAACATGAGCGCGCTTACCATCGCCGATACGGCTGACTATGGCTTGGTGCGCATTATCTGCAACGAACCCGAACGTGCGGCGGACGTGCTGCGTGAGAATGACTTCCGTGCGCTCGTTACCAAGGTGAGTGCCATTGAGGTGCCGAACCATCCCGGCGGGCTTGCCAGCCTTCTCGATACGCTGGCGAAGATGGGCCTGAACATCGAGTATGGCTACTGCTTCTCCGTGAATGGCGACAAGGCCGTCGACGTGCTGAAGATTGCCGGCACGAAGGAAGCCGAACAAGCGGCCAAGGCGCTGGAAGAAGCGGGCTTCAAGCCGCTTACCCAGGAGGATCTGCTGTAGCGCATTGCGCAGTTGGAATTGCTGAAGGAAGGGCTGTTCGGTGCGAACCGGATGGCCCTTCGTTATTCTTGGGGCTGCTCTTCGGGTTGGTTTGCGTCGTCGAGCGTGACGAATGCGTATTCAATCTCGTCGTGGAGTGCCTGCTTGGTTTCTTCCAGCTTGTCCTTCTTCAGCTCGCATTCCCAAATAACGACGACGTGCCAGCCCTCTTCTTCTAGCTGGGCGCGCACGCGTTCGTCGCGCTCGCGGTTGCGCGTGAACTTTGCATTCCAGTAGTCGAGGTTCGACTTGGGCGTGGTGGCGTGCTTGCAGCCCTCGTGGTGGTGCCAGAAGCAGCCGTGCACAAAGATGGCAATCTTGCGGCCGGGGTAGGCGATGTCGGGGTGACCCACGCATTTCTTCCAGTCGCAACGATAGCCCGACCAGCCCATTTCGCGCAGCATGCGGCGCACCAGCAGCTCGGGCTTGGTGTTTACGCGCTTGTTCGCGACCATGACGTTATGTACGGCTTCAGAAACCATGCGCGCCATGATAGCATTCCTGCGCTGCGAGCGCTGTCGCCTGGGCGTTTGCTCACATGAATGCCGTTCGCGGGCAAGGCTAAAGCTTTTTTAGGAAACCTTTAAGGTTGCTTTAAGGAAGCTTGGGCATACTGTAACCACAGACAGCGGGAGGCACCCCAGACCCCCTCATACCCCTCCTCTCGTTGCTGGCTATTAGCCTCGCGCACGCACACTCGCGGGGCTTCTTTTTTGCCCGAATAGGGCTCGATTGCATGTCGTCCGTTGTGTTTTCGAATGTCGTTGGACTCCTCGGCCATCTCGCCGCGTAATCCCAATGCTGCTTAAGGCGCTTCCTTTGCGCTTCGCTTTTTGACATCGCATGGAAACCTGAAAGCGGTTGCCCGCCCATGGGCGACGGCTGTTAGAATGGCGTACGAGAAACAAGAAACGAAGCTACGCACGCAACGAAGAGGTTTGGTTATGGCGTTTGTTCATTTGCACAATCACACGGAATATTCCCTGCTCGACGGTGCCACAAAGGTAAAAGCCATGGTCAAGCGTGCGGCTGATCTGGGCATGCCGGCCGTTGCCATTACCGACCACGGCGTCATGAGTGGCGTGCCCGAACTCGAAGATGCTTGCATGGCCCTGGAAAAGGAAACGGGCCAGAAGGTCAAGCCCATCTTTGGCTGCGAAGTCTACTTCACCACCGACGACGAGCTGAAGAAGGAAGGCAAGCCCAAGCTGTACCACATGGTGCTGCTGGCCAAGAACAACGAGGGCTACCACAATCTGGTGAACCTCGTCAGCGAATCGCACGTCGACAACTTCTACTACAAGCCGCGCACCACCTATGCCATGCTGCAGAAGTACGGCAAGGGCATCATCGGTACCACGGCCTGCATCGCCGGCATCGTCCCGCGTCTGCTCGACGTGAACCAGTACCAAGACGCCGTGGAATGGGTGCGCAAGCTGTCTGCGTGCTTCGAGCCGGGCGACTTCTATATCGAACTTCAGAACCAGGGCATTACCACCGACCATGGCAAAACGCAGACGGAATTGAACCATCAGCTTGCCGGCATCGCGCGTGACCTGGGCCTGAAGACCATTGCTACGAACGACTTCCATTATCTTACGCACGAAGACGCCGAAGCGCAGGACATCATGCTCTGCATTGGCACGGGCAGTAAGGTCGACGACGTCGATCGCATGCGCTTCTCGAACGACCAGTTCTATATGAAGACGGAAGAGGAAATGCGCGCCGCTATGGCCGAGTTCCCCGAAGCATGCGACAACACCGTCGAGCTGGCGGAAAAGTGCAACGTCGTGCTGGAACGCGACTCCATTCTGCCGCGCTTCCCCGTGCCCGAAGGCGAAACCGAAGTCTCATGGTTCCGTAAGGAATGCGAAAAGGGCCTCATCAATCGCTATGGCGAGGGCAAGGCCACCAATATGGAAGAGCTGGGCAAGATGCGCCCCGACGTTATCGAGCGCTACGAGCACGAGGCCGGCGTTATCATCCAGCAGGGCTTCCCCGCGTACTTCCTCATCGTGCAGGAATACATCATGTGGGCCAAGAACAACGGCATCGGCGTAGGCCCAGGCCGTGGCTCCGCTGCTGGCTCCATCGTTACGTATGCCATGGGCATTACCGACCTCGATCCGCTGCCGTATGGCCTGCTCTTCGAACGTTTCCTTTCCGTGGAACGTGTCGAGATGCCCGATATCGACGTCGACTTCGACGACCAGCATCGCCAGGACGTTATCGAGCACGTGCGCGAGTTCTACGGCGAAGACCACATCTCGGGCGTTATCACGTTCGGCAAGCTGCAGGCGAAGAACGCCGTGCGTGACGCCGCGCGCGTGCTCGACTACCCGTATGCGGTGGGCGACAAGATTTGCAAGCTCATCGGCGGCGAAATCGGCATCACCATTCAGCAGGCGCTCGATACGAACCCCGACTTGAAGGACGTCTACGAGCACGACCCCGATTGTCAGGCGGTAATCGAAGCCGCCCAATCTATCGAAGGCCAGGTGCGTGGCGAGGGCGTGCATGCCTGCGCCACCATCATTTGCCGCGACCCGCTCTCCGACCATGTGCCCGTAAAGCGCGATACCAAGGGCGGCGGCATCATCACCCAGTACGACGGCCATTACACTCCTGAGCTGGGCCTACTGAAGATGGACTTCCTGGGTCTGCGTACCCTGGGCGTAATTTCTCGCGCATGCGCCAACGTGAAGAAGCGTCACGGCATCGAGATTGACCCCGGTAAGATTCCGCTGGATGATCCCGAGAGCTTCAAGCTCATGTGCGGCGGCAACATGGACGGCCTGTTCCAGGTGGAAGGCAACCTGTACGTTACGCTGTTCGCGCGCATGAAACCGCGCCGCTTCTCCGATATCGTTGCATCGATTGCACTGAACCGACCGGGTCCTCTGCAGAACGGCTTCGTCGACGACTACGTCGATCGCGTAAGCGGCAAGAAGCCCGTAAAGTACTACGACGATCGACTGCGTCCCATTCTTGAGGAAACGTACGGCACCATCGTCTATCAGGAACAGTTGATGCAGATCTCCATGGCCATGAGTGGCTTCTCGGCAGGTAAGGCCGACAAGCTGCGTAAGGCAATGGGTAAGAAAAAGCTCGAGGTCATGAAGGCCTTGGAAGAGGACTGGAACAACGGCGCCGTGGAAAACGGCTACTCGTTGGAGGTTTCGAAGAAGATCTGGTCCGACGCCGAGAAGTTCGCACAGTACGCGTTCAACAAGTCGCACTCGGCTTGCTATGCCGTGCTGGTTATGCGCACCGCATACCTGAAGGCGCATTACCCGAACGAGTTCATGGCCGCTGTGCTTTCCAGCTACCTGGGCAGCAACGACAAGCTTATTCACTACATCGCTAGCTGCAACGGCAGCGGCATCAAGGTACTGCCGCCCGACATCAACGAGTCGAACCTGGAATTCACCCCTGTCGACGAGGGCGTGCGCTTCGGCCTTGCCGGCGTGCGTGGCGTAGGCGAAAAGGTCGTAGAGGACATCATCGCCGAGCGCGAGAAGGGTGGCGCGTACACCAGTCTGCACGATTTCGTGCGCCGCATGGATGCGCGCAGCTACAACCGCAAGACGCTCGAAGCCCTGATCAAGGCAGGTGCGTTCGACAGCACGGGTTACACGCGTAAGCAGTGCATGCACTTCCTGGACGATACGCCGCTGCTGGAAAACGCTGCGCGTCGTCAGAAGGACCGCAATGCCGGCCAGATTTCCATGTTCGACATGTTTGCCGATGACGAGGATTCGGGTTTCCATGAGGAAGTGCCCGAGCCCGATGGCATCGAATGGGACAAGCGCACGAAACTGAAGTTCGAAAAGGACATTCTGAAGATCTACGTAAGCGACCATCCGCTGCGTCCGTACGAGAGCAAGCTGCGTAAGCTTTCCAAGTTCCGTATTGGCGACCTGGCTGAACGTGAGCGCGATATCAAGAACTCTACGTTTGTGGGCATGATTTCCGCTGCGGCCACGAAGCTCACCAAGAAGGGCACGCGCATGGCTACGTTTACGCTGGAAGACACCACGGGCCACGTGGAATGCGTTTGCTTCAAGTACGAAGACTACGCCGATGCCATCCGGGAAGATGCCATTGTGAAGATCAAGGGCAAGTACGAAGCTGGCGATCGCAATCAGCTTATGGCGTTCGAGGTCTCTCTGCTCGACCTGGGCGAAAGCGAAGAGGACGCACCGCCGAAAACGCTGGGCATCACCATTCAGCAAAGCGATTTTTCGCAGCAGAACATGCAGTTCCTCACGCAGATTTTGAAGAAGTACCCCGGTCGCGATGGCGCTGTGCTGTTCGTGCGCCAGAACAATGGCCAGAAGTTTCGCGCGGAATTGCCGCTCACGGTCGACGCGCGCAATAGCGGTTTGTACCGCGAGCTGTATTCGCTGTTCGGCCGCGAAGTCTGGAGCGCTGCATCGTAATGGCTACCATGGCGCTGCTGCTGCAGTACAACGGCGCGGGCTACCACGGATTCGCCACGCAGAAGCCGCATAATGGCCGCGACCTTGCCACGGTGCAGGGCGAATTGAACCGCGCACTCGAGGTGTTGTACCGTCGTCCGGTCGATACCACGTGCGCGGGCCGCACTGATGCGGGTGTGCATGCGTTGGGCCAGGTCATTAGCTACGATGTCTCGGAAGAAGAGCTTGAAACGCGCACTCCGCGCGTTCTGCTTCGTTCGCTGAACGCGCTTACTCCGGAAGATATGGGCGTGCGCGATGTGTGGCAGGCGGCCGATGGCTTTTCGGCGCGCTTCGATGCGCAGTGGCGCGAGTATCGCTACTACCTTTCCGTGGGGCCCCTGCCCCCGCTCGTCATGGCTGATTTCTGCTGGCATTTGCGGTGCGAGCCGCTCGACATTCAGGCTATGAATGAAGCTGCGCAGTACCTTATCGGCGAGCATGATTTCAAGAGCTTCTGCCTGGCTGCCAGTGCGGTGGGGAAGCCCACGTGCCGTAACGTGCTCGATTTGAGCGTTGCTCCCGTTCAGATTGCCGGTCAGGATCTGGTTTGCATTCGCGTGGTGGGCAGTTCATTCTTGCATTCCATGGTGCGCACCATTGCTGGAACGCTTGTTGCCGTGGGGCGCGGCTTGCGCGAACCCGCATGGGTCGATAGCGTGCTCAAAGCGTGCTCGCGCGATGCCGCAGGAGAAAAAGCACCTGCTCAAGGTTTGGTCTTTTGGCAGGTGGGATATGAGGGGTACAATAGGCACCTAGGGTAGAGATATCAAAGGAACGCCTATGCTATTCCGTAAGCGTAAGAAGAAGGACGCGAAAGAGGCGTCCGAAGTCGTGGAAAGTGCCGTCGTTTCCGCGAACAGTTCAGTGGTTGTATATGGGGGAGATGGCAACTCTGCGTCGGCGGGCGAGCAAGCCACCGCGCAACAATCCGTAGATTCCAGTGCGCCAGAAGCGGCTGCGTCTGTGTCTCAGGCGCCGGTTTCCGCTGCTGCGCCGCAGGCCCAGCCTGTTGCGGGCGAGTCTGCGCAAGGAGCTCAGCCTGCAGCGGTTGGCGCCGAGCCTGCTCCTGCTCCTGCGCAGGCGGCTCAGCCAACGACGGCCACTGCCGATCCTGCGTCCGCTCCCGCACAAGCGACCCAACCCGCGGTCGCGGCCTCGCAGGGTGGTCAACCCGTTGCGGTGAATGCTCCTCAAGCGTCGCAGCCCGCAGCCGCCAATGCTGTACAACCCACGTCGCCTGTTGTGGTTCCCATGGGCGAGAAGGTGATTCCCCTTGCTTCGCCTGGCGAAGCCGTGGTGGGTAGTATTGCTTCGGCGCTTGCCGCCGAAGCTTCCGCGGAGCCGGAACAGCCCCAGTCTGCAGCTCCTCAGGGCGATGCGCCCGTAGATGCAGCCTCGTGGGAACGTGTGGCTTCCATTGCGCAGAAGCTCGAGCATTCTCCGGCGTCTAATGCCGAGCTGGCTGGTCTTGCCGTCGAGCTCGAGCGCATCGTTGCGCGTAATGTTCCTTCGGAAAGCACCTATGCGGCCCAGTCGAGCCGTGCGCAAGGCCATGACACCACGTATGCGGCGCAGGCCGCAACCGCCAAGTCGCTTGGCTCCACGTATCGAGCTCAGGTGGCTCATGTGGAAGAGCCGCAGGAAGAGCCCGTCTCGGATCAGACTGAGGTCATCAAGCCCGTTACCGCTGCGGAAGAACCTGTTTCGCAGTCTGCGCCTGCCGCCGAAGAAGTAACTGAAGCGCAGAAACAGGACGCAAGCACAGATGCTTCCGAGCAACAGCCCGCAGCCGCTCAAGCCGCTGCGGAATCCGCGGCTCCCGTTCAGGCTGTCGCGTCTGCCCAGCAGGGTGCAGAGGCAGAGTTGCCTGCGCAGCAAGCTGCGGCGACGAATCAATCCGGGGAAGCCGTAAAGCCTGCGGAGGCCGAGCCGGTGGCGCAGCAACCCTCCGAGGGTAGTGCGCTCGCGCAGCAATCTGCG
This sequence comes from Denitrobacterium detoxificans, assembly GCF_001643775.1. Lineage (NCBI taxonomy): Bacteria > Bacillati > Actinomycetota > Coriobacteriia > Eggerthellales > Eggerthellaceae > Denitrobacterium > Denitrobacterium detoxificans. Next base: position 1,914,574 of record NZ_CP011402.1, on the reverse strand, counting down.
TCGCAAGAGGCGCAATCTACCGCGCATTCCGAGGGCGTGCTTCCCGATTGGGCTCCTTCCGACGACAAGGCCCAGGAACTGGTCGATAGTTTCTTCAATGCGCCCGTCGACGACGATGCTACGAGCCCGTTTGTCATTCCGCGTGGTCAGCATGTGCAGACGCAGGAACCACTCGTGTTCCGCGGCGCCATGGCCGATGCGGCCTCCGGCGAACAAGCGCCTGCCGCCCAGCCGAGCGCTCCCGTTCAGGAAACCTCTGTTCCTACGACGGAGTCCGAGCAGCCCTCTGCGACGCCCCAGGCCCCTGCGGCCGAAGCACCTGATGCTGCTCCGAAGGCCGCTGAGCCGTTGAGCCCCGTGGTCGAAGCCCCCGCGGCGAGCGAGCCTGCTGCCAAGGTGCCTGCGGAAGCCGAGTCGGTCGCAGCTGCTGTCGAGCAGCCTGCGGCAAGCGAACCCGCGCCCGCTGCCGAGTCTCATGCTCCGTCGGGTCGCGTGATCAAGTTCGAGTCGTTGGGCTCTGCCGAAGTGGCTTCGCTGTCTTCGGTGCTTTCCGAAAAGCCTGCGGAACCCGCTTCCGCCGAAGAGGTTGTCGAAAACGTGCCGGTGGCCGAGGTGCCCATTCCCGACCAGGTGGTTCAGGAAGTGCTGGGAGTGTCCGCTCCTGCGCCTGCTGAGCAGGAAACGTCCGAGCCGGAGATTTCCTTCCTGGAGGCCGAAAAGTCCATTGGCCTTTCGATGTCCGAGATGGTTGAGCTTGAATCGCTTGGCGAAGCCTTGAAGAAGCAGCTGAACGTCGCTCCTGCGGATGAGCCCCAGGAAGAGTCTGTTGCTCCCCATGCCGAAAAGACGATCGCGCTCGAATCGGTGCCGGGTTTGCATTTGGAGTCCGTTGCCGAGGTGCTGGGTCGTAGTGCGGGTGAGCAGGCCGCGCCTGAGCCCGCTCAAGCGGAGCAAGTTGCCGTATCGACGGAGCAGGCGGCAAAGCCGGCTCCCGCAGAGCCCGAGCCTCGCGTTATGCCCTCGTCGCTCGCTGCAGATTCTGCATCGACTGGGCAGGCGCAAGAAGAAGCCCAATCCACGGACGAGCCTGTACAGCAGGCCGATTCTGCATCGTCGTCCATTGCTGCGGCGTCTGCGGCTGCAGGCGCCTTTGCACGAAGCATTTCCGAACCGCTTCCGCGTCTGCGGGTCAACGAAGACAATGTCGTTTCTGTTGCCCAGGACGAGCCTGCCGTTCAGGCTGCTGCTTCTGAAGCTCCGGCTGTCGAAGACGACGAGATCGTGAAGTCGCTCTTTGCCGCCGAGCGCGAAGCCGAGGCGAAGAAGGAGGCCGAGCGCGCTGCTCAGCAGGCTGCTGCGGCCGTTGCCACCGAGTACGAGCCCAAGGATGGGTCATTTGCCATTTCCGCCGATCAGGCAGCACCTGCATTTGCGCCCGACGGGACGCTTGCAAGCGATGCCCTGGGTGAAGAGGTGTCCATCGTTTCCGAAGAGGAATCTCCCAAGCCCGAAGAGGTCGCCGAGAGCGTGGAACGCGAGCGTCGCAGGTATGCGGGTTTCCCCGAACAGGAAGCTGCGGGTGCCCTCGACAGCACCGAGCCGCGTGCGGCAAACATGCCCTCGTTCGTTTACGTAACGGCGCCCGCATTCGAACCCGAGCAGGGCACTGAACGCCCCTTGAATCCTTCGTACGAGCGCGATCGCCATGCTGCTGCCGATTACGAGGCAGAGCGCAAGGCCGCTGAGTTGCGTAATCGTGCGGTCGAGCGCCTCATCGCTGAGGGCTCCACCCTGTCTTATGACACTTCGTTCCCGCCCGTTGACTACGATGCCTTCGAAGAGGCTCCCAAGAAGAAAAAGAAGAAAGGCAAGAAGGACAAGGACAAGAAGGGGAAGAAGAAAAAGGGCAAGAAAGGTAAGAAGATGAAGAAGGAAAAGGACAAGAAGCGCGACAAGCAGAATCGCGACGATGATGCTCCCGCAACCTTCCGTCAGCTGTATGCGTCCCGCGATGGCAAGCTGGCCATCTACGAAGATGCCGAAGGTCATATCATCTCGGTAGATACGAATCGCCTTTCCTAGCCGTTCTCGTACAGTCTCTCGCGCCCGTGCTGGCTTTTCGCCGCACGGGCTTTTGCGTTTGTGGAGGTGGGGCGGCGTGAACAAGGGACGGGCGTTCATCGTTTCTCCGCCAATTATCACGTCGTTTCCGCGTTTGATGCTGATGTCGTGCTACTTTTGCGCCCTTAGTTGCCCACCGCGCAAAAAGACGTGCCTGTTTGTAAAAAATTCGCCGTTCTGAACATCCTTGAGCCCAATTTGTCGAGGTTCGAAAATGCCGACCTGGGGAAACGTGCTTCGGGGTTGCGAAGTTGGCAGGTTTGGGGCGCGTTGACTCCGAAAAAATGTTCAGAACGACGAATTTTTGCAATTTTGCCTCGCGTTTTTGCCAAGCGAACGTGGGATGAGGCCGGTTCGGGGAGTGGTATATTCGGGCCAGGGAAGTATATGGGTTGGGAGTGGGCATGCGTACATTGAGTTGGTTTGCACGTTTTACTGGTGCTTTGGCGTTGTGTTTGGCGTGCTCGCTCGCGTTCGTTCTTGCCTTCGAGCCGCACGTGGCGTTCGCGGCTGAGCAATATGCTCCCGAAGATGCCTACTCCTCCGACGGCGAAGATGTTTCTCTTGTCGACGAGGGCGACGACGGGCTTTCCCTTTCCATTCAATCCATTCCCTCTTCGTACGGAAGCGATCGCACGCTTATCGTGGCGCTCGATCCCGGGCATGGTGGCAGCGAAAATGGCGCGGTGTCTTACGTTGTGGAAAAGGATGTGAACTGGGAAATCGCCCAATACTGCAAGGAAAAGCTCGTGCAGTATCCGAACGTGCGCGTGGTGCTTACGCGTGGAAAGAACGAGACGGTTTCCTTGAACGAGCGTACGGCACGTGCCGTGGCGGCGGGGGCCGACGTAATCATTTGCCTGCACAACAACGCCCAGGGCGAAGACACGATAGGGGCTTCGGGCTATCAGGTGTATCACCAGTACGTGGAAAGCGGATACAGGCTTTCCCGTACGGCGACGCCTTCACGCGCCATTGCCGAGGAGATTGCCGCCCAGTTGCAGGCTGCGGGCGTGCATCCGCAAGATCCTGCGTACAACGGCTTGAAGATTCGCCTGTCGAGCGGCGATTACTACCCCGACGGATCGCTGACAGACTATTACGGCATGCTGCGTATCCCGCGCAAGAACAACCTACCGTCGGTGCTCGTTGAGCATATGTACGTGGACAGCCCTGAAGACGGGCCCCTTTTGCAGCAAAAGTCGTGGTTGAAGAAGCTTGGCTATGCTGATGCAATCGGCGTCATGGAATACTACGGCTATGATGCGCAATCGTGGGCAGATGCCTATGATTCTCGTACGACCAATCGCATGTATCGCCTGTACAATCCGAATTCGGGCGAGCATTTCTATACGGCAGTCGAAAGCGAGCGCAATACGGTGGCGAAAGCCGGATGGGTGTACGAGGGCATTGGATGGGTGGCCCCGAAGGAAAGCTCCACGCCAGTCTACCGCTTGTACAATCCGAATGGGGGAGACCATCACTACACCACGAGCGAAGACGAGCGCGACCACTTGGTGAGTGTGGGTTGGAACTACGAGGGTATTGGCTGGTATTCCGACGACGCTCAGGCGGTGACCATCCTGCGTGAATACAACCCGAATGCCAAGTCGGGCGCCCACAACTTCACGGCAAGCGCCTCGGAGCACAAGAATCTTGTCGGCCTCGGCTGGCGCGACGAAAAGATTGCCTGGTATGCCGTGGGTGCCGCGTAGTCAACGCCTTCCATGAAAAGGCCTCGCTCCCAGGGGAAGCGAGGCCTACAAGTCGCATGAACGTCGTTGCGTTACGCAACAACCTTTTCGGGTACCGTGCGGTCAACGAAGTAGATGCGGTACCACATGAGGAACATGAAGATGATCCAGATCTTGCGCGTGTTGTCGCGCGTTCCGGCCTTGTGCTCGTCGAGCAAGCGCATGAGTTCGTCGGTGTTGAAGAACTGCTGCGCTTCGGGGCCGGTGAACCATTCCTTTACCTGGTTGTAGTACGTGTCCTGACGCAGCCAGCCCACCACGGGAACGGGGAAGCCAAGCTTCTGCTTCTGCGCCCATGCCTGCGGGATGGCGCGCTCGGCGGCCTGGCGCAGCGTGAGCTTGCTCTGCTCGTTGCTCACTTTCAGGCGCGTGGGGATGGTAGCGGAGACGCCAAACACCTGTGTATCCAGGAACGGCACGCGGCTTTCCAGCGAATGTGCCATGGCCATCTTGTCGGTCTTCAACAGAATGTCACCCACCAGCCAGAACTGCGTGTCCACGTACTGCATGCGCGTGGTCTCGTCCATGTTGGCAACTTCGGAGTAGGCCTTGGCCACCACTTGCTGCGGCGTGGGAAGGCTCTCGGGCAGGTGCTTCAGCAGCTTCGCGCGTTCGGCCTGGGAAAACGCGACGCCGTTTGCGTTCGTGTAATACCAGTCTTCCACGCTTTCGCTGGCGCGGCGCAGGTAGTTGGCTCCGCGAATGCCCAGCTTGCCCAGCACGGCGGCGCCAGCGCGCAGCAGCGGTTTGGGGCACCAAGACAAACGCGCGTTGGCGCACGGCGTTTCGTATACGCGGTATCCGCCAAAGAACTCGTCGGCGCCTTCGCCCGAAAGGACTGCCTTTACCTTCTTGGCCGCAATCTGGTCCACGAAGTACAGGGCTACGGCACTGGGGTCGGCGGAGGGCTCGTCCATGTGCCACTGCACGCGCGGTAGGCTGGCCCAGTACTCTTCCTCGGTGATGTGCTTGTGGTCGTTGGCAATGTGCAGCTCATCGGCCAATTCGCTGGCCCACGAGATCTCGTCGCGCTCGCCTTCGTACTCGGCGAAGCCAACGGTGAACGTATGGATGTCGGGGTTTTCCTTGGCAAGCAGCGCAGCCATGTAGCTGGAGTCGATGCCCGAGGAAAGGAACGAGCCAACTTCTACGTCGGCGACGTTGTGGTAGCGCACGCTTTCGCGCATGGCTTCGTGGATTGCCTCCACTGTGTCGGCCTCGTTGCGGCTCTCGTCGAAGTTGTACGTGGGATGCCACCAGCGCTCGACTTCGACTTCGCCATTCGCGCGAACGGTCAGGCAGTGGCCCTGCGGCAGTTTGAAGATGCCCTTGAAGAACGTTTCGTCCAGGGCGCTGAACTGGAAGCACAGGTACTGAGCCAGCGCCTCTTCGTTCAGCTGGCGTTCATAAGCGGGGTGCTCCAGGATGCACTTGATTTCCGATGCGAAAATGAACTGGCCCTGCTGCTGCGTGTAGTAGAAGGGCTTGATGCCGAAGTAGTCGCGTGCGCAGAAGAGCTCGCCGGTGGCGCGGTTCCAAATGGCGAATGCGAACATGCCGCGCAGACGCGTGAGGGTGTCTTTGCCCCAGGCCAGGTAGCTGGTGAGCAGCACTTCGGTGTCGGAGTTGGTGCGGAACGTCCAGCCGTTTGCTTCAAGCTCGGCGCGCAGGTCGCGATAGTTGTAGATTTCGCCGTTGAATACGATGGCGAAATCGCCCGTGGCCAGCATGTCCTCTTCGGTGCCGCACGGCGTGCCGTCCAGCTGGCGCGCGGGCGAGGTGATGATGGCCTCGTGCTCGCCAGTGGAGCGCACCATGGGCTGGTTGCCACCCGCAAGGTCGATGAGCGAAAGGCGGCGGTGGCCCAATGCGATATCGCCGTCGATGTACTGGCCTTCTCCGTCGGGGCCGCGATGCGCCATGATGTCGCACATGGCCTTTAGGGTTTCGGTGCTATCGGAACGCTTGTTTGCGCCGGTAAAACCGCAGATGCCGCACATAGGCAGAACTCCTTCGATTCGATTGCTGTGCGATATGGTACCGCGCTGGCGTTCGCGAGTGGTTAAAACGGGGTAAAACTGCATATTACGCGCGGGTGCATTGTTATGTGTATTTCGGCTTTATTAATTCACCGCGGAATAGAATCGCATCGGTGTAGACGCATTACTCTGTATATAATAACGGGATGCTTACATAGGAAAGGATTTTATATGGTGCAGAACGCGAAGGAGCGCTCGTCTTGGTCGGGTAAGTGGATGTTCATCCTCGCCGCTGCCGCAAGCGCCGTGGGTCTGGGAAACATGTGGCGTTTCCCGTACCTGGCGGCAAAGTATGGCGGAGGCATGTTCATTCTCACTTATGTCGTACTTGTCTTCACGTTCGGCATTTCCATGTTGCTGCTCGAGATTGCCCTTGGTCGCAAGACGGGGCAGTCGGTCATTGGCGCGTATAGCTCGTTTGGCAAAAAGTATTCATTCATCGGCGTGCTTGCTGCTGCCGTGCCTTTTATCATCACGCCGTACTACTGCATCATCGGCGGCTGGGTTGCCAAGTATGCCACCAGCTACCTGGTGAATTCTCCTGCCGAAATCGCCGATGGCGGCACGTTCTTCGTGAACTTCATCACCAGCCCCGATAGCAGCTTCGTGTTCATGCTGCTGTTCATGGCCGTGGTGTTCCTCATCGTGTCGCTGGGCGTGAAGGGCGGCATCGAAAAGGCAAACCTCATCATGATGCCCCTGCTGCTGGTGGCGGCATTGGCCATTGCCATCTACGTGCTTACCTGGCCCGGTGCTACCGACGGTCTGGCGTATTATCTGCTGCCCGATTTCAGCAAGTTCTCGCCCGAACTGCTCATTGGCGCGCTCGGCCAGATGTTCTACAGCCTTTCTTTGGCCATGGGCATTATGGTCACCTATGGTTCCTATCTGGACAAGAAGGAAAGCCTCACGCGCAGCGTTCCCTGGATCGGCGGTACCGACCTGGTAGTCTCCACGCTGGCTGGCCTTATGATCGTGCCTGCTGCGTTCATCGCCATGGGTTCCGCGGAAGCGGTAGCTGCGAAGAGTGGCCCTTCCCTCATGTTCATCACGCTGCCCACGGTGTTCGAGCAGATGGGCGGCATCGCCCCCATCATTGGCTTCGCGTTCTTCGTGCTGGTGCTGTTCGCCGCTCTCACGAGCGCCATTTCCCTGGCCGAAGCCTGCGTTTCCATCATCGCCGACGGCACGGGCTGGACGCGTCGTAAGTCGCTTATCGTCACCATTCTCGTTGTCGTCATCGCCGGCGTGTTCGTGAACCTGGGCTACAACGGGCTTTCGTTCCTGGAGCCGCTGGGCGAGGGCAGCACGCTGCTCGACCTGTTCGACTTCATTTCCAATTCGGTGCTCATGCCCATCGTGGCCCTGCTCACCGTCATCTTCGTTGGCTGGATCGTGAAGCCGAAGGTCATCGTCGAAGAAGTGAAGCGCTCCAGCAAGTTCCGCCTGGAAGGCGTATGGGTGGTCATGATTAAGTACGTCAGCCCCATCCTGTTGGCCATCATCCTGGTCGCTTACGTAGGCGCCCAGTTTGGGCTCTTTAGCATCTAACCCTTTCCGCCCGGGGCGATCTGCGAGTCGTCCCGGGCGGCGGGGCGCATAACCCGGCGGGGCACCCGCTCCGCTGCTCGCACGGCGCGTGTTGCTGGAACCATAGAGGAACGTGAGGTTTTCCCTCGCGTTCCTCTTTTGTTTTGCGGGTGGGTGCGCCGGGCTCGTGCGCTTCGCTGTTCGCCCTGATGTGAGTGGGTGTTGGTTGCCTTCTTGTCTCCTTGTTACCGCGATTGGGGAAGGTGATTCTTTCGGATTCGCATAGTATGCAATCGGAACGATATCATTTCCCCTGATAAAGTACGGTTTATAGGAATCCTGTGAACTGCGCGACTATTTCTAAAATGACGGTTCCGTAACGAAAAAAATGTGCTAGCAAATCCACGAATTGGGACTTTTGCCACCTCAGATGATGCTACAATTGTGAAGTTGGTATGAAGGGGGCAGAGTGAGCTTTTCTGCCGCTCGCTCTATACCTGCATTCCATCGTTCATCGCCCTTTGCTTATGGGGGTTGGGTCCGTGCGATTGAGGAAGGTGATCGAATGAGTGGGTCTGCAAGCATACGCAACTCGCGTATGAAATTCGCCAAGGGGGTGCTAAGCGCTTTCATGGCCGTTGTTACGGTGGTGGGTTTCACGCCCATCGTTCCGTATCAGGCGCATGCCGTCGAGCCTGAATCCGCTCCACCAGCTTCGGTACAAGTAGCGGAAGAGGCTGCGCAGCTTTCCGCTCAGGAATCGGTTGATATTGCGCAAACGTCAGTTTCGTCAGATACGACAACGCAGGCAGATCCTGATGAGGCTGCAACTCAGGGCGCTGCCCAACTTCAGCCCGCGAGCGAGGGCGATGCTCAGCTCAGTCCCGCGGATAACGTGGTAGGTGTTTCCTGCATTTGGAATAACCAGTACTACGTAACGGTTGCCGAAGCGATTGCTGCCATCGATGCAGACGATACCGTTACGCAAGCCACCATCACCATGATTGGTAATTCGTCGGAAACCAGCGACGCCCTCATTAAGAAGGACATCACGCTTCTGCTCGAGGGCAAGACGCTCGATATGAATACTCAGGCGTGGGTTGTCTCTGGCGACAATGCCGCTCTTAGCATTTCCACTTCCGCGGATGGCGGCAAGATTACCGCTTCCGGTCACGACGCTATCTCGATCCAGGCGGGCGAACTCACGCTCGACTCGGGCGAAATTAACGTTACCGGCCTGGACGCCGGGGACGAAGCCGCAATCATGGTTGGCGAAGACGGTTCGTTTGTCATGCGTGATGGCACGGTGTCCGCGGACAACGGCATATTTGCTGTTTCCGTTGCCGGCTCCTTCTCCATGAGTGACGGCAATCTTAACGGTGGCGTTTACGCATCGGGCAGTGCCGAGGTTGAATTGAGGGGCAGCTCCTCGCTCAACACCAACGGCTCCTCCGTCTCTCCGCTTGATGTTTCCGGTCCTGTGATTATCTCCGCTGGCGCTGGCGTTATGGTCGAAGGCAATGCGTCTGTCTCTCTGACGCATGTGTATGTCAACTCCACTTCTACCGCTCCTGGCGCGGTGGTGTACGGCGGCAATCTTATCGTCGATAACTCTATGGTGATTTCGGATGGGGGATACGGCTTGTCCGTTACTGGCGGTTCGGCGGTCGTTCAGGATAATTCGATGGTGGGAACTCTAGCCGACAATCAGTACGGCATTTATGCTGAGTTGCCCGGCTCCGTTGAGGTATTTAGCGAGAGTGCAAACGAAACGAAGATTCTCGGCCACGAAGGCTATACGGTTGGCGGAGATCTCTTGGCGGTTCTGGTTCATGCGAACGTGTTGAGCAACAACAAGATTCCGTATCAGGCAATCGAAGAGGGATATGTTTGCACGTACCTTGAGTCCAAGGATATGTGGGTCATCAACAAGGCCCCGAATGCACCTGTTGCCATTGCCCCGGTGTTCGATTACGCCGGCCAGCAGAGCATCATTAGCCTGGAGGGCGGCCAAGTCATTGGTGAGCCCGTGCAGTACGACTCGAAGGTTGTTGCCGACACCGATGCCGGATACACGCTTGAGTATCAGAAATCCGTAAGCGTTGGCGATCAGGGTAAGACCCTCATGGCCGAAAACCTGGGCGACTATAACGTTCTTGCTACGCTTAAGGATGGCTTTACCTGGGCCGACGGCACTACTGCTCCGAAGGTTGTCTCGACCACCATCATTGCGGACATCATTGCTTCGCCTACTCCGAAGGAAGATGTCGTGTATAGCGGCGCCGCTCTGAGCTTGTATACCTTCGAAGAGGGCACGGTGTTTATCGGTCACGGCACTGTTGATGACAGCACCAGCCCCTACAACGGTTATAAGTGGGTATCCACGAATAAGGGCTATACGATTTACTATCTCGATAACTCTGGGATTACCGTCGATTTCGATGCCAATACCATCAATGCGGTGAATGCTGGCTCGTACGGCATCCTTGTAAATCTAGTTGATCCGACGAACACTACGTGGCCCGATGGCTCCACGGGTGAATTTACGGTTGTTGGCACTATCCAGAAGCAGCCCGTTACGGTGCCTACTGCTGTTGAAAACGTGGTGTATACGGGCAGCGCTCAGGAAGTCATTGATTACGGCGACGGTGTAACCTTCGCTTCTGGCGCTACGTTCCCTGACGTTCCTGTTGTTACGAGTGCGGGTTATTCGATAGCGCTGACGGCTAAACCTGCTACTCCGGGTACCGCTGTTGGCCTTAACGTTAATAATGAGATTGTCGGAAACACTGCCGGAACGTATACATTTACGGCCTCCATTGCGGGCGGCTACGACAATTACGAATGGGCAGACGGTGGTAGCGCGGATAAGACGATCAACGCTACTATTGCCAAGGCTCCCGTTGATAAGCCGAAGGCAATTGACGACCTGGTGTATAACGGCGAAGCCCAGCAGATCATCGACTTGGGTGAAGGGATGGTTACTGGTTGGGACTATGACGTTCCCGCCAATCCTACCGCGATTAATGTGTATACCAATTTGGGCTACAACTTCGAGTGCGCCTACTACGCTGACTTTGCCGTTAGCGAGGGGCAGATTGTCGGAACGAATGCGGGTTCGTACGGCCCCTTCACGGCGACGCTCAACGACAACTACATTTGGTCTGATAACAGCATCGCTACCTATAGCGTAACGGGCAATATCGCCAGGAAGCCCGTGCTCGTGCCCGAGGCTATCGATGATCTTACGTACACGGGTGCGTTCCAGCAGGTAGTCGACCTCAACGGCGACGAGATTACGGCTGATAATCCCGGAAACGAAGAAAGTGACCCGTATAAGGCGGAGACGGATGGCGGGTATTACATCATCTACCCGCACAATGCGACTGGTTTGCATGTCTCTGGCGGGCAGCTTATTGCCAAGGATGCAGGCGTTTACAGCAACGTTAAAGCCTATCTCGACGATAACTATGAGTGGTTCGATGCTCCCGAGGGATATAGCGCAACGGATCCCATTCCGCTGTACCCTGCTATCGACCAGGCAGTCATTACCGTTCCCACCGTTTCCGTTGAAGGCAACACTACGGAATGGACGGGTGAGCCTATCGAGCTGATGGATCTTCAGGGCGCCGTTGTGCTGCGTACCTACGTGGAGTCTGGCAAGACGGTAGCCTACACGAACAAGGGTTATTTCCTTACCTATCCGCTCAATGTCACGTACGACAATGGCAAACTGTATGCAACGAGCGTTGGCGACTATGACATCACTGCATATCGCGAGAATGCGGATAACTACGTGTGGTCCGACGAGGTCTTGACGCCGATTACTGATCCGCGTGAATTTAGAGTTTCCATCACGAAGATCCTGACGCCTGCTCCTACGAAGATCGAGCATGAGGCATATGTCTATGATGGCGACAAAAAGCCGCTCGTCGACTTGGGCGACGCCATGATTCTGGAGTACTCGACCGATCCCGATACGGGCGTAGTTACGGCGCTTACCGATTCCGGTTATTCGCTCGTGTACGATAGCAAGCCCATCGTGGACCTCGACACCGAAACGAATTGCCTGGTTGGCACGGATGCCGGCGATTACCACATTACTGCCGTGCTCGACGAGGGCCATGAATGGGCGACGGGCGCAGATCCCGAAGTCCCCAAGGTCTTCGACGATGAAATTGCGCGCCATCAGATTACGAAGCCCATCCCCGATCCTTCTTCATTCGAGTACACGGGTGAACCCCAGGTTCTCGTTGCGGGTGGCGAGGGCTACGAGCTTTCCTGCGATGACCTCAATGTGACCATCGACGAGGAAACGGGCGATGCAATTGCCACGGAAATTGGCAAGTTCGAGATTACCGCTACGCTCGATAACAACTATGCGTGGGCTGGCGTGCCCAATCCGGACACCGAGCCGTTTGTTGCTGCGGTAAGCATCGATCGCATTGTTATCGACAAGCCTGAGTATGAGCCGCTGATTACCTACACGGGCGAGCCCCAGGTTCTCGTTGCGGGCGGTGTGGGCTACACGCTTTCCACCGACGATCCCGACGTGACCATCGATCCGGAGACGGGCGACGCCATCGCAACCGAGGTTGGCGTATACGAGATTACCGCTACGCTTGCTGAGCACTATGCGTGGGATGATGATCCCGAGCCCAGCATCGACCCCCTCGATTACGACGTCGAGATCAGCGAGGATGAGGTCGCCATTCCCGAGGCCGTTGCCAACCTGGAGTACACGGGTGAGCCTCAGGTCATCGTTCCTGGCAATGAGCATTATCAGCTGAAGATTGACAATGGTGAATGGCTCGAGCCGGGCCAGGATGCCGTGGTTATAGAGAATCAGAACTACGTTGTCACTGCGAAGCTTGTCGACTCGGACAATTACGTCTGGGAAGATGGCACCACCGAGAACAAGACCATTAATGCCATGATTTCGAAGGGCCGCATTCCCGTTCCCGCTGGAGTGGAAGAGCTCGTCTTTTCTGGCGAAGAGCAGGTAATTGCGGAAGGCGGTCTGGGTGAGTACGGTCTCGTTCCCAGCGCCGAGGCAATTGCTGCCGGTGCCGAGCTCAACCCGCTTACGGGCGACGTCCTGGCTACGGATGCGGGCACGTATCGCATCTCTGCAACCCTGGTGGACCCCGACCACTACATGTGGGCTAATGGCGCCATCATCGATCAGGAATTCGATGCGGTCATCGCAAAGAAGCCCATCGAGATTCCCGAGCAGACGCTTGAGCTCGAATACGTCCGCGATGGTCAGATTGCGCTTGAAGCAAGCGATTACTACACGTTTACTCCCTCTGCGGGTAGCCCCGTAATTACGGAGGATGGCGTTGTGGTTGATGGCGTAGGCGTCTACGCTGTAGTTGCCTCGCTCGACGACACGGCCAACACCGAATGGGCCGACAAGGCGAGCGGCGTAAGGGTGAGCACTATTACGGTTACCCCGAAGGCCATTGCGGCTCCCACGGTTGTTGAGGATCTGACCTACAACCGCGAAGCCCAGACGATGGTTGCTGGCGGCGAGGGTTATCAGCTGGCCGTGGGCACTGGCGAGCCTCTTGCCGAGGGCACTGATGCCACTGCTACCGATGCGGGCGATTACGAGATTACCGCGACGCTCTATTCGGATAATTACGTTTGGAATCTCGTTGGCAATCTCGATGGCCAAGTTCACCTGAATTGCACCATCGACCGCTATAAGGTCATCAAGCCCAAGGCGGTTGAGGGCCTGGTGTACAACCGCACCGCCCAGACGCTCGTGAAGGGCGGCGAGGGCTATACGCTTGGCGTGTACGATGGCGGCCTTCACATGACGGGTCTGCCTGATCCCGATGCAACCTTCCCCGAGGGTAAGGATGCTACCGCTATTGACGCTAACGAATACACCGTTATTGCTATGCTGGTCGATACGGATAATTATCGCTGGGTCGATGGCCTGGAAGGCACGACCGGGTATGACATTGATCCGGTAGAGCTTGATACCGAAATTGCCAAGGCCAACATCTCCACGGCTTCCGTGACGGCTTCCAACATGGCCTACACGGGTGCTCCGCTGGAGCCTGCGGCCACGGTGAAGATGGGTTCCGATACGCTCACGTACAACACCGATTACACGGTTGCGTACTCCAACAATAAGGAAGTGGGCACAGCCACCATTACCGTAACGGGCAAGGGCAACTATACGGGCACGGCCACCGGCACGTTCAAGATCGTCGAGTCGGTACCGATGTTCCGCCTGTACAACCCGAATTCGGGCGAGCACTTCTACACGCAGAGCACCAACGAGCGCGATAACCTGAAGAAGCTTGGTTGGCAGTACGAGGGCATTGGCTGGTATGCTCCTTCCAGCAGCAATACGCCGGTCTATCGCCTGTACAATCCGAATGGCGGCGACCATCATTACACCGTCAGCGTCAACGAGCGCGACATGCTGAAGAAGGCTGGCTGGAAGTATGAGGGCATCGGCTGGTACTCCGATGACGCCATGGGCGTGAAGGTACTGCGCGAGTACAACCCGAATGCGACTTCTGGTTCGCATAACTTCACCACCAGCGAAAGCGAACATAAGCATCTTGTTTCGCTTGGTTGGCGCGACGAGGGCACTGCTTGGTATGCTGTTGCCGTAGTTAGCTAACCACCACTCGTTAATCGCACGAACGAGTACCTTCCTTGGAAAGGGCCCTCCGGGGCCCTTTCCTTATGCCCTCCGTCCCTTGTTCATGGCTGGGCGTTTTTCGCCGAAATCATAGGTAGTGCATGATAGACATTATCTAGAAACAGGAATATACTGCGACGTGCATTATACGTAGCGATGAATAATGGACGAGAAATAGCATGGATGTTGTATCAAATCAGACGTATTTGGGCGTTATTTTGCACGATGCGTCGCAGGCGTTGTTGCTGCCCGATGTCGTTCTCTTGCTAGTGTTTATGGGGTATGCCCTGTTTTGCATCGGAAGCGTAGTGGTGGAGGGCATTATCGAGCGGCGGCATTTCCACGTAACGATGCCCCAGTTCCTTGCAGCGCTCAACGATGCTGCCCCCAACGAGATCGAGCAGGTGGTTCGCACGTCGGGCCTTCTGAATCGTCAGAAGGATGCCCTACTCACCGTATACGAGTACCGCGCACTGCCGGGGGATAGCTTGCTGGCGCTTATTCGTCGCACTGTCTCCGAGGAGGAAGCGCGCCGCGATAAGGTGGTGGGTCGCAACGACATCGCCTCGAAGGTTGCTCCCATGCTAGGCCTTATGGGCACGTTGATTCCGCTGGGTCCGGGCATTGCGGCGCTGGGAACGGGTGACGTCACGTCGCTTTCGCAGAGCATTATCGTTGCGTTCGACACGACGGTTGCGGGCTTGGCCACCGCTGTAGTTTGCCTGATCGTGGCGAAGGTCCGCCGTGGTTGGTACGAGAACTACATGACGGCGCTCGATTCCGCCATGGCCACCATGCTGCAGAAGATTGGCGATATGCGCGAAGCGGATTTTGGCCCCGACGTTAAACAGCCTGGTGAAACGACCATGGATACAAATCGTTCTGCTGCGTCCATCGTGTTCGCCAATGGCGCGGTGGGAGCATCCAAGGTTCCCGATGCAGAGCCTCTGGCGCAGGAAATGGCGCACGATTCCGTAAAGGCGCAGGCATAATGGCCGGGTATTATGGTGATGCCGGTTCGTTCCGACACACGCGTCGAATGCACGCGGAAAGCGACCCCCTTGCAGGCCTTGCCAACCTAAGCGACGCCATGCTCGTGTTTGCGTGCGGCATTCTGGTTGCACTGGTGGTGGCGTACAACGTTAACATTTCCGCAGCTACGCAAGTCGAAATCGACGAATCCCAGGAAGTTTCTGACGCCGATATTGAGCAGCTGCAAGATCCCGATAGCAGCGGAAGCGGGTACATTCAAAAGGGTACGGTGTATCAGGACCCGCATACGGGTAAGCTCTACTTGCTGGAAGACGGCGACGGTGCGAGTTCCAGCGATTCCTCTTCGAGCGAAGGTTCCTCTGAATGACGGAAGTAAGAGGCGAATCAGCAGCCGCGCAAGAGGAGCGCATCATAGAAGAACATCTTGCCCAGGAGGCGGAGCGTGCTCTCAATCGCAAGCTCTCGCCGTGGGTGAAGCTGGGCATCGTTGCGGCGTTCGTGGTGGTGTTCTTTGGCAGCTTTATGCTGGGTAGGTACCCCGTCATGCCCGTGGAATGGTTCCAGGGCGTGATAGCTCATTTCGCGCATCTTATCGACCCAAGTGCGCCCATCGATGGAACGTTGGAAAACGTGCTGTTCAAGATACGCTTTCCGCGCATTTGCGTGGTGCTCTTGGTGGGTGCGGCCCTGGCTGTTGCCGGCGCCAGCTATCAGGGCATGTTCAAGAACCCGCTGGTTTCGCCTGACATTTTGGGCGCCAGCGCGGGCGCCTCGTTTGGCGCGTGCCTGGCATTGCTGCTCGACCTGCCGAATGCCTACGTTCAGCTCTTTGCCTTCTGTGGCGGCATGCTGGCCGTGGGGTTGGCGGTGTGGCTGAACAAGCTCGTGCGGTACGACCCTATCCTCGGCCTGGTGCTGGGCGGCATTCTGGTGAGCACCCTGTTCCAGAGCGGCACGAGCGTCGTAAAGCTGCTGGCCGACGCGAACGACAAGCTGCCCTCCATCACGTTTTGGCTGATGGGCAGCTTTGCGAGCGAAGACGCCGATCAGCTGGCCGTAATTATCCTTCCCATGTTGGGCGGCTTCGCATTGCTGTTGCTGGAAAGCTGGAAGCTCAACGTGCTTTCGTTCGGCGACGAGGAAGCGCGCAGCATGGGCATCAACACGCGCCTGGTGCGCCTGGTGGTCATTTTCGCAAGCACGTTGGTGGTAAGCTGCTCGGTTGCCGTTTCGGGTATTGTAGGCTGGGTGGGCCTGGTGGTGCCCCATGTGGCGCGTGCCGTGGTGGGGCCCAATTATCGGGTGCTTCTGCCTGCCAGCATGATTATCGGCTCCACGTTTTTGCTGATCGTGGACGATATCGCCCGATTGATGCTCTCCGTGGAAATCCCCATTGGCATCCTGACCGCCATTATGGGCGTCCCGTTCTTCGTGATCATCTTCCGCCACAACATGAGGGGGTGGAAGTAATGGCCTTGCTGGAAGTGAAGGATCTGCATGCGTCGTATGGCGCTACAGAAATACTGCACGGCGTGAGCTTCAGCGTGGAGGCGGGTGAATTCTGCTGCATCATTGGCGCAAACGGTTGCGGCAAGACCACGCTTCTGAAGAACACGATGGGGCTACTGCACCCCACGGCGGGGAGCGTTTCCATGGACGGGGAAGACGTGCTCGCCATGGATGAGCGCGCGCTGGCGCGTCGCTTCGCCTACATTCCGCAAGAGCATACGCCGCCGTTTCCCTTTGCCGTGCGCGACGTGGTCCTTATGGGGCGTACCCCCTACCTGAGCAGGCTTTCGTTCGTTTCCGCAAAGGACCGCCGCATTGCATTCGATGCCATGTGCCAGATGGGCATAGAGGGGTTGGCGGGCGAAGACTATACGGCTCTTTCGGGTGGCCAGCGCCAGCTGGTGCTCATTGCCCGCGCGCTGGCCCAGCAGCCGCGCTTGCTAGTTATGGACGAGCCCACTGCCAGTCTCGATTTCGGCAATCAGCAGCTGGTGCTTGCGCGCATGCGCAAGCTGGCGCGTGCCGGCATGGCGGTTGTTATGGTTACCCACGACCCCGATCATGCGCTGTACTGCGCAAACAAGGTGGTCGTTATGGATGCGGGGCGGAAGCTCTGCGAGGGCACGCCTGGCGAAACGATTACGACGGAGGTTCTGCAGCGCATCTACCAGACGAGGGTCGATGTGCTTGATGTGCGTTTGGAAGACGGTCGGTTGAAGCGCGTATGCGTGCCTGCCGACGAGGAGGAGTTCTGCAGTGCATAGGGGAAAGATGAGCGCGAACGCGTCTCTGGTGAGCGAAAACAGCGTGGGTGGGGGTACCCCCAACGCGTGCGGCATGTCGCGTCGCGGGTTCATTCAGTTTGGTGGTGCGCTTGCGCTATCCGTTGCTTTGCCGCTGGGTGGGCTTTCGGCGCTTACGGGGTGTCGCTCTGCTGCTGGCGACGAGCTGTTGCTGGGCGAGCGCACCATTACCGACCATACGGGGCGTGAAGTGACGGTGCCGGTTGCCTCCTCGCTCGAGCGTGTTTACTTCACGAGCGCGTTGGCGCAGGTTTTCGTGTTCAGCCTCATTCCGCAGCTTCAGGCGGGAACAGCAATCACGTTTTCGCAGCAGGAGCTTGCCATGATGCCCGATTACATGGCCGATCTACCCAACTTGGGAAGTCTGTCTTCCAATGGGGAAATCGACCGCGAGGAGCTCATTGCGCGTGACGTGCAGGTGGTCTTCAGCATCTCGGGCACCGACCTTACGGCGTCGAATATCTCGGAAGCGGAAAAGCTGCAGGACCAGACGGGCATACCCGTAGTCCTGGTCGATGGCAGCTTCAGCCGCATTGCCGAGGCGTATCGCTTCCTGGGTGACATCCTGGGGTGCGCCGATCGCGCCGAAGAACTTGCGACCTATCTGGAAGATGTCTACGAGAACGTTTCTTCCGCTGTAGCCACGGTGCCGGAATCGGAGCGCGTGAGCGTGTATTATGCAGAGGGCCCGCTGGGCCTGCAAACGGAACCCGATGAAAGCCAACATGCTCTCGCCTTTGCGGTGGCGGGTGCGAAGAACGTCGCTGCGGTGGATGCCAATCAGGGGTTGGGCATGAGCAACGTGTCGCTCGAACAGGTCATAGCTTGGGACCCCGAGGTCATCGTGGCTTGGGATGACGCCATTCGCGGCGGTGCCGACGAAATCATTCGTACGAAGGATACCTGGGCGGGCATTCGCGCGGTGAAGAACGAGCGTGTGTATACCATGCCCAATGCTCC
Organism: Denitrobacterium detoxificans; assembly: GCF_001643775.1. Classification (NCBI taxonomy): domain Bacteria; kingdom Bacillati; phylum Actinomycetota; class Coriobacteriia; order Eggerthellales; family Eggerthellaceae; genus Denitrobacterium; species Denitrobacterium detoxificans. The sequence continues at coordinate 1,896,198 of NZ_CP011402.1, read as the reverse complement.
CTTTGCGTGGCTCGATCGTCCGCCGGGAGTCAATCGCTTCATCGGCATTCAATGGTTGGCCAATATGCTGTACCCCGATGCCTACGATGTCGACATGGTAGATGTTACGCGCGACTTCTATAGTCGTATGTACTGGTGCGATATCACCGTCGATCAGGCGCTCGACCTACTGGGGAACAGCTATCCTCCCGTGGGAAGACAGGCGAAGTATACGTATTCGGGCGATGGCGCACAGAGCGGATCATCGTCGAGCGGGCTGTCGAGTGATGCGCTTACGCAACGTCAGGCGGGTGCCGACTAATGAGGCTCTCTTCTATCTGCCGTATAGCCCTGTCTTTTGTGCTGACGTTTTCGCTCACGTGGGGCGCTCAGGGGGCATTTGCGGCTGGGTCTTCCGACGCGAGTGAAGGCGCTTCTTCGAGCGCATCGGGCTCGACGGGCGCATCGGGTGAGACGGGCGCATCGGGCGATTCCGGTGGTTCGTCTACGCAGCCAACGACGCATTACGTCGAAGATATCGGCATCTACGATCACGACAGCCCGCGTACGGTGTATGCCTACGCCACGAGCAAGGCGGGGTCTGCCGAGATTAGCTCGCGGGGCGGTCAGATTGACTTTGACGCCCTTTCCATCTGGGATGATGGCTCTTCCGAGGGCGGGTATTCCAATGTGACGTGGAGCGTGGACGACGCAAGCGTGGCAACGATCGACGCCCGTTCCGGCGAACTCACGGCGAAGGCCAACGGCACCGTTACGGTTACGTGCTCTACCACGAAGTCGGGCGAGACGAATGGCTCCACGCTTGAAGCCCAGGTGAACGTCACCATTACCGGACAAGATACCGCGCCGTTCGTAACCAAGATCGTGGTGTGCGGCGAAGACGGCGTCCCCATCGATGGATCGTATTCGTTTCCCAAGGGCTCCGAGTTGGCAACGGCCGAATTGGACCTGCAGGCTGCGGTAACGGTGTACGACCCCGTTGCGGGCGCGAGCACGGTCTATCAGGTTACGCCTGCGTCGGGGCTTGCTTCGCAGACGGGCGGCGAGCTCCCCGATCTTACGTGGAGCGTGACGGTGGGTGCGTTTGGCACCGTAAGCGAAGAGGGCATATATCGCCCATCGGTGGCTGCTACGAATGAAGTGGTGGCCTCGTCTACGGCTGGTGAAAGCGGGGCGCTGGTGAGTGGCAGCGTTGCCGTTATCATGCCCGACGAAAACGACAACGGCCAGGGTAGCGACGCCCACCCGCAGGACACGCTTACCGTCGAAGCCGAATGGGAGACCCAGCCGGGCGTCATTGCCATTTCTAAGACGTTTACAGTGGGGGACCTCGAGGCCCTTGGCACGAGCGTAAAGGCGTATACCGCCCTGGGTGGCGGCTCGTACATTACGCTTACCGGTCGTGGTCCGAACTTGTATGACGTGCTGGAGGCTGCGGGGGTGGATACCAGCGGCGGCGTGAAGAGCCTGCAGGTCAAGGCGTACGACAGCGATTTTACGATCAGCTGGTCATTGCTGGGTGAGACGGGCCGTTACTTCTACCCGAATATTGACATCGGCAGCTATGCCGAGGCGGAGCCCGTGTGGCCGATGATCGCCATCGATTCGAAGGAAGCGGTCAATTCGTGCACCGTGTATTCCGCCGATGAGCTTTCCGACGCAACGCGTTTCCGTCTGCTGTTCGGCGCCACGCAGGATGGTGGCACTACCACGAGCAAGCAGATCAAGTGGATTCATACGATTCATATCGTCTTGGCGGGGTCCCCACCGGCAACGAATGGCTCCTCGGAAGGAACGGGGAGCGGAAGCGACGACGCCGATTCTGGCTCATCGCAAGGGGGGAGTACCTCGGCAAATGCGACGAGTGGTTCGGGCAGCGATTCCGCCAACGCTACGGTAGCGGGCGAAGCGTCTGGGCAAGATGACGCCTCGGATGTTACCGAGCAAGCTGATAGCGGCGCGCAGGGAACCGCCGACGATACCACCCCCGCTTCCACTTCCGAAGAGGAAGCGGAGACGCAGGATGGAAGCGCCAACGAGCGTGCCTGGTCGGTGCTCCAGGCGGTAAGCAATAACCAGTCGATTGCCGATCAGTTGGATGTCGAGAACCCGTTCGAGCCCTTTGCACTGCCCAGTGCGGCGGGGCTTGTCGCCGCGGGTGGCGTGGAGTCGTTCGTGCGATTCCGCATGCAGGTGCGCAGCCCAAAGGGCGTTGCAGTCAAATAGCGTATCGAAGGCGGAAGGGTCCGTGGGAAGGATGCATGTCTGATGAGCGTAGTGAAACGAGGAATGGCAGCCGTTTTGGCGTTGGCCTTGGCTGCGGCGTGCCTGGTGGTGGGCGTGGGTGTAGCGCGTGCCTTGTCGACCGACCCCACGTACGATTGGTATACGCCAGGCCAGAGCTCCTACGTGCTGAGCACGGTGGGCGACATTTGCGGCTTTGCCAATTTGGTAAATGGCACGGCCGACGTGGATGGCGACGGCGTGGCCGATGAGGCAGTTACGTTCCAGGGGGCCACGGTTACGGTGGCCGAGTCTTGGAACGGGTCGTATAGCTTTGGTGGCATGTCGTGGACGCCCATTGGTAGCGCCGAGCATCCCTTCCTTGGGTCGTTCAATGGCGGGGGAAGCACCTTCGACAACTTCCGCATCTGCGTGGGCACCAGCGATGCCGACGCCATCGACCGTACAAGTTACCGGGGCTTCTTTGGGTATGTGGGTGGCGACGTAAGCAACGTTGCCGTTGGCTCGAATGCAAGCCTCGTGGCGGAAAGCGACACGCTTGTGTTCAATCACGTGGGCATGGTTGCCGGGTATTGTGGCGGCTCGTTGTCCAACTGCTCGAATGCGGCTTCCGTGCGGGTGTCGTCTGATGCGGTGCAAACCAAGGACGCCCTGCAGATGGTGGGCTACGTAGGTGGTGTAGCGGGTTCGTGCGCTGGCAGTGTAACCAATTGCTCGAATGCCGGAGCGCTTACCATATCGTCGGGTACCACGCCGGAAACCGACCTGGAGACTTCGCGCATTGTGCAGTACGTAGGCGGCGTCGCAGGCTTCTGCGGCGATGAGACGCGTGTGGGAACGTCAAAGGAGGCGGTTGAGGCCGAAGCGTCGCAACATGGCAGCATTTCGGGTTGCGTGAATACGGCGCAGATCACCGTCGATACGCCGAGCACCTCGGGCGTCGATCGTTTCGGCAGCACCGCGTATGCACGCAGCGAGGCCGTGGGTGGCATCGTGGGATATAGCCAGGGTTCCGTCTCCAATTGCGTAAATGGTAGGCAGGCCTCGAATGGCAGCGTGTCTAATGTTGGGTACATTCGCGCCGAGCATGGCACGAGCGTGGGCGGTATCGTGGGGTCTTTGCGCTACTTCATGCAGTGCGACAACGTTACGAGCATTGCCTCGGGCGACGACGGCAACGAGAATGACCCCATCGTGGTTTCCGACTGCGTGAACTATGGTGACTTGTATGGCCTGAATTCCGTGGGTGGCGTTGTTGGCGCCTCGGGTAGCTATACCACCATTTCGGGTTGTATGAACATGTACAAGACGTATACCTCGGGCGATACCACGACTGAAGTTCGTTCGTACGTGGTTGCGACGCGCTGGAACAAGCCCGCACCCGCAGGCATTGTGGGCAATACGCATGGCGATGTGTGCTATTGCGCGAATTTCGCCACCATTATGAGCGCCACTTGGAGCAACGAGTCTACTCGTGACGTGAACGTGGCGAGTGGTTATTACGCGGCGGGCATCGCGGGCTTCCTCACTCCCTACGAGAAGAAGGATGAGGCCACGAATGTCTACGAGCCCTCTTCGCCCATTCCCGAATGCTATGGCTGCTACAACGAGGGCACCATCATCGCAAAGAGCGGCATGCGCCAGCGCGGCATCGTGGGCGAGAATGAAGGCTATGTGCACGACAACATTTTGGTGCGGGGCATGGTCGAAAACGACAATTGCGTATATGGCGACGAGGAAAGCGAGACGGAGGCGTCGGGTTCGGCGTCGAATAACGTGGTGTACACGACCGAGCAGCTGCGTTCCGCCGATGCCGTCGCACTGCTGAATACCGTGGGCAATGCAGGGGCGTGGAGCACGTATTGGGTCGCTTCCAATGGCGATGCGGAAAGCTACGACGCGAACATGGGCTATCCCATGATTTCGTGGAATTCGCCCTGGTCGTCTGCAACTGATTTGTCCGCGGGGACTGCCGTGGTAGCGAAAGACGCCGTGTATACGGGTGGGGAAAGCGTGCCCACCGTGAGTGTGACTCTTGCGGGGCAGGAACTCGTGCAGAATGTCGACTACTACGTTGAGCCCCAAGCGGGAGCCGTGGAGCTGGGCTCGGGGTATCTGGCTACCGTGCATGGCATGGGGGCGTATTCGGGCACCATCTCGGGCGTGTCGTATGGCATTGTTGCCGGCAGCATTGCCTCATGCAAGGTTACGGCTGATGCGGTGACCTTCAATTACGAATCCCAGATGCCCACGGAGGCATCTTTGAAGGTAATGTCGGGCAGCGTTCAGCTCGATCCTTCCGAATATCGCATTGTGAGCGTGAAGAACTCCAAGGGCGAAGAGGTGAATGCGCCCACGAACGCGGGCGCGTATACCGTGACTATCGAGCCTGCTGAGGGGTCTACCAAGTTCCAGGCGGGTACGCAGGCCAAGGGCACGTATCGCATCAAGCCCATAAGCATCATGACCGAATGCGATTTCGACAACGTCGTGTTGGAGTATGCGGGGCAAACGTATCCGTGGGTAAAGTCCACGTTGAATGACGAAGCGCTTCATCCTTCTACAACGCTTCCGTACGCGGGCGGAACGCCTGTTGAACCCAGTGTGTCGGGCGTGACGTGCACGATAAACGGCGTAGAGCATACGCTGGTAGAGGGCGTGGATTATCGACTCGTGTACGGCAATGCGAATTCCGATGATGAGGGCGCGTCTTCTGCGCATGCGAATAACGTGGGCGTTGCCGGCGGTACGACGATTGGCTCCGTGACGGTTCGCTTCGTGGCGAATTCCAACTTCTCGAATTACGCAAACATGTTCTTCAATATCACCGACTCGGGCGAGGCGCTCGATCTGGCGTATGCCACCTACAGCGCCCCCGATCAGGTGTACGATGGAACGGCGTTTACGCCTGTGACCCTGTATTACGGTGGGGCCGAGCTTACGTGTGGAACCGATTACGAAATTGAGTACCAGAATAATGTGGAAGCGGGTACGGCAACGTTTACCGCTACGGGCAAGGGTTCCTATACGGGCACGATTTCCGGGTCGTTCCAGATCATCGATGCTCCCGTGTACGAGTTGCTCTATAGCTACGACGATGTAACCGCAACGGCGGCCGTTACGGGCCTTCAGGTAAATTCGCAGCGCGATTCCGTGGACATTGTCATTCCCGCTTCGGTTGATCATGATGGCGTTACCTACGAGGTGACGTCTATCGCCAGCAATGCCTTTGGCGGCGAGCTCGAGGCCAACTACAAGGGCGACCTTGCCAATACGTCAAAGCTGAAGGTTCATGCCGTGTCTATTCCCGCTACGGTAACGGCCATCGGAAACTACGCGTTTGGCTCGGCGAACACCAGCTACGGTGGTACGTTGAGCGAGGTGACGTTCGCCGAGGGCTCTAAGCTCACCACCATTGGCGATCACGCGTTTGCATATTGCACGGGTATCACGAGTCTTACGTTGCCCGAGAACGTTGACGTTTTGGACTCTTCGGCATTCAAGGGCTGCACGGGGCTCGTTTCGCTCACGTTCCTTACGCAGGATTCCTCTCTGCCTTCGAACATTGCGACGAGCAGGACCAAGGGCGCGTTTGCAGATTGCGATGGCGTTTCGGTTACGTGCTATCCGAGTGCGACTGCCGTGCGTGAGCTTGTTGTAGCGAATAGTGACGATGTGGCTGGCACGAATGGCGGCAAGCGCTTTACATTGGTGCCGTTTAGCCTGGAAGACGCGCAGATTTCCTTCGATGCGTCTACGTACGACTATACGGGCAGCGCCATCGAGCCTACGGTGGAGGTAAGCGTGGGCGGCACGGTTCTTGCCGAAGGCACGGATTATACGCTTGCCTATTCCAACAACGTGAACGTGGGAACCGCCATGATTACCGTTGCGGGCGTGGGGTCGTGGACGGGAAGCGCCACGGCGCAGTTCACCATCGTGGCGGAAGCAGTGCCCATGAATCGTCTGTACAACCCCAATGGCGGCGAGCACTTCTATACGGCAAGCGCGTCCGAGCGCGATTACTTGGTGAAGCTGGGCTGGGTCTACGAGGGCATTGGATGGACGGCGCCCTCGAGTAGCAACACGCCCGTGTATCGTTTGTACAACCCGAATGGGGGAGACCATCACTACACGGCAAGCGTGGAGGAGCGCGACGGCTTGGTGAAGGTCGGCTGGGTCTACGAGGGCATCGGCTGGTATTCCGACGATGCCAAGACCGTTGCATTGTACAGGCAGTACAACCCCAACGCCCAGTCTGGTTCTCATAACTACACCACGAGTAAGGAAGAGAATGACATGCTCGTGAAGGTTGGCTGGCGTGCCGAGGGTATTGGCTGGTACGGCCTGTAGCGATTTGGTCATCACGGTGGCCTAGCATGGATTGATTGCCTTCTCTGAAGAGGTAATTCTCTGCAGGGGGTGTTGAGGACCTAGGCATTCGTGCATTGGTAATTATCCGCAAAAAAGAAGAAACGCGGATGAGAATAAAGGAAGGAGTTGCAGGATGGGAGAACGCGTGCAAAGTGCGTTGCTTAAATCGAGCTCAATACGAAAGGTGGTGGGATTGCTTGCGGCGGGCGTGTTGGCGCTTGCCGTGGCGGGTGCGGTTGCACAGCCTGCTCAGGCATATGCCGAGAGCACGTCGTTGATTTCCGTCTATCAGAAGACGGGCAATCATGAGGCGACGTTGGCTAAGAGCTATACCCAAGAAGAATTCGAGGCGCTGCAGAGCAGCGGTTCGCCTGTTTCGGGCCTCTATTACAAGCGTGACGTTTGGAACGTGACGACGGCAGTGACGTATGTGTCGTTGACCGACCTGCTGAGCGACGCGGGCGTGGCGTGGGGCGGTGGCGATTATGTTACCTGGGGTGGCGATGCTTCCCAGGGCAAGGCTTCTAACGAGCTGACGTACGAGGCGAATTCGCAGCTGAAGTTCTTCCCCAGCACGACGTCTTCGGAAACGGATGCCACGAGCTTCATTGCCGCTCCTATGGTGCTTTCCATTACGGAATGCACGTCGGCGGTTGAGACGACTGCTTCCGATGCGGTTACGTACAACGTTGCTAATGCTTCTACCACCAACGAAGTGCGTACGGTAATGGGTTCCCTCATCGATGAGTACCTGGCTGGATCCGGCACCACGATTGCTGGCAAGCGTCTGTGGAACCAGACCGATTCGTTGCTCGTTGTTCATAAGGGCGACCTCTCGGAGTGCACTATTTCCGCGATTGCGAACCAGGTCTTCACGGGCGAGGCTATCGAGCCTGAAGTGACGGTGACCGACGGCGATATCACGCTCGAGGAGAACGTCGATTACACGGTGGAGTACAAGAACAATACCGAGCTTGGCACCGCTACGGTGACCGTTACCGGAATGGGCAGCTACGAGGGCGAGCAGAGCGCCACGTTCCTGATTGTTTCCGATTCTGCTTCGGCTCAGGCGCTGTTCCGTCTGTACAACCCCAATTCGGGTGAGCACTTCTACACGGCTTCCGAGGAAGAGCGTGATGGCCTCACGATTCTGGGCTGGACCTATGAGGGTATCGGTTGGTATGCGCCTTCCAGCAGCTCGGTACCGGTCTACCGCCTGTACAACCCGAATGGCGGCGACCATCATTACACGATGAGCGCCGAGGAGCGTGATTGGCTGAGTGGGCTCGGTTGGAAATACGAGGGCATCGGCTGGTATTCCGACGACGCCCAAGGTGTGAAGGTGCTGCGTGAGTACAATCCGAATGCCACCTCGGGTGCGCATAACTTCACCACCAGCGAAAGCGAGCACAAGAACCTCGTTTCGCTTGGTTGGAATGATGAGGGCACTGCCTGGTATGGCGTTGCCGTAAAAGGCTAGTCCCGCTTGCCAATTGCGCAATGGCTATCACTTTGGAAGGGCCCTTCGGGGCCCTTTCCTTATGCCCTGTGGAACAGGGGACGGAGATTTTGTTTGCGTCACCATTAGCGTCTTGTTGGCCATGCATGTGCAAGGGCGAATGGGGGCGGAGGTATGTTCGTGCTGTGCTTGCTATCCTTCTTTGCGTGGAGGGCTATGCTTTGTGCAAGATGACGTTGAGCCAGCGTTCGTGGGAGCGGTTGGGGCGAACGTCCTGCGTGATCCAGGTGCGTTCAAGCGCAAGGCCCGGATGGGGGATGGATTCCAGGAATACGCGAAACGTCTCTTCGGTGAAATCGGTGAAGTATCGGCCATTGCGCATGCCTTCGCTCGTGCCGTACTTGAACGATGCGTAGGCAATGCCGTGGGTGCGCAGTGCATTGGCCATCTTGGTAATGACCTGGGCTAGTTCGTTCTTCGGTAGGTGCAGTATGGAAGAACATGCCCAAATGCCGTCGTAAGCGTTTGTTTCGCACAGGTCTTCGAATCGCTCATGTCGTACGGGGATACCGGCTGCCTCGGAGGCGACGCGGCAGAGCTCGGCGCTTCCGTCGGTGGCGGTGACGTTGAACCCTGCCGCAAGGAATTGCCTTGCGTCGCGCCCCGACCCGCAGCCGAAATCGAGTATGCGCGCGCCTTCGGGAAGCAGCGTGGTAAAAGCGCGTTGCGTTTCGCTGAAATCGACATCCAGGGTGCTCGATGCGAATTCCCCGGCGTGCGTCTCGTAATACTCGATTGTTTGCCTTGTCGTATCCAGCGTTGCTCCCTTCGTCGTGCAAGCAGGATACTGCATTCAGGCGGGTTGTGGGGTCGGTGCGTTTCGACGGGGACTACGCGCGGATGAATTCCTCGATTTCCTTCACGTATTCCTTGGTGTGTGCGGCAACGTATCCGCAATGCGGATAGCCTTTGCGAATGGTAATGCCAACGTTCGGCATGCACGTGGCGATGCCGCGGCGGGATTGGCGGAATGTGGGGTCCTTGCTGCCGTAGTCCAGATGCAAGCGTGCTTGCTGATCGGGCGTGAGCTTCGCAAGGGGGTAATTGCAGCAGGTGTGGCAGATGGCGTCGATGTCGCTTTCGGTGATGCGGTTGAAGTTCCTGGTCATCATTACGGCGCGCTCGTGTCCGTATTTATCTTCGAGTCCCTTTGATGCGTCAACGGAACGCTTGGCCGGCGAGCGCTTCTTCTGCTTGAACATGGTCCTGAAGGCGAACTCGAAGAATGGCGCGCTTTCGCGGAAGAGCACGCCATCGAACCAGGCGTGATGGATGGTGAAGCCATTGTCCAGAAAGAGGCGCCAGCCAACGGCAACGCCCAGCGAGGAGCCGTACACCAGCTCGATATCGGTTATGCCCTGTTTTACCAGGTAGTGCTTCAGCTGTGCGCATTCGTCGTCGGCGCTTACGTATGCGCCAGCATCGCCGTGACCTCCCTGGTCGGGCGCGATGATGTGGTAGGAGTTCGCGAAGTGGGGGCTCATCATGCGGTAGATGTCTTCTCCCGACATCATCATGGGTGCCAGCAGGATAACAGTGGGGTCGTCGGGGTTTCCATATTCATGTACGAACATAGTGCAGGTCCAATCAGTTTGGCATGTCTAACTCTCTATCTTCCGAGGTTACTCCTAGAACCACGAATCAGCCGAACTCTTCATCCCATCAGCTCCAATCGACACCCAAGCATCACACATCGATGAATAGGGGGAGGGTTGTTTGCGCTTACCTATTGCTCGGTATCGTGCGCGTGGAAGATTGCGTGGTTGCACGCGTTTGCCTTGTGCGTCTTCTCCTGGGCAACGCGCTTCTTCCGCATTGAGCGCTCCCATAGGCGTCTTGAAGGCTGCGTCGGAAAGACCCCAAGGCCTGAGTCCTTCCATCGCCATGCATCTGCGGTCCGGGGGAGGGCTCAACTTCCAATGCTGTATTCATCCCCATCCGCCCTGCAGGGACACTGTGAACACCACTAAAACCAGCGCTTTGCTCAGCAAAGCGCGAAGTAAAAACTGATGAACAGCGCAGCGCACGAGCGTAGGTTTAGGCCTGTAAAGGGCCTAAACCACGCGAGCAGCGGAGCGAGTGCCCAGCAGGGCGGATGGGGATGAATGCCGGGATGGAATGAAACAGGCCCCTCTCGGGACCTGCGAGAACATGTATGGCGGAGGAAGTAGGATTCGAACCCACGGAACCTTTCAGCTCAACAGTTTTCAAGACTGCCGCCTTAAACCACTCGGCCATTCCTCCGTATTCGATGGACATGCGCGAATGCGCATACCGCTCGCGTTAGCTTACCATATAATTCTGAACGTTATGGAAGAACGCGATATCGAATACATGCAGCTTGCTTTGGAGCAGGCGCGTTTGGCGGGTGCAGCGGGCGAGGTGCCCATCGGTGCGGTGGTCGTGTACCATCCCATCGACAAGGGTACGCGCAAGCCGCTTGCAGAACCGCGCGTTATCGCGCAGGCGTGCAACCGGCGCGAACGTGATATGGACCCCTCGGGTCATGCCGAATTCCTGGCCATGCTGCAGGCTTCGCGCGAACTGGAAGCGTGGCGTCTTTCCGACTGCACGGTGTACGTTACGCTCGAGCCGTGCATCATGTGCGCGGGCCTTATGCACCAGGCGCGCATTGCGCGGTGCGTGTATGGCGCAAGCGATCCGAAGGCTGGTGCGCTGGGTACGCTGTATCGCATCAATGAGGACGAGCGCTTGAACCATGCGTTTCCCGTTACGGCGGGCGTATGCGAAGAGGAATGCTCGCAGCTTCTGAAGGATTTCTTCTCCGCACGGCGTTCCGCGCGTAAGGCGGCGAAGGCCGAAGCGGCTGCCGCGAATAGTGAACCATCAACTAAGTAACCCGACTACGAACGAAGGATTACCGTGAAGACCATCAATCTTATCGCTCCTGCGAAAGTGAACCTCTACCTGGGCATTGGCGAACGCCAGGAAGGCGGATACCACAATGCGCTTACGGTTATGCATGCGCTGTCCATGCACGATGGCGTGCGTATGACGCATGTGGGTGCGGGCGAGCACGTTACGCTGTTGGAGCCTTGCGATGCCGCTCAGCCGTTGCGCGAAGTGAAGGTTGACGTAGATGCGGGCAGCGGCCTGCAGGTTGAGGCCACGGTCATCTGGCGTGAGGGCATCGAGCCTCTCGACATTCCCTCGCAGGACAACCTGGCATGCAAGGCGGTGCATGCGCTGGCGCAGGAGCTGGGCCGCGAAGAGGACGAATGCATTCGCCTGGTTATCGAAAAGCACATTCCGCATCAGACGGGCCTGGGTGGCGGCAGCGCCGACGCCGCGGCTGCGCTGTTGGGCGCGGCTCACCTGTGGGGCATTCCCGCCGATCATGAGGCTGTTGCTCATGTGGCGCAGCAGCTGGGCGCCGACGTGCGTTTCTTCCTGCATGGTGGCTGCATGTTGCTGCAGGGTCGTGGCGACGAGCCGGTGGCTACGCTGGCGCCGCGTCGCGATTCCGTGGTCATCATCCGTCCTGAAGGCGGTGTGTCCACGGCGGAGGCGTACCGTACGTTCGACGAGAGCCCGGTGTATCCCGAACCCGCTCAGCTGGAAGCTGTGCGCGCGGCGACGGAGGCCACGCAGGTTCCGCTGTTCAATAACTTGGAGGCTCCGGCGCAGAAGCTGCTTCCCGAGCTTGCCGAGATTGCCCAGTTCGCTTCGCAGGCGCCGGGTGTTGCCGACGTGCTGCTGTGCGGCAGTGGCTCGGGTACGTTTGCCGTATGCGAGTCCCACCAGGCGGCTGCGGCGCTTTCCTCGGCTGCGCAGGTGAAGGGCTACTGGACGCGTACCACGTCGTTCTCGCCGGTCCGCGCAGCGCTCCTGCCGCAGCGCTAGGCGAAGCTGCATATCGCATCATGCGCCGTGCCCCTCGGGGTGCGGCTCTTTTTTGTTTTCGGGTGCTTTTGGAAGCATGCATTCTCGTTTTGAGCGAGCGCTTTTAGATTTCCGTATCATCCCAGTTGGCACGTGCTAAAATGGCCTCAATGTAATTCGAGGGAAGGGTCTCTCATGGTGGCAATTATCATTCTGGTCGTTGTCGTTGTTCTGGTGCTTATCGTTATCGGGCTGTTCAACAACCTGGTGAAGCTGCGCAACGCCGTTGACAACGCTTGGGCGCAAATCGACGTCCAGCTCCAGCGTCGTCTCGATCTCATTCCGAACCTGGTGGAAACCGTGAAGGGCTATGCCGCGCACGAGAGCAAGACGCTGCAGGCGGTTACTGAAGCGCGCACGGCATGCATGAATGCCAGTTCGCCCGAGGAAAAGATGGAAGCGAGCAATGCGCTTTCCGATACCCTGAAGAGCCTGTTTGCCGTGAGCGAAGCGTATCCCGATCTGAAGGCAAATCAGAACTTCATTGCGCTGCAGAATGAGCTTTCCGAAACGGAAGACAAGATCAGCTACATGCGTCAGAGCTTCAACGACACGGTCATGAAGTACAACAACGCCATCCAGACGTTCCCGGGCGTGCTCGTGGCGGGCCCTATGGGCTTCACGAAGCGCCAGAGCTTCATCGCCAACGTTGGCGCCGATGTTGCTCCCCAGGTGAGCTTTAGCTAGGTCAAGCGTTCATGGCCATGCGCATGCTGGCCGCATAAGAGAAAGGAAGCGGAATGGTTGCACGTCTATCGCGGATCATTCCGCTTCTCATTATTCTGGCAGTCGTCGCGGCGGTCATTTACCTTGTGGCTGCGTGGCGCTATTCGCCCAATCGCGCGAAGGTCATCCTCATTCGCGCGTTCACCGTTATCACGGGCGTCATTTCGGGCTTCTTCGTTCTGGCGACAGCCTATGCCGCCTTCGAGCAAAACTGGACGGCAGTCGAGATCGCCGCATCATTCTTGGCCGTGGGTCTCATCGGCCTGGCCATTACGCTTATTTGTCGCTGGGTGTTCTTGCGGCATCATCCCAACTATCAGCAGGAAGCCGTTCCTACGACTACCGTTTCTTCGGATGGCCTGCTCCGCGCCGTGCTTCAGCGCCTGCTGGCTTCTTTCCTGCGCCGCTAGCTCCGCCATTGCGGCGGTTGCCTTGGGGTTTGCCTCCTGGTTTCGTATTCGCGTTCCGCGACGTGCGCTTGTCGTTGCGCGTGCTGCCCGAACGCTGCTCGCCACGCGAGTCGTTTTCGTGGCGCGACCTACCGCGTTTGGCCTGCGTACCCTTGCCTTTGCTGCGGGCATGCCCTGCCTGCCCGGACTTTCCGCCATGCTGCGCGCCCTTGCCGCCCTTTGCGCCCGCAGGCCGTACCAGGCATTTCGCATCGAACCCAATAAGGTCCTCGCGCCCCGCTTTCACGAGCGCCTCGCGCACGAGGGCGTGATTCTTTGGGTTGCGGTACTGAATGAGCGCGCGCTGCAGCGCCTTTTCGTGAGGGCTCGTGGCGCAGTACACGTGTTCCATGGTGCGCGGGTCGAGACCCGTATAGTAAATGCACGTGGACACCGTAGAGGGCGTGGGGTAGAAGTCGCTTACCTGTTCGGGGTTGAACCCTAGGTCGCGGCAGAATTCTGCCAGTTCAACAGCTTCCTTTAGCGTGCTGCCAGGATGGCTCGACATCAGGTAGGGCAGTACGTATTGTTCCTTGCCCGCCTGCTTGCTTGCGCGGTTGAACTCGCGTACGAACTGCTCGTACATGGCGTGCGGTGGCTTGCCCATCACGTTCAGTACCGTTTCGCTGATGTGCTCGGGGGCCAGGCGCAGCTGCCCGCTTGTATGGTGGGCAGCTAGTTCGCGGATGAACGTGTGGTCATTGTCGAGCATGGCGTAATCGAAGCGGATGCCGCTGCGGATGAATACCTTCTTCACGCCAGGCAGCGCGCGCAGTTCGCGCAGCAGCTGCACGTAGTCTTCGTGCGTTACGCGTAGCTGCTTGCAGGGCTTCGGCGAAAGACAGCGACGGTTCGTGCAGGCTCCGGCCTTTTCCTGCTTGGCGCATGCGGGAATGCGGAAATTCGCGGTGGGGCCACCCACATCGTGAATGTAGCCCTTGAACTCGGGATCCTTCGTCATCTCGCGCGCTTCTTCCAGGATTGATTCGTGGCTGCGTGCTTGGATGATGCGCCCCTGATGGAAGTTGAGCGCGCAGAATGCGCACTCTCCTAGGCAGCCACGATTGCTGGCCAGCGAAAACTTCACCTCGCGGATAGCTGGAATGCCGCCAGCAGCTTCGTAGCTGGGGTGATACGTGCGCTCGTAGGGCAGGCGATACACCGCGTCCAGCTCTTCGGTGGTAAGCGGCGTGGCAGGTGCGTTCTGTACCACGTAGACGTCGTGGTCGTAGGGTTCTACCAGCGTGTGGGCCGAATACGGGTTCAAGTTGCGGCACTGTTCGCCGAAGCTGCGCGCGTATTCCTCCTTGTTGTCCAGCATGCTCTGGTAGCTGGGCAGCACAACGGGCTCGTACAGATGCTCCAGGCTGCGCGTACGGAATACGGTGCCAGGAATGAACGTGAGGTCGTGTACGGAAAGCCCCGATGCCAGCGCATCGGCAATTTCCACCACGGAATGCTCGCCCATGCCGTACGAGATGATGTCGGCACCCGAATCCAGCAGGATGGATCGCTTCAGCTTGTCCGACCAGTAGTCGTAATGGGCCAGGCGGCGCAGGCTTGCCTCGATGCCACCCAGGATGATGGGCGTCTCTTTATATGTACGGCGGATGAGGTTGCCATATACCACGCAGGCGTGATCGGGGCGCAGGCCCATCTCGCCGCCGGGGGAGTAGAAGTCGTTCTTGCGACGCCGCTTTGCCACCGTGTAATGGTTCACCATGGAATCCATGTTGCCGGCGGAAACGATGAAGCCCAGACGGGGCTCGCCAAACACGTTGATGCTTTTGGGGTCGCGCCAATCGGGCTGGCAGATGATGCCCACGCGATAGCCATGCGCTTCGAGCAGGCGCGAGATGATGGCCATGCCGAACGACGGGTGGTCAACGTATGCGTCGCCGCATACGTATGCAAAGTCCACGGCATCCCAGCCGCGCTCGCGCATATCGGCGTACGTCATAGGTAGGAACATGCTTCTCCTTCGTGTCTGTTCGGCGAAAGGCACTGGACGAATCTTTCGCTTTGCTATACTAATGCAGCTCTCAGATATTTGCCGCTGGCGCGGCAATATGCGAAAGGTAAACGTTGGATTTATCTCTAGCGGCCGTAATTGGCCTTATGGCAACTTATCCTGCTCTCGCCATCATCATCGTTCTCGTGATTGGCGTGACGCTCGTCTCGGGCGCAACCGACGCGCCCAATGCTATCGCTACCGCCGTTGCCACGCGCGTCCTTAGCCCTGGCGTCGCGCTCACCTTGGCGGCTGTTTTTAACTTCATCGGCCTCATCGGCATGACCTACATCTCCACTGCCGTTGCCCACACCATGTTCTCCATGGTCGACTTCTCGGGCGACACGCATCAGGCGCTCATGGCGTTAATGGCTTCCATGATTGGCTCCATCGCATGGGGCGTGTTCTGCTGGTTCTTCGGCATTCCGTGTTCGAAGTCGCACTCGCTCATTGCGGGCATCACCGGTGGCGCCATCGCCGTGAACGGCTGGGCTGGCGTGGTTCCCTCCGAATGGGCCAAGGTCGTGTACGGCCTGCTCTTTTCCTTGTTTGCTGGCTTTTTCCTGGGATGGTTGAACACGAAACTCGCTGCGAAGTTCCTTTCGGGCGTCGATAGGCGCAAGGGCAATCGCGTTGCCGATATCCTGCAGGATATCTTCGCGTGCATGCTGGCCTTTTTGCATGGCGCACAAGATGGCCAGAAGTTCATGTCCATTGGCCTTATGGGCATGGCCATGGCGATGGGCATGGAATCTACGGGGTCCGATGGCTTCCCCATGTGGCTCATGATCGTCTGCTCGGCCGCTATTTCCCTGGGTACGTTCATCGGTGGCAAGCGCATTATCAAGTCGGTCGCCATGGACATGGTGGCCATGGAAAAGTACCAGGGCGCTGCTGCTTCTGCCTCCACCGTCATCACGCTGTTCATCTCCAGTATTACGGGCATGCCCGTTTCTACCTCGCATTGTTCCACGTCGGCCATCATGGGCGTGGGTGCGGGCAAGAACCTGCGTGGCGTGAACTGGGGCATTGCGCGTAGCATGGTGCTCGCCTGGGTCATTACGTTCCCCGCATGCGGCATCATTGGCTTCGCGCTCGCGCGCGTTTTCATGCTCTTCTTCTAGTGCGCCCAGCCTCCGCTCTCTTCTCGTTTGGGGTATCCTTGTAGCAGGGATAGTTCGACGAAGGGGGCAACCATGTCGAATTCTGAAACCGCTTCACCTTCTCAGCAGCCTGGCGATGGCCAGGGGCAGTCTCCCGCGACTGACGTGTCGCAGCGGGATGCTCTCAATCAGCCTGGTCAGGCATCTGCGCAAGCTCCCGCGTCCGGAACGCCGGGCATCGAGCATTTGGGGTATGCCGGCATGGACATTCCCATCTTTCGCCAATCAAGCAACGACCTGTTCGTAGCGCTCCAACCTCCGCAGGCGCTGCCATACGTCATGGCGCCCCATGGCATGCCTCCTCAGCAGATCGTGGATTTCTTTGCCGCCCATGTCCCCGAAGTGGAGGACATGCGCGCGAAGATGATCAAGCGATTCCAGAAGAGCCCGTCCATGAAGTGCCTGTATCGCACGGGCGACGTAGCCTACGTCATGGGACGTCCGTTCATGCTGCATGTGAACCCGCTGAAGATGGGTGGTGGCATGAGCGGCAAGCATCGTGCCACGCGTGGACGCGCTACGGTGAAGTTCGAGGCCAATACCGACATCAGCAAACTCACGCTCTATGTAGTAAACCCACGTAGCTACGATCAGGTGCGCACCGCGTTTCTTTCGTACGCCAATCGCGTCATCATGAATAACGCAGTGGGCCTGGTGGGCACGTGCATGCAGGGCCTGGCGGAAGAACCGCCCGCCCAGCCCATTGCCGTGCGCATGAAGCCGTTGCGTCATGGCTGGTCGCATTATGAAAATGGCTGTCTTTGGCTTTCCGACGAGCTCGTGGCCTATCCGGTCGATTGTCTGGTGTGGGCCATTTGGACGGGGTTGGCGCCGCTTGCCACCAAACCGGAGCCGCAGCAGCAGGAATACCTTGCGTCCATGTTGCCTGGCTGGAAGCGCGCGAGCGAGATTCTTGCCAATAGGGAAGAGCCGTTCAGCAACCAGTAAGCCTTGCCTGCCTTTCGGATTCCCTCTGTTTGATTGGCACGCCCGTCGCTTTTCGTTGTGCGTGGGGGATAATACCCCGTTGCAAGACATATGGGATACGGAAGGAATGCACGGTGAGTTTTGTCGAGATTGCCCTCATAGGCGTGGGCCTGTCCATGGACGCATTTGCCGTGGCCATTTGCAAGGGCCTGGGCATGAAGCGCGTCAACATGCGCCATGCCTTGGTGATCGCCCTGTTCTTCGGTGGTTTTCAGGCTCTTATGCCGTTTCTGGGCTGGGCACTGGGCACGCAGTTCGCTTCGCTTGTGGAACCGGTGGACCATTGGATTGCCTTTGGCCTGCTTTCGTTCGTGGGCGGCAAGATGCTGTGGGATGCTTTTCACGAAGACGACGACCAGGACGAGAAAGAGTTCCGCCTCGATATCCCCGAACTGTTTATGCTGGCCATCGCTACGTCCATCGATGCTCTGGCCGTGGGCGTTTCCTTTGCCTTCCTTCGCGTCGATATAGTGCCGGCCATTTCCATCATTGGCTGCATAACGTTTGCGCTTTCGCTTGTGGGCGTCGTGGTGGGCAATCGCTTCGGTGCGCGTTACGAGCGTCCCTCCACTATTGCGGGAGGTATTGTGCTAATTCTCCTTGGATGTAAGATACTTCTTGAACACCTGGGGGTTTTGGTGCTATAGGGTACATTTATGAATTGATGGCACGTTCATGTGGGCGGGTGGTAGACATGGCGACGCAGTTTCGCTTTGCGGAAGAGAAGGATGCAGGTAAGATCCTGTATTTCATACAGCGTTTCGCCGACTTTCAGAAGTCGGGTGATTCCGTTGTGGCCACCGAAGAATTGCTACGCACCTGGATGTTCCAGCACAAGGCCGCCGAGGCTTTCTTCGCCATGGAAGGCGAAAAGGAAATCGGTTTCGTGCTGTTCAATCACGGGTTTTCGGCTCATAAGGGTCGTCCCTCCATCTACTTGGAATGCATCTACGTACTGCCCGAGTACCGTGGCATGGGCGTAGGCACCGAACTCATGCACGAGCTTTCCCGTATTGCCCGCGAGCGTGATTACGTGCGCGTGGAAGGCTGTGCTCCCGATTGGAATCCTGGTTCGGGTCGTTTTTACAATAGCCTGGGCGCCGAAGAGCTGAATGGCTGGACGCTCTATCGCATTCATGGCGAAGCGTTAAGCCAGCTCTAACGCACTTTTTGTGTACTGTGCTCGGGTGACATCCGTTCACCCGTCTCAAGCATCCGCTTAGCGGTTTTTCATTGTCTCCGTGTGCTATCATGGGCGGGTTGTTACCTGTTCTCGATTCTTAGGAGACGAACATGAGCATCATCATCGATGCATACGGTCGCGAAGTTCTCGATTCGCGCGGCAATCCCACGGTTGAAGTCGAAATCCTGCTGGAAGACGGTTCCATGGGTCGCGCTATGGTTCCCTCGGGCGCTTCTACCGGCCAGTTCGAAGCGGTCGAACTGCGCGATGGCGACAAGGATCGCTACATGGGCAAGGGCGTGCTTACGGCCGTCGACCACGTGAACACCGAAATCGCCGATCTGCTGGTGGGTGCCGAAGCCACCGATCAGCGCGCTATCGACGAGGCTATGATTGAGCTCGACGGCACCGACAACAAGGGCCGCTTTGGCGCGAACGCCATCCTGGGCGCTTCGCTTGCCTGCGCTCGTGCTGCTGCTGAAAGCGCCGAGCTTCCGCTGTACAAGTACGTTGGTGGCGTGCATGCGCATACGCTGCCCACGCCCATGATGAACATCCTGAATGGTGGCGCCCATGCCGACAACAACGTCGACTTCCAGGAATTCATGATCATGCCCGTTGGCGCCTCCACGTTTGCCGAGGCCCTGCGTTGGTGCGCTGAAATCTACCACACGCTGAAGAAGGTCCTGCACGAGGCTGGCCTGGGTGGCGGCGTTGGCGACGAAGGTGGCTTTGCCCCGAACTTCAAGACCAACGAAGAGCCCCTGCAGTACATCGTGAAGGCGTGCGAAGCCGCTGGCTACAAGCCCGGTGAAGACATCATGTTCGCCATGGATCCCGCGTCCAGCGAATACTACGACGCCGAAAAGCAGAAGTACGTGCTGGCTGGCGAAGGCCGCGAGTTCACCAGCGCCGAAATGGTCGATTACTGGGAAGCCCTGGTTGCCAAGTACCCCATCATCTCCATCGAAGACGGCATGGCCGAAGAAGACTGGGATGGTTGGAAGATGCTCACCGAGCGCATCGGCAAGAAGGTCCAGCTGGTGGGCGACGACCTGTTCGTCACCAACTCCCAGCGTCTGGCCAAGGGCATCGAACTGGGTTGCGCTAACGCCATCCTCATCAAGGTGAACCAGATCGGCAGCCTCACGGAAACCCTGGAAGCCATCGAGATGGCCAAGGAAGCTGGCTACGCCTGTGTCATGAGCCATCGTTCTGGCGAAACGGAAGACACCACCATCGCCGACCTGTCCGTTGCATGCAACACCGGCCAGATCAAGACGGGCGCTCCCTGCCGCAGCGACCGCGTTGCCAAGTACAACCAGCTGCTCCGCATCGAAGAGCAGCTCGACACGCAGGCTCGTTACGCTGGCATCAACGCCTTCTACAACATCGAGCGCTAAAGATTCCCTGCGCGGTGCTTGCGCTTATGCGCGAGCATGCACATGGGCTTAGCGGTCACCTGTTATACTGGGCACCCCGACGGCACGGTCGTCGGGGTGCTTTTGCGTGTGATGCGGCGGTTTCGCTTTGCGCAATGCGCTGCTTTTGGGGTATCCCCGTAGATGGGAAGGAACGATGATGGAAGACGCCGATCGCACGGGGTCGTTGGGACGGCTTGCCGACCGCTTGTGGAATAACCCGGATACCACCGAGGATGACATTCTCGAGGCGTTTCTCGAATGGTGCGCCGAGGAGGACCTTGAATTGTGGCCGCATCAGGAAGAGGCGGTGCTGTCTCTTGCTGCGGGCGATCACGTTATTCTGGGTACGCCTACGGGCAGTGGCAAATCGATGGTGGCGCTCTTCCAGCATTTTCTGGCGCTGGCACGCGATGAGCGCAGCTATTACACGGCTCCTATCAAAGCGCTGGTCAGCGAGAAGTTCTTCAATCTGGTGAATTTCTTTGGGCGCGATTACGTGGGCATGATTACGGGCGACGTGCGCATCAACACGGAAGCGCCCATCATCTGTTGCACGCAGGAGATCCTGGCGAACGACGCGCTGCGCCTGGGTCCCGATGCCGATATCGCCCGCGTAGCCGCCGACGAGTTCCACTTCTTTGCCGACCCCGATCGTGGCTGGGCGTGGCAGGTGCCGCTGCTCGTGCTTCCGCATACGCAGTTTTTGCTGATGAGCGCCACGTTGGGTGACACTGCGCATATTCGCGGCGCGCTCGAGGCGCATGAAACGCGTGCGGTCAGCTCTGTCGTGAATGCGCAGCGTCCTATCCCCTTGGAATACGAGTACGTTGACACTTCGCTCGAGGGTACCGTTGAGATTGCCATGCGTGAGGGGCAAACGCCGCTCTACATCGTTCATTTTTCGCAGGATGCAGCGCTCACGAGTGCGCAGGCGCTTGCTTCCATGGGCTTTACTACGAAGGAGCAACGTTCCGCCATTCGCGAGGCGTCGAAGGGCACGCGATTCACCACGGCATTTGGCAAGACGCTCAAACGCCTGCTCGACTGCGGCGTGGGTGTGCATCATGCGGGTATGCTTCCGCGGTACCGCCTGCTCGTGGAAAAGCTCGCTCAACAGGGGCTTCTGCCTATTATCTGCGGTACCGACACGCTGGGCGTGGGGATTAACGTGCCTATTCATACGGTCGTTCTTACGCAGCTCACCAAGTTCGATGGTCATCGCATGCGTCGCTTGCGCGCCCGCGAGTTTCATCAGATTGCCGGTCGTGCTGGCCGTTCAGGGTTCGACACCGAGGGTTTGGTTATCGCTCTTGCGCCCGAGCACGAGATCGAGAATGCGCGGCTTATGGCGAAGGCGGGCAATGACGAGAGGAAGCGCCGCAAGATCAAGAAGAAGCAACCGCCCGAAGGCTTCGTGAACTGGAACAAGGGCACGTTTGAAAAGCTTATTGCAGCTCAGCCCGAGCCGTTGGCCCCGCGTTTGCGCATTACGCATTCCATCGTGCTCGCTGAGGTTATGCAGGGTGGCGACGCGTGGGCGCGCGTTTCGGACATGGTGGAACGATCGTTGCAGACGCCGCAGGAGAAGGCGGACCTCATGACGCGTGCGGGCGAGATCTTCGCTACGCTCCAGGCGGCGGGCGTCGTGGAATGCGTCAAGGGCGAAGACGGCGCAAACGAATGGCGCACGACGGTGGACCTTCCCGATGATTTTGCGCTTGACCAGCCGCTATCTCCGTTTTTGCTGGCCGCTCTCGAGTTGCTCGATCCCGAAGACCCCGATTATGAGCTTGGCGTCATTTCCATGGCCGAGGCCACGTTGGAAGACCCTCGCCAAGTGCTGCGCGCACAAGAGCGTCGGGCTCGCGACAAGGCCATGGCTGCCATGAAGGCCGAGGGCATTGAATACGAGGAACGCCTGGAGCGCATCGCCGAGGTTACGTATCCCAAGCCGCTTGAGGAACTGCTCGACTCTGCGTACGCGCGGTACTGCGAGGACGTGCCCTGGGCGCGTGACTTTTCGCTGTCACCCAAGTCCATCTTGCGCGACATGGTGGAAACAGCTGCGAATTTCAAGGGGTACATTTCCGGCTTGGGAATTGCTCGCAGCGAAGGCCTGCTATTGCGCTATCTTTCCGATGCGTATCGCGTCATGGCGCGCACGCTTCCCTCGGATAAGCTCAATGACCAGCTCATCGATATCATTAGCTGGCTTGGGTTCATGGTTCGCTCTATTGATAGCAGCTTGGTCGACGAGTGGGAAGCCGCTGGCACGCTCGATGGGGAAGAGATGGGCGCGCCCCTGGCAGCCGATGCCGTAGTTGCCGATAGGCGTGCCGTTACACTTCTCGTGCGCAATGCGCTGTTCATGCGCGTGCGCCTGGCTGCGGCCGAGCGCGTGAAGGACCTGGGTGCGCTCGATGGCGACTGGGGGTATTCCGCCCGCGCGTGGCAGCAGGCGCTTGATGCGTACTTTGATGCGCATGAGGAGATCTTGCTTGATGGTGATGCGCGGAGCGTGGCGTATTTCCAGCTTGATGATGCCGATGAGCGTACCGATCACGTATGGCATATGCGTCAGACGTTTCGCGATGAAAACGACGACCGTGATTTTGCCATCTGGTGCGATGTCGACTTGGATGCCACGCAGGAAGCGGGCGAAGCTGTGTTTGCGAATTACCGCGTAGGCTTCATCGAGGAACTGCTTGCGTAGGCTTGCTCTTCCTTTGCAATGGATCCTTTTCGAATGCCCCTGTTGCAGACAGCAGGGGCATTTGTGCCAAATGTTGTTCCATGATGGAGCGGATATGGCGAATATGACAGACGAGCAACGGGTGGCGCATCCATTCACAATCGGGTTAGAGTACACATAGAACCTTTGGCGGCGTTTGCCGCCTTTTTTAATGCGCACGTTTGGGATGCGTACGGGAAGGATCGTGTATGGGGTTAACTCGTAAGAAAAAAATGATGGTGGCAGTGTTGCTGTCGGGTGCGTTGATTACGGTGCTCAACATGACGCTGCTTTCGCCTGCGCTGCCGCATATTATGGCCGATCTTCAGGTCGACGCCACAACCGTCCAGTGGTTGACCAGCGGATATGCATTGGTCGAAGCATGCGTCATACCCATGAACGCCTATCTAGTGGGGCGTTTCTCCACGCGTAAGCTGTTTATCGGTGGCATTGCGTGGTTTGCCTTGGGCAGTTTGGTCGCCGCGCTTGCACCGGCGTTCCCCTTCTTGCTACTGGGTCGCGTCATACAAGCTATGGCAACGGGCGTCGTAATGCCCATGGTGTTCACGCTCATTCTGCTGGTGTTCCCGCGTGAGAAGCGCGGTAGTGCCATGGGCGTAATTGGCCTTATCATCGCCTTCGCTCCCGCTATTGGCCCTTCGCTTTCCGGCGTCCTGGTCGATAACGTGGGATGGCGTATGCTCTTCGTCATTGTCACGGCGCTTGCCGTGTGCGTCGTAGTGCTGGCCTGTTTTGCGCTCGAGAACAGCGGCGAGTTCGAACATGCTCCGTTCGATGTGCCTTCGGTCCTGCTTATGGCCGCGGGCATGGTGTCCTTGCTGTATGGCCTGTCCACGTTCAGCAGTAGCGAGAATCTCGTGCTTACCGGGGCGTTGGTTGTGGCTGGTCTCGTGCTTCTGGGCTTCTTCGTTCGCAGGCAGCTTAAGCTTGATGTACCTATGTTGCGCGTGCAGGTGTTCGAGTCGCGCAAGTTCCGTACGGTCGTGATTCTCATTGCCATGCTTCAGGCATCGCTTGTGGGCGGCGAGGTCATCGTTCCCATTTACGTACAGCAGGTGCTGGGTGGCACTGCAACTATTTCGGGTCTCATCATGTTGCCGGGCGCGATTATCGGTGCGTTCTGCGGACTGGCTGCCGGTCGTTTGTTCGACCGCTTCGGCGTCCGCCGCGTGGTCGTTCCCGGTGCCATCATCATCGCACTTGCGGGCTTCATGTACACCACGTACGCCAGGGATACGTCGTTCCTCTTTGTTACCTTCGCCTTCACGTGCATGGTCATTGGCATCCAGTTCCTGATTACGCCGCTAAATACCTGGGGCGTCAATTCGCTGGATAACAAGGTCATCCAGCATGGCAACTCGCTTTCGTCCACCACGAACCAGGTGGGTGCTTCGTTCGGCACGGCGCTTATTGTAAGCCTTACGGGTGTGGGTGCCGCGATGGCTCCCGCGGGTTCCGATGCCCTTGCTACGGTGTATGTGGGTGAGCACGTTGGCTTCATGGGCATGTGCGTCATGTTGTTCATTGTTGCCGCGTCCATTCTTGTCTTCGTGCGCGATCGTGCTGGCGAAAAAGCCCCGGAGGTTTCTACGCAGGTGGGGGATGTGCCGGGTATCGATCGTCCGTGGCTCGTGTCCGATGTAATGAATACCGGTTCCGCCTTTTTGTCTGAAGGCGCTACGGTGCGCGACGCCATTGTCGAAATGGCGCGCACCGAAACGAGCGGCCTTCCCATCGTGAATCAGCAGAATGCCGTTATTGGATTCGTCTCCGACGGTGACATCCTTAAGTATCTGTCGCGGCAGAGCGGCTTCTACACCGATGGCACCAATTACTTCCAACCGGTTGAGTTGCAAGAGCTGCATGATCGCTTCCGTAACCTTATTGATCTCGACGTCATGCGTATTGCAACCAAGAACGTTATCAGCGTGCAGGATGGCGACGAGGCCGAGGCTGCGTTCAAGACGCTATCCGAGAAGCGTATCAAGAAGCTCCCCGTTGTGCATGATGGCCATCTGGTAGGTGCAATTTCCCGTAGGAACATAATTAGTATGCTCACTCACTTCGAGCCGATGCAGACCGATGCCCATGAGGCGTCTTCCTGTCAACTCGAACCTGCGGGTGCGTAGCGTAAGGCTATACATATATAGGTAGGCAATCGGCGTAGGTCCGTTGCCAAATGATAGGGACCTGCATGTGCGATAGGCATGTGCAGGGCTCTACTTATATATAGATAGATGCGGGTAGCCAGAAAGCGAGATTCCTTTAGGGCGAAAAGTGGGGCGTACAGAGGGGCGAACCCTGCGCCTTTTGCTACCGCAAATGGCGCGTTCATGGGTCGTCCACAAAACAGCGTCGCAGGTCAAAAGGCTGTTTTCCCAGGAAAGTACATACCACGCCCCCGGGTGTTTGTGCACGCTTCGTGTACCTGAAAATAAGGAATGCATCCGGGGCGGGGTATCCGTAATATATCAACTCGCCGCTTCGAACGGAGCAAGTTCGGAACGGCGGCGGCGGAAGCCGCCGGAGGACCTTGAAAACCGGATACTGCGATAGGAAGAATCAAGCTAGCGAGCATGTTCGCCTCCAACGGGGAGGCGAGCTCGAATTCAATTCTAACTTTTTGAATCCATCAGGATTCGCACATACAAGATCCGACTCACACGGAGACTTGACGCGGAAGTTCGCTTCCGCTCCATTTCAACGGAGAGTTTGATCCTGGCTCAGGATGAACGCTGGCGGCGTGCCTAACACATGCAAGTCGAACGAATAACCCGCCTTCGGGCGGTCATAGAGTGGCGAACGGGTGAGTAACACGTGACCAACCTTCCCCCCGCATGGGGATAACCGGGCGAAAGCCCGGCTAATACCCAATACTCCGGGCCCTCCGCATGGAGGGGCCGGGAAAGCCCAGGCGGCGGGGGATGGGGTCGCGGCCCATTAGGTAGACGGCGGGGTAACGGCCCACCGTGCCCGCGATGGGTAGCCGGACTGAGAGGTCGATCGGCCACATTGGGACTGAGATACGGCCCAGACTCCTACGGGAGGCAGCAGTGGGGAATTTTGCGCAATGGGGGAAACCCTGACGCAGCAACGCCGCGTGCGGGATGAAGGCCCTAGGGTTGTAAACCGCTTTCAGCAGGGAAGAAACATGACGGTACCTGCAGAAGAAGCTCCGGCTAACTACGTGCCAGCAGCCGCGGTAATACGTAGGGAGCGAGCGTTATCCGGATTCATTGGGCGTAAAGCGCGCGTAGGCGGCTGGCCAAGCGGGATCTCAAATCCGGGGGCTCAACCTCCGGCCGGATCCCGAACTGGCCGGCTCGAGTTCGGTAGAGGAAGACGGAATTCCCAGTGTAGCGGTGAAATGCGCAGATATTGGGAAGAACACCGATGGCGAAGGCAGTCTTCTGGGCCGCGACTGACGCTGAGGTGCGAAAGCCGGGGGAGCGAACAGGATTAGATACCCTGGTAGTCCCGGCCGTAAACGATGGGCACTAGGTGTGGGGGAGCCTTTCCTCCGCGCCGCAGCTAACGCATTAAGTGCCCCGCCTGGGGAGTACGGCCGCAAGGCTAAAACTCAAAGGAATTGACGGGGGCCCGCACAAGCAGCGGAGCATGTGGCTTAATTCGAAGCAACGCGAAGAACCTTACCAGGGCTTGACATGCGGGTGAAGCCGGGGAAACCCGGTGGCCGAGAGGAGCCCGCGCAGGTGGTGCATGGCTGTCGTCAGCTCGTGTCGTGAGATGTTGGGTTAAGTCCCGCAACGAGCGCAACCCCTGCCCCATGTTGCCAGCATTAGGTTGGGGACTCATGGGGGACTGCCGGCGTCAAGCCGGAGGAAGGTGGGGACGACGTCAAGTCATCATGCCCCTTATGCCCTGGGCCGCACACGTGCTACAATGGCCGGTACAGAGGGCTGCCAGACCGCGAGGTCGAGCGAATCCCCCAAAGCCGGCCCCAGTTCGGACAGGAGGCTGCAACCCGCCTCCTCGAAGCCGGAGTTGCTAGTAATCGCGGATCAGCACGCCGCGGTAAATACGTTCCCGGGCCTTGTACACACCGCCCGTCACACCACCCGAGTCGTCTGCACCCGAAGTCCCCGGCCCAACCTCGTGAGGGAGGGGCCGAAGGTGTGGAGGGTGAGGGGGGTGAAGTCGTAACAAGGTAGCCGTACCGGAAGGTGCGGCTGGATCACCTCCTTTCTAGGGAGATTCAAATACAATTCCTAATCGCAGCATCCGGTTTCCGGGGCCCTCCCCGGAGGCGGGGAGACCCGCCGGCACCTTGAGAGCTGCATAGCGTTCTATTTTGACGAATCATCAAACTAGATTCTCCTAATCGAATTTTCAATTCAATGCGGAAAAGCTAGCGGGTGATTCGCATCACGATCGCATACGATTAGATATGCAATACCCGAGATACTTTTTATATCTCATAGGATAGATTATCCGAACGATGGAAAGAAGATATCGAGGGCGCACGGTGGATGCCTTGGCACAGGAAGTCGACGAAGGACGTGACAAGCTGCGATAAGCCGCGGTGAGGCGCAAATGGCCTATGACCCGCGGATCTCCGAATGGGGCAACCCGCGCGGGTCCATACCCGCGCACCGCCGGCCGAACACATAGGCCGGACGGGGGCAACCGGGGGAACTGAAACATCTAAGTACCCCGAGGAAAGGAAATCAACCGAGACTCCGCGAGTAGCGGCGAGCGAAAGCGGACCCAGCCCAAACCCATGCATGCGTTACAGCCCAGGGGCGATGCTGCATGCGGTGTTGTGGGGCGGGACATCCAGGCGGCCCTAGACGCCTGGCGCGGTCATAAAGGGATGTTGAAGGGGAACCGGCTGGGAAGCCGGGCCGAAGAGGGCGAGCGCCCCGTACCCGAATCAGCATCCCCCGCGAGTCCCGTACCCGAGTAGCGCCGGACACGTGAAACCCGGTGCGAATCAGGGGGGACCACCCTCCAAGGCTGAGCACTCTCCTGTGACCGATAGCGAACCAGTACCGTGAGGGAAAGGTGAAAAGCACCCCGAGAGGGGAGTGAAACAGTACCTGAAACCGTGCGCCCACAAGCAGTCGGAGCATCCCTACGGGGGTGTGACGGCGTGCCTTTTGTAGAATGAGCCAGCGAGTTGCGGTGCGCGGCGAGGTTAAGGAGGAACCGAGCCGCAGCGAAAGCGAGTCTTTAAACGGGCGATGAGTCGCGCGCCGCAGACGCGAAGCCGGGTGAGCTATCCTCGGGCAGGCTGAAGCGCGGGTAAGACCGCGTGGAGGGCCGAACCCACTTCGGTTGAAAACGGAGGGGATGACCCGAGGATAGGGGTGAAAGGCCAATCAAACCCGGAGATATCTCGTTCTCCCCGAAATAGCTTTAGGGCTAGCCTCGGACGTTATCCACCGGAGGTAGAGCACTGGATCTCCAAGGGGGCTTCACCGCCTGCCGAGGGGAACCAAACTCCGAATACCGGCGGACCAGAGTCCGGGAGTCAGAGCATGTGGGCTAAGCTGTGTGCTCGAGAGGGAAACAGCCCAGACCGCCCGCTAAGGTCCCCAAGTTCGTGCTGAGTGGCAAAGGATGTGCGTTTGCCTAGACAACCAGGATGTTGGCTTAGAAGCAGCCATGCATTTAAAGAGTGCGTAACAGCTCACTGGTCAAGTGGACATGCGCCGACAATTCACGGGGCTAAGCACGGCACCGAAGCGGCGGACTAGATTTCTAGTGGTAGGGGAGCTTTCCGAGAGGGGCGAAGCAGGCGCGGTAACGCCCTGTGGACTTCTCGGAAGTGAGAATGCTGGCATGAGTAACGAGAG
Organism: Denitrobacterium detoxificans; assembly: GCF_001643775.1. Classification (NCBI taxonomy): domain Bacteria; kingdom Bacillati; phylum Actinomycetota; class Coriobacteriia; order Eggerthellales; family Eggerthellaceae; genus Denitrobacterium; species Denitrobacterium detoxificans. Next base: position 1,867,644 of record NZ_CP011402.1, on the reverse strand, counting down.
CAGAGCGAGAAACTCTGCCGCCGTATGCCCAAGGTTTCCTGGGGAAGGCTAATCCCCCCAGGGTCAGTCGGGAGCTAAGGCGAGGCCGGCAGGCGTAGCCGATGCACAACGGGTCGATATTCCCGTACCATCGTGTTGCCGTCACGACGATGGGGCGACGGAGAAGGATAGGCGGGCGGGGTTCTGGACGTCCCCGTGAAAGCGCGTAGGGCGCGTCGCATGGAAACCAGCGACGCATCGAGCCCGAGACGCGAGACGAAGCGAATGGGTGAAGCCGCCGAGTCCATGCTTCCTGGAAAAACCCCTAAGCAGGCACACGGTGCCCGTACCAAAACCGACACAGGTGGGCGGGTAGAGCATACCGAGGCGATCGGGAGAACCATGGTTAAGGAACTCGGCATACTGACTCCGTAACTTCGGGAGAAGGAGTGCCCCTGAGGGTGAAGGGACTTGCTCCCCAAGCCCATGGGGGTCGCAGCGAAACGGCCCAAGCGACTGTTTATCAAAAACACAGGACTCTGCGAAGCCGCAAGGCGATGTATAGGGTCTGACGCCTGCCCGGTGCCGGAAGGTTACGCGGAGGTGTTAGCCGCAAGGCGAAGCACCGAAGCCAAGCCCCGGTAAACGGCGGCCGTAACTATAACGGTCCTAAGGTAGCGAAATTCCTTGTCGGGTAAGTTCCGACCTGCACGAATGGCGTAACGACTTGGGCGCTGTCTCAACCATGGACCCGGTGAAATTGTATTATTCGTGAAGATGCGAATTACCCGCGGAAGGACGGAAAGACCCCGTGAACCTTTACTACAGCTTGGCATTGGCCGTTGGTGCGGCGCGTAGAGGATAGGTGGGAGGCTTCGAAGCCGGGGCGCCAGCCCCGGTGGAGCCATCCTTGGAATACCACCCCCGGCGCACTGGCGGCCTAACTCGCGGCCGTGATCCGGCGCGAGGACCGTGCCAGGTGGGTAGTTTGACTGGGGCGGTCGCCTCCCAAAGAGTAACGGAGGCGTGCGCAAGGTCCGCTCAGAACGGTCGGCAACCGTTCGCAGAGCACAAGAGTACAAGCGGGCTTGACTGCGAGGCCCACAAGCCGAGCAGATGGGAAACCAGGTTCTAGTGATCCGGCGGCACAGCGTGGAATGGCCGTCGCTCAACGGATAAAAGGTACTCCGGGGATAACAGGCTGATCTTGCCCAAGAGTCCACATCGACGGCAAGGTTTGGCACCTCGATGTCGGCTCATCGCATCCTGGGGCTGAAGTCGGTCCCAAGGGTATGGCTGTTCGCCATTTAAAGCGGTACGCGAGCTGGGTTCAGAACGTCGTGAGACAGTTCGGTCCCTATCCTCCGCGGGCGCAGGAGAATTGAGGAGATCCGCCCCTAGTACGAGAGGACCGGGGTGGACGGACCTCTGGTGTCCCGGTTGTCGACCAACGGCACGGCCGGCTAGCTACGTCCGGAACGGATAACCGCTGAAAGCATCTAAGTGGGAAGCCGTCTCCAAGATGAGTTCTCCTTTCGGTAAGGGCCCAGGTAGACTACCTGGTCGATAGGCCGCAGCTGCAAGCGCCGCGAGGCGTTCAGGCGAGCGGTACTAATAGCCCGAGCTCTTCTATTCACATCGCGCATATCTAGTCAAGGATCAACCGAACGCTATGCGGCACCCAGGGTAGCCGGCTCCCGCCAGCACCTGACAATCGCATAACGAGCGATTTGGGGGAACGCCCCCCATGAGCGCGACCATGGAGAGGGGGATCACCCGATCCCATTCCGAACTCGGCAGTTAAGCCCCTCCTCGCCGAAAGTACTGCGGTGTAGTCCGTGGGAGGATAGGGCGTCGCGCTCATGGGGGGCATTTCCATGCCATGGGGCCGCCTGGCTGGCACTCCCGTGCCGCCGGGCGGCTCTTTTTTGCATTAAAGAACCGGTCTTTTGACGGGGCGGGTTTGAAACTGGTATCACGGGATGGAACCTGACAATGCGATTGTAAATACATCGTTCCACGATTATGAGCGCGCCAACGTTATGCTCTTGCTATTGTTGACGTAGTACATGTTCGCTTTCAACTCGGAGGCCATCGTTCTGTTATGAAACACGTTCTTGCGCTTGCTCTGTCGCTGTCGCTTGCGTTATTGATGGGTTGCTCTAGTGCTCAAACTCAGGAAGCCTCGGGTAACTCGTCTGATTCGATGGAAGAGGTAGTCGTATCGGATGCGCTCGTCGACGAGGATGCTCAGACAAAATCCAATGAGAATGTCGCTCCTACCGTCGCGGAAGAACCTGCCCCGCAAGAAAACATTGCTTCAAGCTCCGAGGGCGTAAAGCCCGAAATCACTGAAATCTACTACGATGACCTGCAGCATGGGGACAAGGGCTCTGAATATCAACGATATATCGTTCTGCATGACACCGAGGGTGGCGGCACGCCTCAGGGGGTTGTCTCATCCTGGGAGAATAGCAGCAATCTTATTGCCGCGCACTTCGTGATTGGTAAGGATGGCAGCATCGTGCAGTGCGTTCCGCTGGACAAGATTGCTCATCATGCAGGGTGGGGGAGCGGGAACGCAAATGATCGCTTCGGAATCAGCGAGGACGGCCGCGATGATTTACTGGGGCGTAAGTCTACCAGCCATTACACGGATTACGGTATGAATGCGTGGTCGATTGGCATCGAGATGATTCATGTGGGAGGGGAAGGCGACTATCCCGAAGCTCAACTTGCGGCGCTCGACTCTCTCATCGCTTATCTCGATGCTTACTATGGCGGTTCTGCTGGGGAGATAATCGATCACAAGATGTGGCGTGAGGGCAATTCCGATACAAGCGAAGAATTTGCCACCTATCTGGCTAATTATCGCGATCATCGCACGCATGGTTAGCGTTCGCGTGGCCTCCTTTCCAGATGTTTTCGCTTCGACATACGCGTATGTCGCTGATTCGCGGCAAACGTTTGTGGCGACGTACGTCTAACGCCTCCATTTAACCTGTTTGAAACCTCCCTAAAACATTCCTGTGACACGGCGTAGGTACGATACTCGGACAACTGTACATACGACGAGTAGTAGGTGGAATGGACATGACCCAATACCAGGCTAGCGGGGGCGCTGCCGATTGCGGGGCGAACTCTCAGGTGGCATCGTGGGGTGGAATGCGTGATGCGCGCAAATCGCGCGAGGGCGGCGTAGGGGAGCCGTCTCTGTATCGAAGCGAGTTCGAGCATGATGCGTGCGGTATTGGCGCGCTTGCGCATTTGAATGGCGTGCGTTCGCATCAAATGGTTGATGATGCGCTCTCTACGCTTGTAAACCTCGAGCATCGTGGTGGCACGGGCCTGGAAAGCAACACGGGTGACGGCGCGGGCATTTTGCTGCAGGTGCCGCATAGGTTCTTCCGCAAGGAAGCGCAGAAGTGCGGCTGCATCCTTCCCGAAGAAGGCGACTATGGTGTGGCTATGCTCTTTTTCCCGCGTGACGAGCAGGGCGTGGCGGATGCCAAGCGCCTGTTCGAGGATGGCTGCGCACGTCATGGCCTGCGGCTTATGTTTTGGCGCGAGGTGCCCGTAGATGCCCACGATCTGGGTGAAACAGCCAAATCGTGCATGCCCACCATTTTGCAGGCGTTTTTGGCGCGCCCCGAGAGCGCAAGCCGCGGCATGGAATTCGAGCGCATGCTGTACGTCTGCCGTCGCGATATCGAGAAGTCGGCTCATGGGCAGGCGGCGCTCGATGGCAAGATCTTCTACGTATGCTCCATGAGCGCGCGTACCATCGTGTACAAGGGCATGCTTCTCTCCACACAGCTTCGTCGTTTCTATCGTGACCTGGGTGATGCCTCTACTGAAACGGCTGTCGCGCTCGTCCATTCGCGCTATTCCACTAACACTACGCCCTCGTGGGAGCGTGCGCATCCGAATAGGTTTATGGTTCATAATGGCGAAATCAATACGCTGCGCGGTAACGTGAACTGGATTCGCGCGCGCGAGCCAGGCCTGTATTCCCCGGTACTGGGCGAGGATTTGAAGAGCGTGTTGCCCATTATCGAGTCGGAGGGGTCCGACTCGGCCATGCTCGATAACGTCATCGAGTTCATGGTCATGAACGGACGTTCGCTCATGCGCAGCGTTTCCATGGCGGTTCCCGAACCGTGGGATCACAACGATGCCCTTTCCGAGCGTCGTCGCGACTGGGACGCCTATCAGTCGATGGTTATGGAAGCTTGGGATGGTCCTGCTGCTCTGGCGTTTACCGATGGCGAAATCACGGGTGCGGCGCTTGATCGCAATGGCTTGCGTCCGGCGCGTTTTTACATTACGAACGACGACCGCCTCATCCTGTCGAGCGAAGTGGGCGCCCTGGATATCAAGCCGCAGGACATTCTGGAGGCAGGCTGCCTGGGGCCGGGCGAAGTGCTTATGGTCGATCCGAAGCGCGGTCGCGTGTTGCGCAACGACGAGGTGAAAGACGCCTTCGCCAACGAGAAGCCCTATCGTGCCTGGTTGGATGCGTGCGCGCTGGAGATGGGCGATCTTCTGAACGATGATGTGGATGAGCCGAAGGCGCAGCGTGATGAAGCGCTGCCCCTTCCGAAGAAGATGGCCATTCATGGCTTTCGCTACGATGATATCGAAGAGGCGCTGCTGCCCATGGCGCGCGACGGCAAGACCCCGCTTGCCTCCATGGGAACCGACGTGGCCCTGGCGGTGCTCTCAGACAAGAGTCGTCGGCTGTACGACTACTTCAATCAGCTGTTCGCGCAGGTAACGAATCCGCCCATTGATGCGTTGCGTGAGAGTTACATTACCTCCACTATGCTGTACGTGGGCAATCGCGGCAATTTCCTGGAGGACACGCGCGCGAACTGTCGCGTTATTCGCCTGCAGACGCCCCTGCTTACTCAGCGCGAGTTCAACGCTTTGTGTGCGGTACGTAGGCAGGGCTTCAAAGCCGTGCGTTTGAGTGCCGTGGTGAAGCGAAATGCTGGCCCCGATGCCTTGGAGGCGGCGCTGTCTGCCTTGGAAAAGCAGGCAGAGGCGGCGGTGCGCGAGGGTGCGAATATCTTGGCTCTCAGTGACAGGGTGGGCGAAGGCGAGATGCCCATTCCTTCCGTGCTTGCCGTTGGTGCGGTGCACAATCACTTGCTGCGCGTGGGATTGCGCATGCGTACCGATATCATCGTAGAGAGCGGTGACGCTATCACGCCTCATGACTTTGCGGTGCTTGTGGGCTACTCGGCGAGTGGAATCTGCCCGTATGTGGCGCATGAGTGCATTGCCGACCTGGTGGCATCGGGCGCGTTGCAGGGTAGCGTCGATGAGGCCGTTGAGCGCTACAATCGCGCGTGCGTCGCTGGCATCGTGCACATTATGGCCAAGATGGGCATCAGCACAATGCAGGGCTACCATTCCGCGCAGGTATTCGAAATCGTAGGACTCGATGAAGCGGTGGTGAATCGCTGCTTTGCACGTACGGTAAGCCGTATTGGTGGCTTGGGTCTGGCGGATATTCAGCGTGAGTGCGAGGAACGCTATCAAGTCGCCCTGAATATGGAGCAGAGTCCCGCGCCGGGCCAGCTTCCTTCTTCGGGCGTTACGAAATGGCGTCCCGTGGGTGGCGAGAGCCATATCTTGAACCCGCAGAGCATCTACCTATTGCAGCGTTGCGTACGCGACAACGACTATGCGCTGTTCAAGGAGTTTAGTCATGCCATTCATCCCGAAGGGCGCAGCATCCTGCTGCGTGACCTCCTGGAATTCGTTCCTGGTCAGGCCATTTCCATCGACGAGGTAGAACCCGCCAGCGATATCGTGCGCAGGTTCAATACGGGCGCCATGAGCTATGGTTCCATTTCCCAGGAAGCCCATGAATGCATCGCCATTGCGATGAACCGTCTGGGCGGACGCAGCAATAGCGGCGAAGGTGGCGAAAATCCGTTGCGCGAGACGCTGCTTCCGAATGGCGACAGCAAGCGCAGCGCCATCAAGCAGATTGCCTCGGGCCGTTTCGGCGTTACGAGTCGCTATCTTATGAGTGCGGATGAGATTCAGATCAAGCTTGCCCAGGGTGCGAAGCCCGGCGAGGGCGGTCATCTGCCGGGAAAGAAGGTCTGGCCGTGGATTGCGCGCGTGCGCCGCAGCACGCCGGGTGTGGGCCTCATCTCGCCTCCGCCGCATCACGATATCTATTCCATCGAAGACCTGGCCGAGCTTATCTTCGACGCCAAGAACGCCAATCCGAAGGCGCGTATAAGCGTGAAGCTGGTAAGCGAAGCAGGCGTAGGTACTATCGCCACGGGCGTGGCGAAGGGTGGCGCCGAGAAGATTCTCATCTCGGGAAGCAATGGCGGCACGGGCGCCGCTCCGCGCGATAGCATTTACCATGCGGGCCTGCCGTTGGAGCTTGGCCTGGCCGAAACGCAGCAGACCCTCGTGCGCAATGGCCTGCGCAGTCGCGTGGTGCTCGAGGCCGACGGCAAGCTGCTCGACGGTCGCGATGTGGCCATGGCGGCCCTTTTGGGTGCCGAGGAATTCGGCTTCGCCACAGGCGTGCTCGTTTCGCTGGGGTGCCTCATGCAGCGTGACTGCCAGCAGGATACGTGTCCTGTGGGCATTGCCACGCAGAACTGCTGCCTGCGCAATCGATTTGCGGGTAAGCCGGAATACGTGGAACGTTATCTGCTGTTTATTGCCGAGCAACTGCGAGAAATCATGGCCCAGCTTGGTTTCCGCAGCGTCGACGAGATGGTTGGCCGCGTCGATTGCCTGCGCCAGCATGCGCGTACGAACAGCTGGAAGGCGCAACGCGTCGACCTTTCTCCGCTGCTTACGACGCCGCGCATCGAGTTTGGCGCCGGCATCGAAGGTGCCGATGCGCCGCGTTCGCTGCCTGCTATGGCCCCCGACCATCATTTGGGTGCCACGTTGGACGCAACGCTGTTGCTACCGTTTACGCAGGATGCGCGCGATACGCTTTCTCGTAGTCAGTTCAAGGTGGAAATCGACAACGTGAATCGCTGTGTGGGCACCATGCTTGGCAGTGCGGTTACCGCTGCACATCCCGAAGGTCTGCCCGAGGATAGCCTGCTGGTGGAGTGTGAGGGCTCGGCGGGCATGAGTTTCGGCGCGTTTCTGCCTGCGGGCGTGACGTTCTCCATTGCCGGTGATGCGAACGACTATTTTGGCAAGGGGCTTTCTGGTGGTGTGCTCTCCATTGCGCCCCCGCGTGGCGCGCGTTATCGCCCCGACGAGAATATGGCCGTGGGCAACGTTGCCTTCTATGGCGCCACGGGTGGCAAGGGTTTCGTGAATGGCCTCGCTGGCCAGCGCTTTGGCGTGCGTAACTCGGGCGCTACGTTGGTCGTGGAAGGCATGGGCGCATGCGGCTGCGAATACATGACGGGCGGTACGGTCCTCTCGCTTGGCGAGGTGGGTATGAACTTCGCCGCCGGCATGAGTGGTGGCGTGGCGTATGTATATGACGAAGAGGGCACGCTCGAAGCGCGTTGCAATCGCGACATGGTGCGCATTACGCAGCCAAGCGAGGCCGATATCGCCCTCATCGAGGAGCTCATTTCGGAGCACGTGCGTCGTACGCAGAGTCCGCTGGGCATCATGATGTCGTACAAGTTCCGTGATATTGCGGGCAAATTCGCAAAGGTTATTCCCGTTGAGTACGAGCGCGTGCTCGCGTATGTGGAAGAAGCCGAGTCGCAGGGTGTTCCCCACGACGAGGCCGTGGAGATCGCGCTCGAGCGCATGAGGGAAGGAGCGCATCGTGGGTAAGCCAGGAGCATTTCTCACGCAGGAACGCGTGGGGCGCTTGCGTCGCCCGTGCGAAGAGTCAGTACAGGATTTCGAAGCCATTGCCGTATCGCTGACCCAAGAAGAGCAGCGCGTGCAGGCCTCGCGTTGTATGGATTGCGGTGTGCCGTTTTGTCAGGCTGGTCTTTCCTTTGGCGGAACGCGTGCGGTGGGGTGCCCGTTGCATAACCTCATCCCCGAGGTGCAGGACCTAGTGTGGCAAGGCCGTTGGGAAGATGCGGCTGAAAGGTTGTCGCTTACCAATCCCTTCCCGGAATTTACGGGGCGCGTATGTCCGGCCATGTGCGAGAAGGCGTGCAATTTGGGTGAGCATGATGCACCGGTGAGCATTCGAGAAGACATGCTCGCAGTCGACGAACACGCGTGGTCTGTGGGCCTGCGTAAGCCCCTGCCGCGCGCAGCCGAGACTGCTCCGCTGGTTGGCGTCGTGGGTTCGGGGCCGGCTGGCCTTGCGCTTGCATGGGAGCTTACGCGCCTTGGCCTACGCGTACGCGTGGTGGAACGTGCCGATCGCGTGGGCGGCTTGCTTACGTATGGCATTCCCGCCATGAAGCTTCCCAAAGATATTGTTGAGCGTCGCATCCGCCTCATGCGGGAAAGTGGCGTTGAATTCGTGCTCTCGAGCGATTGCGCTGACCCGACGGTTGCCAGCAAGCTGCTTGACGATTGCGATGTCGTGGCCCTTGCTTGTGGTGCAACGCGTGCCCGTACGGTGGGGGTTCCTGGGGAGGATGCCCAGGGCGTATACCCGGCGGTTGCCTATCTTACGGAGGCTACGCGTTCGGTGCTCGATGGGCATGTCCCCGCCATGAGCGCTCAGGGCAAAGACGTGTTGGTAATCGGCGGCGGTGATACGGGTTGCGACTGCGTGGCCACTGCATTGCGCCAGGGGGCCCACAGCGTTCATCAGGTTATTCGTGCGGCTCAGGCGCCGACGCAGCGTGGCCAATCCAATGCGTGGCCCGAATGGCCCCGTATCGATGTTATGGAATATGGCCATGAGGAAGCGCAGGCCATGCAGGGGGAGGACCCCCGTCTGTTTGCCACGGATACCCTGGAGTTCCTGGTCGAGAATGGCGCCGTGCGTGCTGCTCGTCTGAAGGCGCGGCAGGATGCGGGCGCCCATGTGGGTGAGCCCTATGAGCTTCCTGCTCAACTGGTTCTTGTGGCCAAGGGCTTCACGGGCGTGGAGGCGCCGCTCATGGACGCCTTCTCCGTTTCCGTCGACGAGGCGCGTGGAATTCCCGTTACCGTAGGCGGTACGCACAGGGCGGAATCCGCTTTGCCGAAACCGGTATTCGTTGCGGGCGACGCCCATATGGGGTCGTCGTTGGTTGCGAACGCCATGGCTGATGCTATCGTTTGCGCCGGAGAGATTGCCAACATCCTACTTTAGGATCTCCGGTGCTCGATGGGGGAGCCGATTCTACGGAATCGGCTCCTTTTTGCGCCTTGAATGCGCGAAGCATTGTAGTGCGCCCCTTGTCGTAGGCATGAAAAGACCCCGCAAGCGGGGTCTTTTGCTGGATGGATGGCAAGAGAGGATGCTAGAGCGCTTCGTCTCCGCGTTCGTCGGTGCGCACGCGGATGGCATCCTCGATGGGGCGAATGAATATCTTGCCATCGCCGAAGGTGGCGTTGTTCATGCTGGCTACCGCTTCGTCCACAATGGGGTCTACTAGGTCGTCTGCGACCACGGTGCGCACGGAAACCTTGGGCAGCAGGTTCACGCCGCGCGAGTCGTCGCGGGTGTATACCTGGTGAAAGCCATGCTGGTGGCCATAGCCGAAGCCCTGCGTGACGAAGATGCCGTTATCGCTGAAGCCCGACAGGATGCGCTTGACGCGGTCGAGCTTGTCGCCATTGATGATGATTTCAATTTCCTTCATCGGTGTTCTTCCTTTCTTCGATCGCTTGCTCTTAGCCAAAGAGGCGTAGGTAGCGGTCGACCAGGCCCATCGTGCCTTCCATGTACCCTTGCATGTAGCCTTGCACGGGCGTCGAATCCTGGTGACTTGCCATCCAGGCGAGCATCTGGATGCGGCGCTGCAGGATGAACGTGTCGATTTCCACGAAGTCGGTGTCGGTGAAGGGTAGGACTTTGCGGTATCCCGTAAGCCACGCGTTCACCAGGTCGGGGACTTCGTCTCGTTCCTCGATGAACGTAAGCGCGCTTGCCAGGTCGTGCACGTGCCATCCAAATCCGAAGTCGTCGAAGTCGATGACCTTAATGGCGTCCCCCTCTACCAGGATGTTCGTGTCACGCAGGTCGGCGTGGATGACGCCGTAGTTCTGGGGCGTCTTGCCATAGCGATCGAGACGGCGTTTGATGATTTCGCAGCACTGCTCGATCTTGGCTACTTCTTCGTCCGTCATGTCGGGGTAGGCGTGCCAGTCGCCCCAGATCGCATTCTCGCCAATCATGTTCTCGGTGTCCCAATGGAAGCGCTTGATGTCTTTCGTCCCGTTCCAGATTTCGGTTTGGCGATGCAGGTATGCGGTTACCTCGCCGAGCATTTCGAAGTGCTGCGGTGCGGCGGCGGGGTTATCGTCCTGTTCCAGCGTGGTGCCCGTTAGGAATTCGGTTGCCACGCAGTAATACGTTGTGCCCTCCAGCTCTACCTGCTGGATGTAGCTGCCGTCGGTGGCGGGGATGGGATTGGCTACCTTCAACGGCGTGTAGTCGTTAATCTGACGAAGCCAGGCGATTTCGCTCTCGTATTCCTCGAGCGTGTGGTAGCCGGGGCGGCCTACGCGCATGACGCAAAGTCGCTCGTTCGTTTCGGGGTCGAAGATGAGATACGTGGCGTTTTCCGAGAAGGCGAGTAGCTTTGCATCGCTTCGCTCGAAGGGGTAGCGACGTGCGGCCATAGCTGCAGCTTGCTGGAACAGCTCGGGGTTTTCGAAATTGTTTGCCATGATGGGTCCGTTCTATTTGCCGATGTCCGTTAGGGATGCGTCGAGTGCGCTCAGGAAGAAATCAAGGTCGCTTTCGCTGAATACCAAGGGCGGGCGTACTTTCAGCACGCTGCCATAAGGACCGCACAGCGAAATGAGCACATGATGCTCGCGCAGTGCTTCGATGAGCTTTACCGCCGTGGCGCGGTCGGGGTCTTTCGTTCCGGGGATAACGATGTCGGTGCCCGTGAAAAGGCCCGCGCCGCGAACGTCGCCCAGGCAGGGATGCTCTTTCGCAAGGTTCGAAATGCCGTTTACGAGCAGTTTTCCCATGTGGCTGACGTGGCTAAGCATGTCATGCTCACGCAGGTAGTCCAATACGGCCTGTGCGGCGGCCATTGCCACGGGGTTCCCTGCGAAGGTATTGAAGTACGGATTGCGTTCGGCGAATGCTTCGAGCACGTCGTGGCGAATGGCCATGCCCGAACAGGCAATGCCGTTGGCCATGGGTTTGCCCATCGTCACGATGTCGGGGGTGATGTCGTGGCGCTGGAAGCCCCAGAATGTATCACCCGTGCGGCAGAACCCGGGCTGCACTTCGTCGGCGATGTAGAGGCCGCCTTCGGCGTGCACCAGGTCGATAACGGGCTGCAGGAATCCCGGCTTGCCGGGGATGACGCCATCCGACGAGAAGATGCTGTCGAAGAGGACGCCGGCAAATCGAATGCCATGACGCTTCATATCGGCAATCTGTTCCGCTACGCGATCGCGCATCCAGGTGCCGATGTCGTCGGTGCCCAGGCGGTAGGTGTCGGGGGTGGGGATCATGCGCATAGTGGGGCTCATGGGAACGTCCTTGCCGATGGAAGGCGATACTCCCGATACGAGAGCGGTATTGCCGTGGTATGCCTCGGCGGTAACGATAATGCCTTCGCCAAGGGTGTATAGCTGCGCGCAGCGGATGGCCAGATCGTTCGCTTCCGAGCCTGAGCACATGAACATGATGCGGTCGAGCGATGGGGGAAGCGTGGCAAGTAGGTCGTTTGCGTAGGCCAGGATGTTTTGATGCACGTAGCGCGTATGCGTGTTGATCTTGGTGAGCTGTTCGGTAACGGCCTTGGTAACGCAGGGGTTGCTGTGTCCGATGGAGGGGATGTTGTTGTACATGTCTAGGTATTCGGTTCCGTCTGAATCGAATAGGCGGGTACCCCGCCCACTTACCAAGTGCAGGGGCTTTTGGTAGAACAGGCGATAGCAGGGGCCCAGTACCTCACGTTGGGCTACCAGGTCGTGCAGCGTTCCGTGCAGGGTGTCCAGCTTGTTCATATCGAAGCTGTTCGAAGCCAGAATGCCCACGTTCTCGTCGGTTGATGTTTCTAGGGGTGTGTGCGTCATGGCGTCTCCTCGTAGTTCGAAAGGTGCCGCGGGCCGGGCTTTTTGGCCCGCGGCGTAGGGTGGGTGTTAGCGGAGCTCGGCCGCTGCCTGTTCCATGGCGGCGAATTCCTCTTCGGGGGCATTGCCTACCAGGTGTTTGCTGGAATACAGGAAGAAGTACACCATGAGCCCGGCGAGTACGAGCAGGGTGCAGCCAGCAGCGAAGCTATCCACGACGAAGGTGGAGGCAATGGCGACGATGCTGAGCACCAGCGAGATGGAAGTGAGCACGATGCCGCCAGGGGCCTTGAAGCCACGTTCCATGCCGGGCTCCTTCTTGCGCAGCAGGATGTGCGACAGATTCATCATGGCGTAGGAAACGCATGCGGCGAATACGGCCATGTTCAGCAGTACGTCTCCGTCTTGCACGAACACGGCAAGTGCGTAGCCGATGAAGCCCAGGATGATGAGTGCCAGGTAGGGGGTCTTGCGATTGCCAGTTACGGACAGGAACTTGGGCAGGTATCCAGCGCGGGAAAGGGCAAATGCCTGGCGGGAGCTGCTGAATACGGTGGAGAAGAACGAGGCGATTAGGCCGGCCAAGCCCGCGTAGTTCACGAAGAGGGCCAGGTTGTTTTCGCCAACGGCGTTCAGGGCGTCTACCAGGGGAGCGGGAGCTGCGCCGGCAAATTCCGCGCCTGCGCCACCAGCGCACAGGAACAGAACGAGCGTACCGGTCACGATGAGCACGCCGATGGCGGCCAGGATGCCGCGGGGCATGTCGCGCTTGGGGTTAGCCGATTCTTCGGCGGCCAGGGGTACGCCCTCGATGGCCAGGAACAGCCAGATGCCGAAAGGCAGCGCTGCCAGGATGCCACTTGCGCCGTAGGGCAGCATGGTGGTTCCGTCGGCTACGGCGGGGGCAATGTCGAAGAGGTTGGCGGCGTCGAAATGCGGAATCATTCCGAATACGAACGCGAGCAGGGCGATCATGGCCACGACGGTGATTCCCAGAATGAGCTTCAAGGCTTCGCCGACACCGAAGATGTGTATGCCTACCAGGATGATGAAGAAGAACCCGATGATGGCGTACGAGGGAACGTCCGCAAAGAGTCCCAGGTCATGTACGTATGCGGCGATGAACGTGGAAATGGCGGCGGGGCAGATAGTGTATTCGATCAGGATGGAGAATCCTGTGAGCGCACCGCCGATGCGCCCCATGGCGCGTCGGGCGAAGCCGTAGCCGGCACCTGCGGTGGGCATGGCCGAGGACATTTCCGCAATGCCCAGCACCATGAAGAGGTACATGGCTCCCATTACCACGAAGGCAATGGCCATGCCCATCCAGCCGCCATTTCCGATTCCATAGTTCCAGCCCGAAAAGTCACCCGAGATAACGTAGGCGACGCCCAGGCTCATAAGAAGCACCCAATTAACGGCGCCTTTCTTCAGCGATCTCTTCTCGAAGTACTCGCTGGATTCGGCGCGTTCGGGCCCGATTGCGATTGCGCTAGATGGTGGCGTCATGGACGACCACATCCTTTCTGCGATAGGGGGTACGAGGTGCGGTCTGGCCAAGACCGCTTCCGTCGGCGGTATGCGGCGAGTATAGGTTTGCCCTGGTTTCGAATTTGTTTCTGGTTCGTGCGTTTACATGCCTGAAATCAAGCGTGCGCATTTCCTTCATGCGTTTCGTTCGTTTGTTTCGGGCGTGTGAACAAAAGGGGGCCTAGTCAACCCTTCTAGCTGCGGTTATGAAGCGAATCCGTCCGCAGCGGACTAGGCGGGTGAGCCCATTCGCGCGCTAAATTACGCCGCCATGGACGGAGATTTACACCCCCTCTTTGCCTATTCTGCGATGCAGATGGAGGAGCGGATGCCCCGGAGAGGCATCTGGTTTTGTAGAAGAGGAGCATCACATGAAACGCGGTCCCAAGCGCGAAATAACGAGCTTTGGCTGGAAGGTCGAACGCGGCCTGCAGCCTTCTATGAGCGTCGAGGAAATAAGGGAACGCGCGGCGCGTGCTGCCGAAGAAGGCACGGTGTTGGAGGAGTCTGCTGTCATTCCTCCCGTGCCCCATGCTGCCTATGTCGATTCCCCTAGCAAAGATGAGTCCGAGCCCGTGATTGCCTGCGCCGAGGAGCCCGTCGACCAGGTTGATGCCTTGGCGCAGTCCTTGCGCGACAACCCCACGCTCATCGAGCCCGCGCGCGCTCTGCTTGCGGCATGTCGCGAAGAGCGCGAGGGGAGTGAACTGCTTGCCCAGGTGGACGCCCAGCTGGAAGCTGCGGGCGCAAAGCCCGTGCAGGCGCTGTCCAGCGTTGCTGACGTGTTGGTACGTCGTGGCGCGCTTGCGTGCCAGGTGAAGGTGAATGGCGAACCATACGAGGGCTCCATCGAGGACGCCATCGCTGACGAATCGCTTACCGAAGAGGACGTGGTCGAGGAGTGGTACATCACTACACCCGAGGGTGAGCGCGTTGCCGAGCTGTTCGAGCCTGCAACGCGTCTCGACGCTCTCTTTCTGGAACGCCCGCACCTTGCGAGCGCCCTGCTACGCACGCTTGAGCTGTGCGATCGCGAGGGTGGTCTAAGCACGAAGGACCTACAGAGTCTGCTTGACGCCGAGGGCTTCCTGTTCCGCGATCCGCGTACTGACATTCCCACCATCTGGCCGAGCCTGTACGGAAATCTGCTGAAGGATGCTGGTGGCATTCGCTGGGAACATGCTTGGATTACCACGCAGGAAGGGCGAATCGCCGCAAGTAGCCGCAAGGCCAGCCATACTGCATAGCCATTTCCGGCGACGCGCGTTGCACCCTCCTCCCTATTGCAGCGCGCGCCGCACTCTCCCCGTGCGGCCACATGCCGTATTCCCATGGGTCTATTGCGGGCGCATGTGCCTGCTAGACGAGATACATCCAATGCAAGAGGAAGAAAGAAGGAGGTAGGGATGGAGAAATTGAATATGTCGCGCAGGAGCTTCGTGAAAACGGCTGCAGTTGCTGGCGCCGTTTGCGCGGTTGCCGGGCAGTCTGACACGAATTTCGTGGAAGCAGCTCATGCCGACACCAGTTCCTCCGGCGAAGAAAAGGTGGTACATACCGCTTGTCGCGCGTGCATCTCGAACTGCGCCGTAAAGGTGACCGTGCGAGATGGGCGCGTCGTGCGCATCGTGGGCGATGAGATCGACCCGATGAGCGAGGGCCGCATCTGCGCAAAGGGCGCAGCTGGCATTCAGGCGCTGTACAACCCCAATCGCCTGAAGTACCCGATGAAGCGCGTGGGTGAGCGCGGCACCAACAATTGGGAGCGCATCACCTGGGAAGAAGCGCTCGACACCATTGCCGACAAGCTCATGGACCT
Organism: Denitrobacterium detoxificans; assembly: GCF_001643775.1. Taxonomy (NCBI): domain Bacteria; kingdom Bacillati; phylum Actinomycetota; class Coriobacteriia; order Eggerthellales; family Eggerthellaceae; genus Denitrobacterium; species Denitrobacterium detoxificans. The sequence goes on along the minus strand of NZ_CP011402.1, from coordinate 1,852,193 downwards.
GTACGAGCAGGACCCCATGACGCTCATCGTTTCTGGTGGTGGCGGTGGTAACCCGCAGTTCTATTCGCAGATGCGCTTCCTGCAGGCGTTTGATGGCGGTAACTTCTTCGAGCCCGGTTGCGCTCAGTGCTACCTGCCGCGTAACCATGCTCAGCCGGTAATGAACGGCCAGACCGACAACTCCATCGCTGACTCGAATGCCTATGAGATTTACTACTCGGGTAACCAGTATGGCGACAACATGTGCAAGTGCCTGGTCCTGTGGGGCACCGACCCCTCGCAGAGCTGCCCCGCTTCGGGTGGCCGCGCGCTGTGCAACCTGCGCGAGAACGGCACGAAGACGGTTGTCATCGACCCGCGCTTCACGCCCGATGCCTCCAAGGCTGACATTTGGCTGCCCATTCGCCCGGGCACTGACGTTGCGCTCGAGCTTGCCTGGATCAAGTACATCCTGGATAACAAGCTCTACGACGAAGAGTTCTGCATGAAGTGGACGAATCTTCCGTTCCTCATCAACCCGGAAACGAAGTACACCTACAAGGCCTCCGAGCTGGGCTTCGAAGTGGACGAGGCGGAAGATAAGTACACGTTCGTAGTGTGGGACAAGACGCAGAATGCCCCGCGTCCAGCTCCTTTCCCCTGGGATGAGACGCTGGATGCCCAGATGGACGGCGAGTTCGAATACAACGGCGTTACCGGCATCAAGACGGGCTTCCGCGCGCTGAAGGAATGCTGCGAAGAGTGGACGTTGGCCAAGGCGGCCGAAGTTTGCTGGCTTGACGAGGACAAGATCGAAGAAGCCATCAAGCTGTACGTGGAGAACAGCCCCAACGCCGGCATCAGCCTGGGCGTGGCAACTGACCAGTACGAGCAGAGCGCTCAGGCCGCCATGGGTACCACCATTATCGACATCATCATGAGCAATGTCGATAACCCTGGCAATCTGACGCAGCAGCGTCCGGCTCAGAACCCTGGCACCTACCTGGTGCCTGCGTACGACAAGTACGGCTACAACGAGATGGGTCCCACGTACGAAACGGAGCTTCGCCGCTTGGGGTACATCGAGCACAAGGGCCTGGGCTTCTGGAAGGCAAGCCACATCGGCACTATCCGCACGGCCCTGGAAACGGGCGAGCCGTATCTGCCGCGCGTGTGGATCGACCGTTCCGGCAACAAGCCCGCCATGCTCGGCGGCGCCCGCCACTTCCTGGAGGCGGCGAAGAAGTTCGAGCTCATCGTTCACATGTACATGTACCCCACGGCCATGAGCGTGGAGATGGCGGACATCATTCTACCTGCGGCCGAATGGCTGGAAACCAGCTATGCTTGCGACCGCTGCAACGTCTTCCTCATTCGCCAGCGCGTGGTGCAGCTGTTCGAGTGCGTGGACGAGACCCTCATGTGGAGCTGGCTTACCAAGAAGCTCGCCGACAAGGGCCATCCCAAGTGTCTGCGCTCCTTTACGGGTGATTTCAGCAACGTGGAAAAGCTTTCCAAGAACTGGCTTACCTACGAGGAGTACGAGGAATTCCTGGCTTCCGTCATCAGCCGTTCCTTCACGAAGAAGTATCCCGAGGGGCTTACCTGGGAACAGTGCAAGGAACTCATGCCGATGGAGATCACCGAGGAAGAGGCCTGGGTGCAGAATTCGTACGGCTATTACAAGCAGATCAGCCCTACCACGGGCAAGCCGTATGGCTTCAGCCGCACTACGAGCCTGCGTTGCGAGCCGTACGCCGAGGGCATGATTCGTCTGGGCCGTACCGGCAATTCCGCGGGCAAGGACTCCATGGGCTTCTCGTTCCCTGCGGCTTCGGTGGACTATCCGCCCCTGCCGTACTATCGCGAGCCGCATGAGAGCCCCGTGGTTGGCGATGATGGCTACGATGCGCAGTATCCGTACACCCTCACCGAGGGCCGCGTGCCCATGTACCACCACGGCACGCTGCGCAATGTTCCGTATCTGCGTGAGATCTATCCTGTGCCCCTTACCTGGATCAATCCGAAGACGGCTGCAGAAGTGGGCGTGGAAACGGGTGACTGGATCAAGCTCACGAGCCGTCGCGATTCGACGCACGGCAAGGTGCTGGTTACCGAGGGCATTGCTCCTGGCGTGCTGTACCAGGAACGCTTCTGGAATCCCGAGCTGCTGGATTCCGACGATCCCAGCCAGGCATGGAAGGCCATGAACATCAACCTGCTCACCAAGCATGACGAGCCGTATAACGACGAGTATGGCACGTACACGCTGCGCGGGTTCCAAGTAAACATCGAGAAGTCCACCAAGCCCGAAGGCGTTTGGGAGGACCCGGAGGAGTTCGAGCCCTGGATGCCCGTTCCCTCTGATAACACCGGAGGAGGAGATGCCGTTTATGACGCGTAATTGCATCGTAGTCGACCTCAACCGCTGCATCGGCTGCTTTAGCTGCGAGGTCGCCTGCAAGGCTGAAAACGGAATTGCCTTGGGCGAGCAGTGGAACAAGGTCATCATCGAAGGGCCCCATGGCACCTTCCCCGACATCGAGCAGTATTGGCTGCCCACCATGTGCCAGCAGTGCCAGGACGCTCCCTGCGTGAACGTGTGCCCCACGGGCGCTAGCTATCGCGACCCGGAAACGAACATCGTGCTTGTGGACAAAAGTAAGTGTATCGGCTGCAAGTACTGCATGATGGCCTGCCCCTACGGCGTGCGTTCGTGGAATAGCTCGGAAAGCTGCGTTGAGAAGTGCACGCTGTGCGGTCACCTTACCGCCAACGGCGAGAAGCCCGTTTGCGTGGCGAAGTGCTGTGGCGAGGCGCGTTTCTATGGCGACCTGGACGATCCCACGTCCGATGCCGCCAAGGCCATTGCGGCCGCCGACCCGCAGGACGTGCATCACCTTACGGACGTGGGTAATGGCCCCTCTACGGCATACATCCTGCGCAAGAGCATTGCGACCTGGAGGAGTAGTGAGGAATAATGGCAATCCAATGGTCTCTCGTTATCTTCACCACGCTTACCGGCGCGGCTGGCTGGATGCTTGCATCGCTGGCATATGCCGAGGTAAAGGGCATTCAGCGTAATGCCGCATTTCCAGCGACGCTTATTGCGATCGTCCTTTTGATCGTGGGTGGTTGCGCGTCGGTAACGCACTTGGCCCACCCCGAGCGCATGCTCGCTGCTCTGGGTCATCCCACCAGCGGCATTTTCACCGAAGCCGCCCTGGTTGGAGTTACCGCCCTGTTCGCGATCATCTACCTGATTATGCTCAAGCGTGAAGGCGGGGCATCTGCCCGCAAGGGCCTGATCATCATCGCTGCGGTGTTCGGCGTGCTGCTGTCGTTCATGGCAGGTGCCTCGTACATGATGGCCGCGCGCGTTTCCTGGAATACGATTCTCTTGCCCCTGGGCTATCTGGGTACCGCCATTCCGGCTGGTATTGCCTGCTACCTTGCCTGCGTTTGCGTAAAGGGCGACGCTTCCAACCTGGATGCGTTTCCGAAGCTGCTTCTCGCGGGCGGCATCGTTGCCGCCGTTCTGGCGGGCATCTACACGGCGACGGTGTCCTCTGCCGATGCCGTGCTGCTCGGCTGGGTCCTTGCTGTGATCGTGGGCGGCGTTTTGCCTGCGGTTATGGGCTATTTCGTGGGCAAGAAGCCCGAAAGCGCCCTGGCGCTTGCATCGGCGGCTGCCGTATGCGCCATCGTAGGCTGCATCGCGTACCGCGCATTCATGTGGGTGTCCATGAGTACTCTGTACAACTTCTTTAGCCCCATGTAGGTCGCAAGGTGCGGCGCTCGCAGACGGGGTGCCGCACCATGCTCGCGGGGGTGGGTTACCGCCCGCCCCCGCGGGTGGGGAAGCGTTATGACGAGGAGGAATCGATGTCGGAAGACGAGAAGCCGCGCGATGACTCGCCTGCTGTTTCGCGCCGAGCATTTGCCTTGGGTGCGGCAGGCGTGGCTGGACTGTGCGCTGTGGGAGGCGTGGGCGTGGCGCTTGCGGGCGATGGAAACCTATTGCGCCCTCCGGGAGGGCAGGACGAAGCTGCATTCATTGCGCGCTGCTTGAAGTGCGATAAGTGCCGCAGCATCTGCCCCGAGAATTGCCTGACGGTGTGCGTTCTGGAAAATGGGCTGGTTAACTACCGCACCCCACGCATTGACTTTCGCAAGGGCTATTGCACGTTCTGCAACGAGTGCATCGAAGTGTGCCCGACGCAGGCGCTTGTTCCGTTTGACCCCTCCACTGAAAAGATCGGCGTAGCCGTAGTGGACGTCAACGAGTGCATTGCCTACCAGGGTTCGGGTTGCCATATCTGCGTGGATGCCTGCGAATACGAGGCCATCGAGCTGAATGATTCGGGCAAGCCCGTGGTTCACGCCGAGCTCTGCAATGGCTGCGGCAAGTGCGAGCTCGTCTGCCCATCGGCAACGTATCGTGCCTATACGGGATCGCATGCTCGCGGCATCAACGTCGAAGTCTGGAAGGAGGCGTAAGCGCCATGAAGATGCGTACTAAACGCGGGCTCGTTTCGCTCATTGTGTTTTTGAGCGTTATCGTCGGCCTGGTTATTCATACGGGTACGGGTACGCCGTCTGCCTTGGGCTGGCGCGATATCGCCGCCATCTGCCCGGTTGGCGCCCTGGAGGTACTTGCTGGTGCGAAGGCATTCCTGGTGCATCCCATCGTGTTGCTTGTGGTCATCCTGATCGTGGGCTTCTGCGTGGGCAAGGCGTTTTGCTCGTGGGTGTGCCCCGTTCCTCACGTGCGTTCCTTCTTCCGTCCAAAGAGCGCGAAGAAAGCGCGCGAAGAGGGCGACGCGAAGGATGCGGGCACGCGAAATGGCACGCGCATCGACAGCCGTCACGTGGTGCTGCTGGGCACGGTCGCCAGTTCGTTCGCGTTCGGGTTCCCCGTATTCTGTCTGCTGTGCCCCGTTGGTTTGTCCTTTGCCGTCACCATCGGCATTTGGAATCTCTTTCGCTTCAACGAAGCGAGCTGGGGTCTTATCGTGTTTCCCCTGGTGCTTATTGCCGAGGTTGTGCTCTTCCGCAAATGGTGCACTACCTTCTGCCCCATTAGCGCCTTGCTTTCGCTCGTGGCATCGAAGAGCCGCGTGCTCAGGCCGGTCGTGGAGCGTCATACGTGCTTGCATGCGAAGGGGAAGCGCTGCACGACGTGCGTAAACATATGCCCCGAGCGCGTTGACCCGCATGCCATGTCCATTCCCGAATGCTCTCGATGCGGCGAGTGCGTGGAAGCATGCCCGTCGGGCGCCATTAGTATTCCGCTGCTTGCGAAGAAAGCCGAATTGCAGGCAGCCTCCAACATTGAAAACACCGAGGCGACGCAGGAAGCGTCCGCGTCTGAAGCATAAGAGTGTGGCGGCCATGTTTGCGTGGCCGCTACGTAGAAAGGCACATCATGGAACAGGAAACTCTTACCACCGAGGAAATCGCCCAGATGATGGACGGGCGCGCAGCGTCGTACAAGTTTTTCTCCGACGCGCTGCTGCATGAGTTCACGGTCGAGCAAATTGGGCAGCTAAAATCGCTTGCGGCCGATGAGGGGGCGTCCGAGGAAGTGGCCGCCGCCATTACGTCCATCCGTCGGTATCTGGCGCATGCGGGAAGCGATCCGCGTACCGATCTGGCATGCGATTACGCCCGTATTTTCTTGTCGGCGGGCGTCAACGATGGCATTACGGCCGAGCCCTATGAGTCGGTCTTCACGAGCGAAGAGCATCTGCTCATGCAGGATGCCCGTGACGATGCGCTGCGTATCTATCGCGCGAATGGCGTAGATGTCGACGCGAGCCTGCGCATGCCCGAAGATCATCTGGGTTTGGAATTGGAATTCATGTCGGTTATGGCTACGCGTACGGCCCAGGTTCTGCGTGCAAGCGAACTTGATCGCGACGAATTGGCGCGCCTTGCCCGCGTGCAGACGGGTTTTCTGAAGGTGCATATTCTGAACTGGGTTGATCGGCTTGCCGCGAAAGTGGACGAGTTCGCGAAATTGCCGCTCTATCCCGCGATGATGCGCATTATCATCGCTTATGCATCCGACGACGCCGTTCTCATGGAAGAGCTGGCGGGGAGCGCGGTGAGCCAGGCGGCGTAGCGTGCCCCGTTGCCGCATCCTGTGAAATGTCGTGGGGTGCGGCAGTGTTCCACATCGTATGCGAAACGCACGGAAACCAAGGAGGAGTGGATCCATGCGTATCACGCCAAAGAATGCCCAACTTGGGTTCGATAACATCATGCCCGCCATCGCCCTGATGTCTCAGGCGTTCTGGGTGGCATGGATCGAGCTCATCTATTCGGGCGAAATATACCTAGGCCCGGTTGAACCCGATTCGCTTCAGATCATCATTGCGTATTGCGTTTCTACTACGGCCATGTCGCTTATGCTCATTGCGTTTGGCTTTGCGCACCGCAAGGTGCAGGCCATTATTCAAAAGCCGGCCTGGATTGCGGGTGCTGGTGCGCTCGCCTCTATTTCCACGTGGCTTGATATGCAGTTGGGGAGCATGGTGTTCGTGGCCCTGACCGGCGTGTTCACCTCGCTGCTCGCAGCGCGTTTCAGCTTTTTGCTTGCCCAGGTGAATCCCAAGGAAATCATGCTATCCTGCGCGCTGGTGCAGATTCTCGCTTCCTTTATCTATGGGTACGTGCTCATGCTGCCTGCGGGTTGGCCCCCGGTGTTCATGGCGTTGCTGCCCTTGCTGGGCGGCATTACGAGTTTGCTCGACGGCGGACGTTTGCGGTATGACAGCGTGGGCGACGAGAAATACTCCGACCGTGGGTTTTCGTTCTTGCGGTTGGTTCTGGCCATTGGCGTGTTCTCCATCGCCATCAATATCGTGCGTGGTTTCTATCCCTCTATGATCGAGATGGATACCTTTGCCGAGGCGCGTGGCAATTCTTCGGTCATCTTCTTCTTCGTGAAGTTGGTCGTTTGCTTCGTCATTGCCGCCCTACCGTTGCGTACCAACTTGTCGCGCTTGTGCTATTACGCGTTTTTGGCCCTGGCGTTCGCGACGTTGCCGCTTCCCATCGTTGGGCTGGGGTCCTCAGCTACGCTCGAGAGCTTTGGTTGCATCAACGCCTTGCTCAATTTGGTGGTTTGGACGTTGCTCAATGGCATCGCCTACAAATCGGGTAGATCTCCCATTCGCATATTTGGCTGGGGGTGGGGCACTATGGCCCTTTGCTCGGTTGTTGGTTGGCTCATCGGGTTTGGATTGTTTGCCTTCGATGTCGATAGCGCCGTTTTGCCCACCATCGAGGTTTTGCTGCTTGCGGTCATGCTCGTGTGCGGCATCATTGTCGTGAATCCTGGGGTAATTGATGGTCTGTTTCGCCCGGTCGACGGCGACGACGAGGCCGTTTCTATCTCTATTGGCGGTTCGCGCGAGGCGAATCAGATGCTCGAAGACGAGCTCATGCGCAAGGAGAGTTCCAATTGCTCCGATTGCTCTTCGTGCCCAGCAATGAAGCCCGTTCGCGTCTCCGATCAAGAGGGGGAGCGAAAGCCTGGCCGTTGGCGTAGGGCGGTTGCCTCCATGGCTGCCGACTGCGATCTCTCCGAACGCGAACGTGATGTGTTCGAACTCCTGCTGAAGGGGTATACGAAGAACCGCGCTGCCGAGGAGCTCTGCATTTCGTACAACACCGTACGTAGCCATGTGCGCAACATATACGTGAAATGCGACGCGCATTCTCAGCAGGATCTTATCGATGGTCTGGAGTCATACCTGCGCGAGCGCGAGTAGGGAACGTCACGTTTTGAAAGTGTAGGGGGCCTGTTTGCCCCCTACCTGTTAGCGCACGTAGATATCCACGGGCTGCTTTCGACGATCGACGATGATGAGGTAGATGTCGAATATGCCGCTTACGATTAGGCTGATGCCCATAAATAGCACGACCGCATCGGCCAGTGCTCCGGGGCGCACAATGACGAGCAATCCCAGGATGGCGATGATGGCCGAAAGAATAGCCGGCCCCAGTGCAATGCCTCCGAACAATCCTGCGGCTGCGAAGCTGCGCATGAGATTGGTAATGCCGCTAACGAGCAGAATGATGCCAATGAGGAAGGGCAGGAAGTCTACGATGGCCATGGGCACGCTGATGAACAGTATGCCTACGAGTGCGCTGAAGATGGCGGCGCCAATGAGCCCAGGGTTGCGGGTCGAACCGAATGCGAATGTCAGGGCGTAGCCCGCTGCGGTAACGAGGGCGATGATGCCCATGATCCACACGAGGAAATCGAGGGCGCGTGACTGGAAGAATAGGAATACGGCACCTAGGATAATGCCGGCAATTGCCACGATGATGCGATTGCGCGCAAAGTCTTGCCACATGCTGCCCATGATGAGCTCCTATCCCCAAATAATCCCTGGGTTGAATTGTAACGCTTTTGGGCTCATTTCACGTGGTCGGTCGCCTCGTTTTTGAGTATGGTGACCTCTCGTTTTTTTCGTGGGAACGAATACTCCACTCTGGTAAAGCAGGCGCAATTGTCGTTTCATTCGACAGGCGTACACCCACAGATTGCAAATGGTGTGTACATTTCCCTGCGTTTACGCGCGTGCGCGGGAATCGTGGGGCAAATACCTAAAATGGGTAGGACGAGAATGAGAGACGACGTGAGGAGCGCCACCCGAATGAAAGTTGCATTTTTCCCTGGCTGCCTGGTAGACATGTTCTACCCGGAAGTGGGCATTGCCGCTGTCAACGTGCTCGAACGGCTCGGCTGTGAAGTCGAAATGCCTGAAGAGCAGATTTGCTGCGGTCAGATGCTCACGAACTCGGGCTACAAGAAAGAGCTTGTGCCCGTTGCGCAGCGCATCATCGACTCCTATTACAACATGGATTACGATGCCATCGTTTCTCTGACGGGTTCTTGCATGAGCGCCATCATCGACGACTATCCGGCCATCATCGAAGATCCCGAATACAAGTCGAAGCTCGACGCCATTTCCGTGCGTTCCCGCTTCTTCGAGTTCACCGAATTTCTGGTCGACAAGCTGGGCGTAACCGATCTGGGCGCCAGCTTCCCCCATACGGTTACTTATCACAAGAGCTGTCACGTCACGCGCTTCCTGCGCGTGGAAGAGCAGCCCATGGAGCTACTGCGTAACGTGAAGGGCCTGCAGTACATCGAAATGGAGCATGCCGATCGCTGCTGCGGTTTCGGCGGCACCTTCAGCGTGAAGCAGCCCGAAATCTCTAGCGCCATCGTTGCCGAAAAGTGCCAGACGATTATCGACACGGGTGCCGAGGTTCTGTGCGGCGGCGACGTGCCCTGCCTCATGAACATCAAGGGTGCGCTTGCTCGCCTGCGTACCGAAGGCAAGCTCGATCGCGATATCCGCGTTATGCACATCGCTCAGATTCTGGATTCGAGGGAGTAACCGATGGCCATCCTGTACGATACCGATGTAACTCTGCGCGAGCGCGTGGCCACGTGCCTGGAAGACGATTTCAAGCACAATGCCATCGAAACCGCGCAGGAGACGTTCTTCAACAAGCGCGCCGAAGTCGTGGACGCCATGCCTGGCTTCGAGGATATGCGCGAAGTGGCCAAGCACATGCGCCAGAACGTTACCGATAACCTCGACTACTATGTGCGTCAGTTCGCCCAGAACGCAGAAGCAAACGGCGTGATCATGCACTACGCTCCTTCCGATCAGGACGCGCTTTGGGAAATCCTCGATATCTTCGAGGCCAAGGGCGCTTCCACGGCCGTGAAGTCGAAGAGCATGATGACCGAGGAGATCGGCCTGAACGAGGTTCTGGAAGATGCGGGCGTGAAGGTCATTGAGACCGACTGCGCCGAGAACATTCTGCAGACCGCGAAGGACCGTCCTTCCCACATTGTGGTTCCGGCTCTGCACCTCGACCGCGACGCCATTGCAAAGATTTACGAGCGCGAACGTGGCTACGAGGGCGATTCCGTTCCCGAGCACATCACGCACTTCCTGCGCAAGATTCTGCGCGAGGAGTTCCTGGAAGCCGAAGTCGGCGTTCGCGGCTGCAACTTTGCCGTTGCCGAAACCGGTTCCGTAACGCTGGTCACCAACGAGGGCAACGGCCGCATGGTCGATACGTGCCCGCCCGTTCAGGTCGTGCTCATCGGCATCGACCGCATTGTTCCCACGCTGGCTGACTTGGACGCCAGCATGGCGTTGCTGCCTCGTAGCGCCGTGGGTGCCCAGATGACGGCGTACTTCAGCGTCGACACGGGCGCACGTGGCGAGGGCGAGATCGACGGCCCCGCGGAAGTCCATTACGTAATCATGGACAATGGTCGTTCCAACATGATTGGCAGCCAGTTCGACTCTATGCTGCGTTGCTGCCGCTGCGGCGCCTGCCTGAATATCTGCCCCGTGTATCGCCACATCACCGGTCATGGCTACGGCTCCATTTACCCGGGCCCCATGGGCATCGTGCTCACGGCCGCTCTGGAAGGCTACGAAAACATCGACACGCTGGCGTTCGCCTGCACCCTGTGCGGTGCCTGCACCGACCGCTGCCCCGTGAAGATTCCGCTGCACGAGCTTATTCGCGACCACCGCATGAACATGATCGAAGCTGGTCATGGACATGCATGGGAGGTGCCCCTGTTCCGTGGCGCTTCCATGATGTGGAATCACGTGCCTCTGTACAAGGGCATCATGAAGGTGGGTCGTCCCGTTATGAACCTCATGGCGGGCAAGGAGGGCCGCCTCGATGCCGGTACGCAGTGGGTGCCCATCCTGAAGGGCTGGACGTCGTTCCGCGATGTCGACGTGCTCAGCACGTATCGATTCCGCGACTGGTTCAAGGACCACAAGGCCGCTGCTGCGGCTTCCGAAGATGGGGTGGACACCCCCGCAGATGCCAATGAAGAAGGGGAGGGCGATGCCCGATGAGCCGCTGCTCGCTCGATGATTTTCTGGCGCCCATTTCCGCGCGCCTGGGCCATGAAGAAGTGCCCGAAGCCCCCACGCAGGGCAAGCAGGTAAAGCGTCCCGTGCGCGTGACCGACGGTCTTTCGCACGATGCGCTGGTGGATATGTTCGTGGAGCAGGCTCAGGCCATCCGCGTAAGTGTAGTACGCACCACGGCGGAAGGCGCTGCCGACGCCGTTGCCAAGATCGTGTCCGAGGCCCGTGCAGCCGACGCCGCCGAAGGCGCTACCGTGCAGGTGGGCCCTGCGGTGTATTCCGCGCAGGAAAAGCTCGCCGAGCTGGGCATCCCCGCTGTTCTGGGCGAAGATGCCGTGCGCTGGGATGTTGAAGCTGGCCACGACGCCATGCTGCAGGCATGCAACCAGGCGCGCTTTGGCGTAACGTACGCCGCTGGTGCCATTGCCGAAACGGGCACCATCGTGCAGCCCATGACGGCCGACTGCGGTCGTTCTGTCAGCCTGCTGCCGCTGGCTCACATCGTGCTGATCGACGCTTCCACCATGAAGCCCACCATGCGCGAAGCCCTCGACGAGCTGGACGCCGCCCGCAAGGCCGGCGACAAGCTGGCAAGCCAGGTGTGCTTCATCAGTGGCCCCTCCGTCACCAGCGACATCGAGCTGGTGCGCGTAGAGGGGGTCCACGGCCCCATGTACGTGTACTACGTGGTTGTGGAGTAACGCACTCGGTTCGGCCTGGCGAGGCCGGGGCGATGGGCCTTGAGGGCACCCGCTCCGCTGCTCGCCCGGCGTGTTGTTGTACTCATAGAGGAACGCGAGGACATCCCCCGCGTTCCTCTTTTGTTTGCGGGCGGGTGCGCCGGGCTCGTGTGCTCGCTGGTTCATGCTTTTACTGCGCGCTGCCCGGGGTTGCCCGCGGATTTGCGTGAGGCTTCGCCTCCCGCTCTCCGCGGGCAACCCCGGGTACAGCGCGTTTTTGTTTGCTTTCACAGTGCCCCTCAAGGCCCATCGCCCCGCCCTCTGGGGTGTACCGGGCTGGGATATTCCTCTTGACGGCGTAGTACGCGTGCAAGGTGCCGGTGGTTGTAAACCGTTGGTCCGGTCGTGGGCGTTCCCACGGGCGGAGGCGCTTCGCTGTCCGCCCTGCTGCGAGTGGGTTCCGCTCGCCGGGTCGTGGGGTGTGCCACGGGCGCGGACGCTTCGCTGCGCGCCCTGATGCGAGGGGAGTTCGCTTGGCTTGGGCGGCCTCACGGGCGGAGGCGCTTCGCTGTCCGCCCTGCCGCGAGATGATCTTGCGCGCCGGGTCGTGGGGTGTGGGACGGGCGCTTTGCTTCGCTTGCGCCCTGCTGCGAGGTGTGCCAATTGCGGCATGCTGCCTCACGGGCGCGGACGCTTCGCTGCGCGCCCTGCTGCGAGGGGTGCAGCCTGCTGGGTCGTGGGCATTCGTACGGGCGCTTTGCTTCGCTCGCGCCTTGATGTGGGGGGGCGATGATTGCGGGGTTGGGTGTGGGTGGTTTGCAATTCTGTGAAATGTCGTGCTTTAGCGTGGTGGAGTAGTACAATCGATGGAACATTTCAACGCAAGCGCGTGGAAGGACGGCGCATGGAAAAGAAGGATTTGGATTGGGGCAGCCTCGGATTTAGCTATATGCCCACGTCGTACAGCTATGTGTGCAATTGGCGCGATGGCGCGTGGGAAGAGGGCGGTCTTACGGCCGACCATTCCGTCACCATTAGCGAGTGCGCGGGCATTCTGCATTATTGCCAGGAATGCTTCGAGGGTTTGAAGGCGTATACCACCGAGTCTGGCGACATCGTATGCTTCCGTCCCGATCTGAATGCTGATCGCATGTACGAAACGGCCGAGCGTCTGTGCATGCCGCCCTTCCCGAAGGATAAGTTCGTCGAGGCCGTGAAAGAGGTCGTGAAGGCCAATCTGGAATGGGTTCCCCCGTTCGGCAGTGGCGCTACGCTCTACATTCGCCCCGTCATGTTCGCCACGGGCGTCGTCATTGGCGTGAAGCCTGCTACGGAATACCAGTTCCGCATCCTGGTTACGCCGGTTGGCCCCTACTACAAGGGTGGCGCTGTGCCCATTTCCATCTGCGTGAGCCCCTTCGACCGCGCTGCACCGCGCGGCACCGGCAACATCAAGGCCGGTCTGAACTACGCTATGAGCCTGCAGGCCAACGTGGAAGCGCATGCCAACGGCTTCGCCGAGAATCTCTATCTCGACTCTCAGAGCCGTACGTACGTGGAAGAAGCGGGTGGCGCCAACATCATCTTCGTGAACAAGGAAGGCACGCTCGTGGTGCCGCAGAGTCATACCGACTCCATCCTGCCCTCTATCACGCGTCGTTCGCTCGTGGTGGTTGCGCGCGACATCCTGGGCATGAACGTCGAGGAGCGTCCGGTGAAGTTTGCCGAGGTCGAAGCGGGAGACTTCGTCGAGGCGGGTCTGTGTGGCACGGCTGCCGTGATTAGCCCCGTGGGCAAGATCACCAACGGCGACGAAGTTATCGAGATCAGTGGCATGGAAGCTGCTGGCCCCGTTATGACGAAGCTCCGTAACACCCTTACGGGCATTCAGAGTGGCGAAATCGAAGGCCCCGAGGGCTGGGTCGTGAAGATTGCCTAGTGCAGGCAGCAATTGCACGAACGTTATGGGCGGAGGTTTCCTCCGCCCTTTTTGTTTTAAGTTATCGGCTTGGTAAAGGGTAGCCGTTCAAGCGCTCGGGGGAATACAAAGAAATATAATAGTCCCTAAGTCTCATTATCGGGGGCGTGAGCCTGGGGGATCGTGGCTAGGCGTGCTGGCCATGATGCCCAAGGTGCGAAGGGGGCTACCGTGGGTAGATATCAGTTTGCCGATGGGGAGCGCAAGGTGCTGGAGGGCTTGCCCCAGCCTCTTGCTATATATCAATTTATCGACAAGCGCGTTTCGACGCTCATTCTGTCTAATGGCTTCTGCGAGGTGTTCGGCTACGAAGATCGCAAGCAGGCCTATTTCGACATGGACAATGATATGTACCGGGATACGCATCCCGATGACGTTGCCCGCATCGCCGAAGCAGCCGTTCGCTTTGCCACGCAGGGTGATCGATACGACGTTGTCTACCGTACCAAGGACCATCGTAGCGACGGCTATCGCATCATACATGCCAAGGGTGAGCATCGCTACACGGAAGAGGGCGTGCGTCTTGCCTATGTTTCGTATACAGACGAGGGTTCTTTTACGGGCGAGCGGGGGGATTTGCGAGGTTCCGACCTAACGCTTTCTCTCACTGAAGCCTTGCGCGAGGAAAGCTTCGTTCGTCACAGTACGTATGATTACCTCACGGGTTTGCCTAGCATGACGCATTTTTTCGAGCTTGCCGAAGCGGGTAGGCGCGCCATCGAAGAGCGCGGCGGGGAACCCGTGATGCTGTACCTGGACCTTAGCGGCATGCAGGTGTTCAATACGCAGAACGGATACGGCGCGGGTGACAAGCTTATTCGCGAATTTGCCAACCTTCTGAAGGCTACGTTTTCCCATGATAGCTGCTGTCGCATTTCGGGCGACCATTTTGCGGTCTGCACGGAAGAGGCGGGTCTCGACGAGGTACTGCAAAGGTTCTTCGACGAATGCGCCCAGATTAACGCCGGAAACAGCCTTCCCGTTCGTGTGGGCGTATTCCCGCGCAAAATGGGCGACGGTTCGGTGAGCGAGGCGTGTGATGGCGCTAAGCTTGCCTGCGATGCGCTGCGTACCCAGTTCGCCTCGAGCTATGGGTATTACGACAGCGCCATGCGGGAAGATGCCGAACGGCGGTTGCATATCTTGGCCAATATAGACAATGCAATTGACCAGGGGTGGATTAAGGTGCTCTACCAGCCGATCGTACGGGGCTTGAATGGGCACGTGTGTAATGAAGAATCGCTTTCCCGTTGGGTCGACCCTCGATACGGCGTCATATCGCCCGATGATTTCATTCCGGTGCTCGAGGAGGCGGGCACGATATACAAGCTCGATTTGTATGTGCTCGATCAGACGTTACGGAAGATGCGTCTGCAGCAGCAGGCTGGCTTGTACGTGGTGCCATCGTCGATAAACCTTTCAAGAGCGGATTTCACGGCGTGCGACATCGTGGGGGAGATAGCGGAGCGCGTAGATGCCTCGGGCTTCTCGCGTGACATGATTGCCATCGAGGTTACGGAAAGCATTCTTGGGAGCGACTTCGAATTTATGAACGAGCAGGTCAAGCGCCTGCGCGCGCTGGGATTCCCCGTGTGGCTAGATGATTTTGGGAGTGGCTATTCCTCTATGGACGTGCTGCAAAGTGTGGAATTCGACCTTATAAAATTCGATATGAGTTTCATGCGTCGCCTCAGCGAAGGCGATAGTGCGAAAACCGTGCTAGCGGAGCTCGTGAAGATGGCCACGTCTTTGGGCGTTGATACGCTTTGCGAGGGCGTAGAGACGGAAGAGCAGAAGCGGTTCTTGCAGGAAGTGGGGTGCTCCAAGCTCCAGGGCTTTCTGTTTTGCCGTCCTGTGTCGTTCGCGGAAATACGCGAACGGTACGATCGGGGCATTCAGATTGGCTTCGAAAACCCCGAAGAGTCGGAATATTACGACACCATCGGTCGTTTGAATTTGTACGACCTTGCTGTTATGGCGAATGAGGAAGATGCCCTACGCAAGTACTTTGACGTGCTTCCCATGGGCGTTATCGAGGTGGGCGAAAATACTATCGAGTATGCGCGATCCAATCAATCGTACCGCGATTTCTTGAAACGGTTCTACGGATTCGACATTGGCAATCCCATGCCGGGATATGCGGGGAATCCCTTCGACTCTGACTCGCCGTTCGTTCACGTCGTCCGCCAATGCTGCAGGGAACGGGGTCGTATTTTCTTCGATGAGACGATGGCCGATGGCTCCACCGTGCATGCCTTCATTCGGTACATGCGCTCGAACCCGGTAACGGGGAAAACTGCCATTGTTGTCGTGGTCTTGTCGGTGTCGGAAGCGGGCGAAGGGGCTACCTATGCGGGCGTCGTGCGTGCGTTGGCGACTGACTACTTCAAAATCTACTACGTCGACTTGGCTTCGGAGGGCTTTATCGAGTACAGCCTGAATACCGAGGGCGAAGAGTTGGCGGTGCAGCGTCATGGCGAACGGTTCTTCGAGGCGGCGCGAGCCGATGCTCCCTCGCGCATTTACGCGGATGATATCGATTCGTTCTTTGCCGACTTTTCGCTTCAAGGGGTGAGGCGCGAATTGGGCGAGCATGGCGTGTGGACCATTGCGTATCGTCGTGCGGACGATCCTACGAGACGCGTGGGCGTGAAGGTTGTCCGCCTGAACGCGGATAGCGAACAGGTCGTCATCGGCATTCGAAATCTCTTCGACGGGGAGTAAGAATCCTGCATGTTCCCTGACGCGTCCCGTTTGGTGCTGGGCGTTTGGGGTGCTGACCCCCGGCATTGTGCAGGGTGTCAGCGGCCACCTGGGGCCGTCTAAGGCCCTATTGTGCTCATATTGCGCTATGTTCGACTAACTCTAACTACGTCCGTTTGCGCGCCGCGAGAGCGTTCGATACACTAGTATGCTCAATTTTTCTGAAAGGACGGTTCTCGTGGACGACGCCGTATTTACCGAAGAGCAAGAGCATCTTACGCACACCTATGAAAAGCTGTGTGGCATTCGCAATGCGCAGCTCGAGAAGATTCGCTCAACGAGCGAGGAAGCAACGCGCGATTTGGGCAGCATGCGCGACGAGCGGTCGCTCGACTTCGCCGAGGTTGACCATACGGCCGAAACGATGATTGAGCTCGAGGCCATGAACAGCATCATTGCGGGGTACCAGCGCACGGCGAACGCTGCCGAGGAAACCCTGCGTCGCGCGGAAATGCTCATGCGGCAGCCGTATTTCGCGCGCATTGACTTGCAGCTGAAGGAAGGCGCCCCTGCGCGTAGCATCTACCTGGGCAGCGTGGGCATCGCCGACGAGACGCGCCGTCATTTTATCGTCGACTGGCGAAGCCCCGTGGCTGAGGTGTACTACAACCAGAGCAACGGCGCCACGCAATACGAGGCGAACGGTCGCACCATTCATGCCAATCTGAAGCTGCGACGTCAGTTCGATATCACGCGCGACACGCTGAACGCCTACTTCGATACTACGGTGGCTATCGAGGATCCCCTACTGTTGAAGGCGCTTGGGTCGCGTCACTCCGAGAAGCTGCACGCCATCACCGCCACCATTCAGCGCGAGCAGAACGAGGTCGTGCGTCATGAGGACGTACCGGCCTTGGTGGTAAACGGCATTGCCGGCAGCGGAAAGACGTCGGTGCTGCTGCAGCGTATCGCCTACCTGCTGTATCGCAACCGCGAGAACCTGACGCCCGATCAGGTGTACTTGTTTACTCCTAATCCCGTGTTTGGTCGTTACATCGACGACGTGCTGCCCAGCATGGGCGAGAAGAACCCCCAGATCTTCACCTGGCGCTCTTTCGTGGAGAACCAGGGGCTTGCCGATCGCGGCATGGGCGAGGGTACCGCCCCCGCGGTGCTTCAGGGCATTGCCGATGCCCTGCCGGGCCTTACGCTCGACCCACATGACTTCC